>JAUXOG010000069.1 GCA_030682385.1 Bacteroidota bacterium
TTCGAGCTATTTTTAGATGTTTCTCCCGACTAGTCGGGATCAACATGACAAAAAGTCAATTCTGCGTAACTTCAGTAAAGTAAAATAAAAGAAAGAAGGTTATACAAAAGAATGGCAAGATATTTAGAATCGAGCTGTAGATTATGCAGAAGAGAACGGCAAAAATTGTTTTTAAAGGGAACAAAGTGTTTCACCGAAAAATGTCCGGTTGATAAGCGAGCCTACCCGCCTGGGCAGCACGGTCAATCGCGTCGTCAAAAAATTTCGGTATATGGTGTTCAACTTCGCGAAAAACAAAAAGTTCGCCGCATGTATGGTTTGATGGAAACTCAATTCCATAACTATTTCTTAAAAGCATTAAAACAAACAGGACGAACAAGCGAAATTCTTGTTAAGACACTCGAACGCCGCTTCGATAACGTAGTTTACCGACTTGGGTTTGCTCCTTCTCGTAAAACCGCTCGACAATTAGTAACTCATCGGCATTTTATGATCAATAACAAAGTCGTGAATATTCCATCATATCTGCTTAGTCCCGGCGACGTCATACAAGTTAGAGAAAACAGTAAAAAGTTAGATATCATACACTTATCTTTAAAACGTATGCGCGATAATGCTATGTTACCGTGGTTAGTTCTTGATAAAGGGGCAATGACAGGAACTTTTCTGAATCACCCGGAACGAACCGATATTCCACTTAATGCAAACGAACAGCTCATTGTTGAATTGTATTCTAAATAGCAATTGAGACTGATATAATTATGAATTTGATAATAGGAGAGATTTATGAATATTAATTCATCGAACTTACATATGCCTGAAAAGCTTGAAGTGGATGCACATTCTTTCACCAATACTTACGGAAAATTTATTCTTCAACCGCTTGAAAAAGGGTATGGCGTAACATTAGGAAATACAATGCGCCGAGTACTTTTGTCGTCACTAACTGGCGCTGCTTTTAATGCTATTCAGATAAAAGGTGTGTTACACGAGTTTTCAACTATCGAAGGGATAAAAGAAGATGTTTCAGAACTGATTTTAAATTTGAAATCAGTGCGGCTGAAATTATTGGATAAAAAGACCACAAAGATTTCGCTCTATTTTGAAGGACCAAAACAGGTAACAGCAGCAGATATCCAAAAAGCAAACGACGATATTGAAATATTAAATTTAAACCAGCAGATCGCAACACTCGATAAAGGAGCTGAATTAGATATCGATTTATTTGTCGGTCAGGGACGTGGTTTTGTTCCTGCCGAAGAGTATGTTCCGGACGATCAAATAATGGGCGTTATACCTGTCGATGCCATTTATTCTCCGATCGTCAATGTTCGTTTTACAATTGAACCAACAAGAGTAGGACAACAAACAGACTTCGAAAAATTAATTTTAGAGGTACAAACAGATGGTTCGATCGCACCTGATGATGCGATGACACAAGCAGCAAAAATATTACGCGAACATATACAATTATTTATTAATTACGAAGGTGAATCCGGTAACGAGTCAGACGGAACACAATCGGAAGCTGAAATTGCCAGAATCAGAGATATTTTAAAAACTCCGGTTGACGATCTCGAACTTTCAGTGCGATCACATAATGTTCTTCTTTCAGGTGATATACATACATTAGGAGATCTCGTGCGTTGTGATATTCCGGAGCTTCTTAAATTTCGAAATTTTGGCAGAAAATCGTTGTCGGAACTTACAGAAATTGTTGAAGAATACGGACTGACTTTCGGTATGGATGTAGATAAATATTTAAACGAATAAACAGGAAGAATTTATGCGACATAGAAAATCTGGTAGAAAATTAAAACGAACAGCAAGCCACAGAAAAGCATTGCTCATCTCTTTATCTACAGCTTTATTAAAAAATAAGAGAATTACAACAACATTGGCAAAGGCTAAAGAAGCTCGCCCTTACGTAGAGAAATTAATAACTCGTGCAAAAAATGCAATAGCTACTGAAGAAACAGGCACACCGAAAAATGTGCACGCAAGAAGAGAAATTGCACGCTTTATTAAAGATAGAGAAGTTGTTACTGAACTCTTCGGAGAAATTGCACCGAAAGTTGCTACACGTCCCGGTGGATATACCCGAATTATTAAACTCGGACACCGTTTAGGCGATGCCGCACAAATGGGTTTACTTGAACTTGTTGACTATGGATTAGGTAAAGAAACACCGAAACCAGCCGAAAAAACAAAATCAGTTAAGAGAGGTTGGAAAAAATCGGAAAAGAAAGTAGCAACTACACAAACAAAATCGGAATAAAATAATTCAGATAGATTTCAAAGAGCACAAAGTTAAACAACTTTGTGCTCTTTGTTTTATTAAAATGAATCAAGCAGAATTAAAATATGTTGTAGCCGCTGTCGAGGGAAACAAGAAATATTCATTCCCAAAAATCGAAGAACCACTTGTTGTTTTTATCGGTCGATCAAACGTTGGGAAATCATCTCTAATAAATTCGATACTTAAAGTAAAAATTGCCCGAACAAGCAACGAACCGGGTAAGACACGGCAGATAAATTATTATTTAATAAACAACGAATTTTATTTTGTTGATTTACCCGGTTACGGTTATGCAAAAGTATCGGGTAAAGAGAGTGATGAATGGAAAAACATGATGGATAGTTTTTTTAATTCTGAATTGAACATAAAGTTAGGGATACTAATAATAGATGCGAGGCGTGAACCACTTGATTCCGATAAAATCATGAACGAATATTTAAACTCTCTGAAAATTCCATATTTCCTAATTTTAAATAAAATTGATAAATTAACACAGAACGAGCGTGCTAAACAGATAAAAACCTATCAGATGCTAATGGGCAAATTTTGCCAGGAGCTCCTACCATATTCAGCATTAATAGGCAAGGGAAGCAACGAATTATCAGGTAAAATCCAAAATCAACTCAAAAATAGCTCTATTTAGTCGTTTTGAGTAGTTTTGGAACAAATATCATTATTAGAATGTTTTGAAAATCAAGCGGATATGTATAAAATTCTTATGGGTACCTGATTTATATGAAAAAAAATGCTTTTGTTTAATAAAACACTTGACATATACATTTTAATTCATTATATTTTCTGTGAAGTTTGTAGAATAACAGGTTTTATCAATATTCAAGTTGTTTTTTGTAATAACATTTAATTCAATTAATTCACATTACACGTTACAATGTTTTTAACTCAACAATTAACTTATAACATAAGGAGGTTAAAATCATGATTAAAAAATTACTAGCTTTATTTCTCACTATTCTATTAGTAACTGTTGTTACATCTGCACAAGATGGCAAGTTACGTGGTATCATCACCGATAAAACTAACGGTGAGCCCCTGATTGGTGCAACAGTGTCTCTCGAAGGCACTATGATGGGTGCAGCAAGCGATATCAATGGTGAGTTTTTTATTTTAAGTGTTCCGCCCGGAACATACAGCATAAAGACATCCTATGTCGGTTATGCATCAGTTACTATTTCAAACGTTCGTGTCTTATCGAACGTAACAACCACACAAAATTTCCAACTTTTTAGTGAAGCTGTTCAAGTTGATGCGGTAGAAATCATCGCTGAACGTCCGCTTATTCAACGGAACACGACTAACACCGTGCGAGTTACAACACAGGAAGATATCAGGAATCTCCCCATCCGTGGACTCGAAAATATTTTGAGTCTGCAAGCTGGCGTGGTAGATCAAGATAATCAACTTTATGTACGCGGTGGACGTTCCGGCGAAATTGCATATTTTGTTGATGGCGCTTCTACAACAAATCCTATTACCAATTTACAAACTTTTTCGGTAATTCAGGAAGCTGTTGAAGAACTTCAGTTGCAAGCCGGTGGCTATACTGCCGAATTTGGAGGTGCAAACTCCGGTATCGCACGCACCACTCTACGCACAGGTCAAAGCAACTACAAAGGCTCGTTCGATTTCCTCACTGATAACCTTGCTAAACCCGGTGCAGACTATTTAGGTTCATCTTCGTTTGGTTACACAAATATGGTGGCTACCGTAAGTGGTCCTGTGATGAAAAATTTAAAATTTTTCGTAGCTGGTCAGCATCAATTTATTAGAAATCGCAGCCTAAGGTTCATCGAACCTTTCAGTTTCGAAAATATTGTTACGGATATAAACGATGAAGCACCTGGTAGATCGCTCCCTGGTCCGATTGAATTCCAGAAGAATTATATTCCCGGCAACTGGCTGCAAAATTATTCAGCCCAAGGTAACCTCAATTATGAGTTAAAATCAATGAAGTTCAAACTATCCGGAAGTGGCACATACGATAAATCGCCATTCGATAACCGATGGCCCACGGCTTTAACCCGGTATTTCAACAAGCGGTCGCGTATCGATCACAACGCCACCGGATTTGCAAATTTCAGATTTACACATGTTGTTAATCCTAAAACATACTACGAAGTAGCACTCTCTTATCAGAGTCGTTACTTCCGTCGGGTCGATCCTGATTTCGGTCATAATTGGACTTCATATACCGATAGTACAAAAAATGCAGAATTAGGTTACACCGGATTCCGACGTGCTTACGCAGGCCCATTGCCTTATAGCATAATTAATGCATTTTTGATGACGCACGAAAATGCACCGAATAATTTGTACTCCAAAAATCAACAAACTTCTTATGGTTTTGCCGGCGACTTAACTTCTCAACTAACATCAAATTGGGAAATAAAATTTGGTACCAGATTAGACTCATGGATCGCACGTAATTATGCAGTGGGGAATATCCAGAGTGCTATGGAGTTTCTCTATGGAACTGACGGAAGAACACCAAAAACCTTTGCTGATGATTACGAAAGACGCGTCAGACTATCAAAAGCCGGGACTATTAATCATTATGGATACGATGTTGATGGCAATGAAGTTAATTCAGGAATTGATGCTCCTCGAAAGCCACTTTTTGCTTCAGCTTATTTGCAAAATAAATTAGAATATCAGGATATTATACTTAATTTAGGTCTTCGTTACGAATACTTTGATACAAAGAATAAAACTTTCAAAGATCCGTTACAGCCCGATTTTAATACTGATTTAGATGTTATTGATGAAAACAAATTAGAGGAAGCAAAACCGTTTAATCTCGTGTTACCTCGAGTTAGTTTTTCATTCCCTGTTACCGATGTTACTGTTTTCTATGCGATGTACGGAAAATACGCACAGATGCCCTCTTTGAATCAACTGTACATCGGAAACACAACTTTAAGCCGTACAGTCAGTCCGATTACACGTGGGAACGCATTCCTAACTCCAGTTGGATACTTGATGGTACCCGAAAGAACAACTCAATACGAGATGGGTATTCGTCAGTCGCTCTCTGATAATTTTGCATTTACTGTAAGCGGATTTTACAAAGACATAAAAGACCAATTACAAGTTCGTTCGTATGTTAATGAAGCAGGTAGCAAATTGTTCACAGCATACTTGAACGATGACTTTGGTACAATTAAAGGGTTGGAATTAACGCTTGAGCTACGTCGTACTAACCGATTAGCTTCAAAGTTTAATTACACATTATCCGATGCCCGCGGTACAGGTTCAAATTCTCGTTCCGCATTTGGAGCTATTGAACAAAACATCGGGATTCCGACTAGCTTTATTAACCCGCTTGATTTTAACCAAACTCATTCAGGCACATTATTGCTTGATTACAGATTTGCTAAAGGCGATGGTGGACCGATATTAGAACAAATGGGTGTCAATATGATACTCTCGTTCAATAGCGGACATGCATATACGAAAATAAAAGAGTTGAAAGAACTTGGACAAGCAAATGTTTGGGACGTCGGCGTTGAGCCTCTAAATGATCCTCGTGCAAGTTTCCCGACCGAACCTCTTAACAGTTCGACCACTCCCTGGGTATATAATATCGATCTCAACTTCAGTAAACAATTCAACCTTGGTGTACTCAATGCTGAATTCTATGTGAATATTATTAATTTACTCAACACAAAGGACATTCTGAACGTATATCCGACAACCGGAACTGCCCAGGACGATGGCTGGTTAGGTAATTCATTGGCAACACCTTTCCACCAAATGGAAAACTATACCGATTTTTATAAAGCCATTAATTCACAGAACCGTTGGGCTTATATGGTGGCTACCGGAAACGATTTGTTCGGTACGCCGCGTCAAGTTCGTTTTGGTTTACGACTTGAAATATAATATAAACATAACTCAAAATTAAAAAGGAGTTGCTAAAAATGAACATAAAAAAATTAAAATTACTATCAATACTTGTTGTGGTCTTCGGCTTTTTATGCTCTACAGTTTTTGGCGCTGGGATTCCAGATAAAAACAATCGCCAAAAAGATATGTCGTTGATGAAACCAACAGGTACGCCCTTATACCAAATTCTGAATATTAATAATATCACAACTTGGATGCGGGCAGACGGGCAGCAAAACCATTCACCTACGACTGATAACGGTTCATATTTTCCACGTGGAACTAAATGGGCTATTTATCAGGACGGTTTTGTATGGGGTGGTAAAGCATATTTAGATGCTGCTCTTACACAACCAGCTCCAACACAAGTTATCCGTGTTGGTGGACAAACTTATAACATCGGTACACGCGCGGGTCGTATCATCGGCACAGGCGCTTCGGCAGTGGCTCAATCCCCCGCCGATGCAGATGTTCGCATTTATCGTGTTCGCAGAGATTATGCTGAAATGGATATTCAGGATACTCGACAGGACGCCTCTGAATCTTTCGAAGTTCCGATTGCAAATGTAACAAAATCCCAAACCGATCAAATTTTTGATCAGTATGCAAAAGATTGGGATGAGTGGCCCGTAGCTTATGGAGCCCCATATATCGAAAGAAACGGCATAGCTGGTTATCAGAAACCTAAACCTTTCAATTATAACAAAGACGTTGGGACTATTTTCAATACCGATTCACTCATCTTTGGTAATTATGATGAGCCGGGACTTGCTGGATCTGATCCAAATTCACCGGCAGATCAGGTTATTTGGACTGTAATCAACGACCTTGATCGTACTGCCACCACTGGTCTATTTGGATCTGAGCCGTTAGGACTTGAAGCTCAAATTACATTGTGGGGGTATAAACGTACCGATGCTATGGGTAATTTGTACTTCAAGAAAATTAAATTCATAAACAAAGGTGGTGTTGATATTGGTGGCGGAAGCAAAGGTTCTTTCTATATCGACAGTATGTATTTTGCACAATGGTCTGATCCCGATTTAGGTTCATATGGCGATGACCTTTGTGGTGTAGATGAACTTCTCAGTTTAGGTTTTGTTTATAATGGAAACGCTATAGATGCAGAGTATAAAAAATTCAATCTTCCACCCCCCGCAGTAGGATACGACTTCTTGCAAGGACCAATCGTTCCTTCCCCTGGTGATTCAGGTGTATTTAATCTTAAACGTGTTTATGATAAGAAAAACTTACCAATGACTTCGTTTGCATACTTTTCCGCAGGTAGTCCTATCAGTGATCCACCGTTTTCGTATGAAGGCGGTTTGAGATGGTGGAGAATGTTACAAGGTTATGCGCCCGATCCTTCGACAGCACCTTGGCGTTTATATCCTCATCCAACAGGCGTTACTGAAACAAAATTTCCACTCAATGGTGATCCGGTTGCTCGGACAGGATTCATAGATGGAGCAGGAACAGCGGCGTCGTTTGCACCTGGCGACCGTAGGATAGTTATGAATACGGGACCATTTACATTATCTCCTGGGGATACACAAGAAGTTGTTATGGGAACTGTCGCCGGTTTAGGTGGCGATAGATTTTCGAGTATTAATGTCATGAAATTTTATGACAGGTTCGTACAAAATACCTATAATGCTCTGTTTCAGGTTCCCAAAGCCCCAACTACCCCTTCCATAAAAATTGCAGAACTCGATGGCGAAGTCCTTTTGGAATGGGGAAGTGATGAGGAAACACTGATAAAAACAGAAACATTAATTAACCAACCTGGAAATTATATATTCGAAGGTTACAACGTTTATCAGTTCCCAAGTTCTTCTTCAAGTTTAGCAGATGCAAAGCGAATTGCGACTTATGATTTAATAAATGACATACCTGTTATCCTTGATGAGCAATTTGACACCAGGTCGGGCGAAATTTTAATGCTGCCGGTTCAATTTGGATCGAATAGCGGAATTATCCGTCACTTTAAATTCAACCGGGATCACGTTTTAGATATCAATAAGCTTAATAACGGACAAGAATATTATTTAGCCGTTACTGCATATAGCAAATCAAATATACCTGGTTATTTACCTGCTTCTTTAGAATCAAAACCATTAGTTTATACTGTAAAATCTCAATCTAATAAACCAGGTGAGCGTTTGTCGATGAAAGTTGGAGATTTGGTAACAATTCGCCATATCGCTGGTGTGAGTGATGCCACAATTAAAGCTATCGTAATTGATCCTAAACAATTGAAAAATAGTACTTATAAACTATCAGTGCAGGGGACAACAAAAAATAAAACATACAGTATAAGTGACTCTACCACTGGAAATATTTTCTTTTCTGGAGTGCAAAATTTAGGAAAAATTTTCGGTGGAACGGAATCCGATTACCCAATCGTTGGTGGACTACTTGTAACAGTAGCAGATGTTCCATTTGGTTTAAACGACGTAAAAACGACTTGGTCTGGTGGAACTCAATGGTTAGATGGTTATCGATTTGAGGGTGATGACTATGCTGTTTTCAATGGTGGTGTTCTGCCTGGCATTTATGGTGATAACTATTTTGGGCAATATGCTCCCATCTTTGATCCAGAAGATTCATATCCAATTGAAATTCGGTTCAGCACGACAACAACTCAAAAAGCTTATCGCTTACGACGCTCGGGGACTAATACTGAATATGTATTACAATCAACAAACCCATTTGTTGATGTTCCGTTCACGGTTTGGGATATGAGCAATCCTGCTTCACCACGCCAATTGACTGTTTCATGGCGAGACCAAGTAAATAATTCAGTTTGGGATCCACTTGTTGGTGCTGATGGTTTAGAGGTTTTATTTATTTATAATAAAACCTATGATCCAAATGGTGGTCAATTTACTTTCGATCCTAATAACGCGACCAAGGGAGCGAATGCTGATATTGTTTATTTTTGTTCATTCCAGGTAAAAAGTGGTTTCACACTGAACCAGAATGAGGGCAAACTGAGTGTTGGAATCAACGCCCGGTTGGATGGTGCTGATGTTTTTACATTTACATCTACGGCAATGACGAAGGGTAATATGGAATTAGCAAAAGCAGATGTGGAAAAAGTTGGTGTTTATCCGAATCCTTATTATGCTTTCAATCCTGCCGAAACAAATCGGTTCGTTCGGTTTGTAACATTCAACAAATTACCTGCGAAAGCAACAATAAGGATATTCAACTTAGCTGGTCAGTTAGTCCGTACTCTCACAAAAGAAGATCCTTCACAGTTCTTACGCTGGGATCTTAATAATGAGAGTAATTTCCCGGTTGCAAGTGGTATTTACGTAGCACACGTCGATATGCCTGACGTAGGGGTTACCAAGATTCTTAAGGTAGCTATAATCCAAGAACAAGAAGTTCCAGATGTATTCTGAGGCTAAAATAATATTAAAAGGAGAATGAAATATGAAAAATAAATATTTATATACCGCCTTTTTAATATGCCTTGTAATTTTAGTTGTATTTAATTTTACAGAGGCTCAAAATAAAAGGATAGGCACTGCGGCAGCCACTGAATTACTAATTCCCGTGGGTGCTCGCGATTTTGCAATGGGTGGTGCCACCATTTCTAACACTTCAGGAGTCGAAGCAATACACTGGAATCCTGCCGGTCTCAGCTTAATTAAGTATGGCGCCGAAGGGATGTTCTCTTCCATGAGTTATATTGGAGATATCGGTGTTAGCTACGGCGGGCTAGGTGTTTCGTTTGGTGATTTCGGTGTTGTTGGATTAACTATAAAATCGCTTTCTTTCGGCGATATTCCACTCACAACAAACGAAGACCCTGAAGGACTTTTAGGAAGAGTATATTCACCAACCTATTTTACTTTAGGTCTTACTTACTCGAAATCATTGACCGATGCTGTTGCTGCGGGTATAACTACTAAAATGATCTCTGAGAGAATCGACCGCGTTTCGGCTTCCGCTCTCGCCTTCGATTTGGGTGTTATCTATCGGAACTTGGCTCATATTTCCGGTTTGAATATGGGTGTAGCTGTGAAAAACATAGGTCCTCAAATGTCCTTTGATGGAACCGGATTGTACCGCAGTGCAACTTCAAGCGAAGGTTACAGGCCTGAACAAAGGTACAAAACTCAAGCAGCAAGCTTCGAGCTCCCATCTTCAATCGAGATTGGACTTGCTTATGTTAGTACTTTGCAGGAAAATGTACATTTCAGCTTGAATAGTACTTTCATAAATAACAATTTATACTTAGACGAATATAAACTTGGTGGTGAAATTGGTTATTATCTAAGTGGTCTTAAATTGTTCGGAAGAGCCGGTATGGGTATGGTTCCACAAGCTGAAAAAGATGCAAATATTTTCGGTGGTACATTCGGCGCTGGTATTGCTTATTCTGCACCCGGTGTTGATATTATTGTCGATTATGCATACAGACAAACCGATTTCTTCGACGGGAATAATGTATTATCCATTAAACTTGGTTTTTAAACAATTCCCAAAAGTAACACAATTCAAAAGGCTGGCTTTTTTAAGTCAGCCTTTTTTATATAATTGACTGAAGTTACTCAGTCTTGACTTTTTGTCACGTTGAGGATACCTTAATAGGTGTTGCCTATTTCTCTTTTGAAAATGACAATCCTTGATATCTTAATTGTCTCCGTTAGGAGACATATGTTTGTAGTAATGCGTTGTAGATGCGCCCACGACCCCAGAGGGGTCGAATGTCTTGTCATTAGGAGCGAAGAGAAATATCTAAAAAACGCTTGAATTTCGTGCATTAGATTCTTCATCCGCCTCTGGCGGATTCAGAATGACTGTTCTGCGTAACTTCAGATATTAACGAAATATAATCTTTACTCTTTTCATTATGACGAAACCAAAATCATTTTATATTTTACTATTAAGCTCTCTCATCTTGGCAGTCGCTACTCTCTTTCCAAACAATAAACCGGACGATGATTTATACCAGAGTTGCATCGATATAAAAGCGGGTTTAAATGTGCTAAACATTTCTTTAAAACCGGGATACGAGGATCTCTCGGCACTTGCATATTATCGCTTTGCACAAGGAGCAAAAATAATGAGCGCCTATATTACTAATGGTGAGTGCACTGAAGCTGATTCGAGTTATTATTTTCCTCATCAAATAGCTGCAAAATTAAGACAAGAAAGTTTTGCCGCAATATCATCACTGAAAGGAGAAACTTACTATCTCTCATTTCCCGAAATAATTTCAGCTTCAAATGATGAAAAAATATATTCGTCCTGGAATGAAGACTCTTTAAAAAATAAACTATATAATCTAATTTCAACTTTTAAACCCGACGTAATCCTTTTGTCGCGTGATTGGTATTACGGAAATAAAAACCGTTCAATTGAAATACTTATAGATAAAATTTTAGAAGTGATTTCAGAAAATCATAAGGATGGAAGTTGGAAAGTATCACGCTTTTATTATGATGACCCATCAAAAAAAGGGATAAAAATTCCTGTAGATACAAAAGATACAAGGCAAAAAAAATCGTATCGCAAAATTGGTGAAGATGCAAGGAAACATTACAACTCAATTTCACTCCAATTAGCAAAATTAAAGAGCCGGAGTGTTCCAAGTTACTCTTTAATATTTCCTTCAAAGACTAAAAAACTGAATAATATAATTGCCGGTATCCCAAGTTATGATACAAAAAAGCTGAAGAAATTCAAGAAAGACATAGATAATTTAGCCGCCGCAGTATTAAAAAATCAAAAATATGTATTAAAATATTTATCAAAATTATCGGATTCCGTAAATACATACTTATCATACCGGATGAACCTTACTCAACAAGAATACAAAATATTCTTAAATTGGAAAATAAATTTAGATAAAATAAGGAATGCATTATTAGGAGTAAAACTATATTATACAATCAGCGAAACAATTTTAAC
>JAUXOG010000074.1 GCA_030682385.1 Bacteroidota bacterium
TCCTCCTCCCCGCCAAACAGCCAGCGGGCAAGCGTCAAACCGTAAAGTTTATACACTGCACGGTTTATCCGGTGTAATACTTCAAAATTCATTATTCATCATTCGAAATTCGTTATTCATTTTTTATTACTTTCCACAACCCTTATCTCCTCTTCAGTCAAACCATACAACTCATACACCGCCTCATCTATCTGACGGTCTAAGCTTGTGATTTGGATATTTCTGGACGAGTTTTTATATTGAATTCGTTCCTTAGATTAATAACTCCGAAACTAAAAAGATAAAAACTATGCAAACAAAACAAATTCTAACTCAAGACAGCGATGTTCAAACCAGTCTTTCCATCCTTCAAAAGGTTTTTTCTAATTATCATCCTCGTAATTTTGCCGTGCGATTTTGGGATGGCACTACATGGGAACCCGAGCCCGATCAACAAGCACTCTTTACGATAGTTCTTCAACACCCGGGTGCTTTGCGACAGATGTTTTCCCCTGTGAATGAACTTACACTCGGTGAATCGTACATCTATAACGACTTTGATATCGAAGGAGATATTGAAGCTGCATTCAAGATGGCGGAACATCTTCTCAGCATGCGCTTAAGCATCGGTGACAAAGTTCGTATTGGCGGACAACTTTTGAAGCTACCTTCAGATAAGAAGCCGCACATCGGCCGACAGGCTGCTCAATTAAAGGGTTCCCTCCATTCAAAAGAGCGCGATCGACAAGCTGTTACTTATCACTACAACGTGTCGAATGAATTTTTTGCTTTGTGGCTGGACCAATGGATGGTTTATTCGTGCGCGTATTTCTTTTCGCCAGATGAAGACTTGGATGTTGCCCAAGAGCGGAAGCTCGATTACATTTGCCGAAAGCTGAGATTGCACCGAAGCGAGCGACTCCTCGACATCGGTTGTGGTTGGGGTGGACTTGTTATTTACGCTGCAAAAAAATATGGCATCACAGCACTGGGGATCACGTTAAGTGAGCCTCAAGCTCAACTGGCAAATGAGCGCATTCGCCGCGAAGGATTGTCAGAGCAATGCCGCGTAGAGATCCGTGATTATCGCGAAATCGATGAACCGGAAGGTTATGATAAATTAGTCAGCGTGGGAATGTTTGAGCACGTGGGCGAGTCCAAGCTTCCGGAATATTTCGAGAGAGCGTGGCGATTATTGCGTCAAGGTGGTGTCTTTCTCAACCACGGAATCGCTTCCGGTTTTAATCAACCGAAAATCAACAACGCATCGTTTTCTGAACGTTACATTTTTCCCGATAGCCAATTATTGCCTATAAGTACTTCGCTGCGCGTTGCAGAGTCGAGCGGCTTCAAGGTGCGTGATGTCGAGAACCTTCGCGAACACTATATGCTCACTCTCCGTAACTGGCGGCGGCGTTTGGAAGCGCATCACGAAGAAGCCAGCAGACTTACGGATGAACCTACCTATCGCATCTGGCGGTTGAGTCAGGCGGGTTCCGCTTATGGATTTCAGACAGGACGACATAATATCTATCAGGCGCTTTTTGTCAAACCCGTTCAAGGTGAGAGCAAGTTACCATTGACACGTGCGGATTGGTATGTTTGATGCGATGATCAATCAGTTCCTTTAGCTAACGGACTAACTGATTCGTTTTCACTTGTATATGTATAAACAATAATTTATATTCACACATACATAATGCTAATAAATTATGAAAATTGAGTTATCGTTACATACACAAGACATGCTGAAAGAACGAGAGATCTCCGAGGAATGGCTATGGCGAACTGTTAATTATCCTGATTGGCAAAATGTAAAAGGAGATAATGTTCATTATTTTAAATGTATCACTGAATATGGTGAGCGAATTCTTCATGTGGTTGTAAATCCAAATGTTTCACCACAAAAAGTGGTAACAGTATTTTTTGATCGTAGAGAAAGGAAACAAAAATGAGATTAAAGGTAGATAAAGAGAACGATGCATTGTACTTCAGGTTGGATGAATCTTCAATCGTGGACTCAGAAGAAGTGCAACCCGGTGTAATTTTAGACTTTAATGCTGAGGGAAAAGTAGTTGGTGTGGAAATGCTCAATTTGAGTGTCAGAGTAAATCCCGACCAACTCAAAAGTTTTCAGTATGAAACTGCATAAAAGAAATAAAAACAGTTTATACCGCCAACAGCGGGACAATCCCGACATTCGTTGGGACAAGTTATTGCGTTTTTACAAATGTTATGTACCACCGGCTTCAGATATTCACGAATGAATTAGCACTATATGAGCCACTTTGATCATTACAAGAGAATCCTACAAGATTTGGATAGGATCCAGTTGCACAACAAAACTTTTCTTGACCAACTGCACTCATCATTGAAAGTCCAGGCTGCACTTGGTCTGGATAAGTCCATAGATGCTTTCCTCAAAGAGTCAGTTAAGATGAGAGCTATCTATGATACATTGCCCCGAATTCAGAACTTTATGAACTCACCTGCGTTTGATATAGCGAGGCAAGCTACACTTGACATATCAAGATTTGCCGAAATCACGCACATCCAAGAAATGACCAAGCAACTGGTGAAGCTATCTGACCCATGGCAAAACCAATTAAAGATTCTGGGCTTTCAATCAGAATCCTTGAAAGAGGCTCAGCTGGGACTTCAGTCGCATTTTGCGAGAATGGCCGAGATGTCCATACTTGCAGAGAGGTCTTTTGCAAACCTAGATTGGAAAACGCTCGGACTTAACTTTGGAATTACCGCAGACCTTCAAGAATCACTTCGCAATAATATCTTGGGATTTTCTGACAGCTACAGCGCACTCTTCAAATCCTTTCGACAACCAGAGATCAATATCCTTTCTTTTCCTCCGGTAGTAACTTCAATTCCTCCAATCGAATTCCACAATGATGCAAGTCTCTGGGAAGCAATCTCAGTTGAAGAACCGGAATCGCTCGAAGAAAAGGATGTACTAAATTTAGAGATAGCCAAGGAAACCGAGGAAAGTCTTGAACGTCTCCTATCAAAACTTGATCCAAGCCTGATCATTTTATGGAGAGGGGCGAAACAGTCCCTGCAATCGGACAATCCTGATCGTGTGCGACATTTTACTTCCTCCCTTCGTGAATTGCACACTCATGTAATGCATAAACTATCACCAGATCACGAACTAAAGAACTGGTCAAATGCACCTGAGCATTACGACGAGAAAGGCAACCCAACTCGCAGGGCTCGATTGCTTTATATTTGTCGTGAGATCAACCACGAACCATTCACAAGATTTGTGAAGAAAGATATCGATGCTTCATTGTCTTTCATCGATCTCTTCCAAAGAGGCACACATGAAGTACAGGCACCATTTAGTAGTACACAATTATCTTTGATGCAAACAAGAGCAGAAGGATCGTTGAGATTCCTGCTTGAGATAACGATGAAAGCCGGCGGTACATAACAACGATGCTTTACGACGCTCACTTTTTGAAAAGTCATGGTTCAAGCTCACTGAAGCGAACTCAGTTGAGTTCGCTCCATACCGCCACTTCGCAAAAGAATTTGTTTATCATAGCTCGTGGCGGCACTGCGTGGTTGCTCGAACGTTAACTGCCACTTGCACTAACTAAATTGAGGTTAAAAATATGCCAATACAGAAATACTCAGTCAACCATCATCCGATACAAACTCTTCTCACTTGGATAAAGTCGGAAGAGATTGCCATTCCAGAAATTCAACGCCCTTTTGTCTGGGAGGCTGTCAAAGTTCGTAACCTTCTTGATTCTCTTTATCAAGGTTATCCAGTCGGATACCTTATCGCTTGGCGAAATCCCAACGTCAAACTCAAGGACGGCTCCGCTTCTACGGGCAAGCGCATCCTTATTGACGGTCAGCAAAGAATCACGGCTCTGATGGCAGCACTTCTCGGCAAGGAAGTCACCACAAAGAACTACGAGCTCGTCCGGGTAAGAATCGCTTTCAACCCAGGTGAGGAGAAGTTTGAAGTGACCAACCCAGCAATTGAAAAGGACTCAAGCTGGATTTCCGACATCACCTCGATTTTCTCTCCCGATTTCAAAATCCTTAAACTGGTTGCTGACTACTGCAAGGATAACCCTGATTCAAACCAAGATACTGTTTATGAAAACCTAGAGCGCCTAAGAGGGATAGTCAACAATCCGGTCGGTCTTATCGAACTTAATTCCGATTTAAGCATTGAGGAAGTAACGGATATTTTTATCCGAGTCAACTCTTTAGGCACGGAACTAAGTCAAGCCGATTTCGCAATGTCCAAGATAGCCAGCAACGAAACTTACAGCGGTAACACTCTCCGTAAGGCTATTGACTATTTTTGCCACTTATCTGTTGCGCCTGAATTCTACGGAAGAATTCAGAAACAAGATCCGTCCTTCGCTTCCACAGATTTCTTCTCAAAAATGTCGTGGATGAAAAATGAGAACGACGACATCTACGATCCATCCTACACTGATATGCTTCGTGTTGCATTCACCTCTGAATTCAAACGAGGTCGCTTGCAGGATTTGGTTGCACTCCTTTCTGGTCGCAATTTTGAAACCAAGGAATATGAGGAGCCAATAGCTGAGAAATCCTTCTCACAACTTAAACAAGGCATTCTCAATTATATGAGCGAAACCCACTTCAAACGCTTCGTAATGATAATCCGTTCGGCGGGCTTCGTTGATTCTTCGCTCATTGGGTCACAAAACGCCTTAAACTTTGCCTACATCATCTATTTGACTCTCCGTAGTCAGTTAAAGCCGGCAACGGACATTGAGCGTGCAGTAAGACGCTGGTTTGTAATGTCGGCCTTAACAGGTCGGTACTCTGGTTCTCCTGAATCCACGTTTGATTTTGACATTCGCCAAATTCACGAGCAAGGCTACGACCATTATGCAGATGCTCTCATATCCGCAGAGATGTCTGACGCCTTCTGGAGTGCTTTGCTTCCTCAGGAAATGAACACGTCATCTGCGATTAGCCCTACTTTCAGAGTTTATCAAGCTGCCCAAGTCAAGTTGAACGACAAGGGATTCTTATCAAAAGATATCACGGTTACCGACTTGATTTTAAATAGAAGCGACGTCCACCACGTATTCCCGAAAGCATATCTGAAGAAATTCGGGATGTCAAAAGGGCGTTACAACCAGATCGCTAACTATGCACTTGCTCAAAGTGAAATCAACATAGCTATAAAGGATAGAGCACCATCAGATTACTTCAAGATCGTATTTGACCAATGTAATGGTGGTAAGAAGAAAATCGGTGGTATTACCGATGAGAAAGAACTCAAAAAGAACTTAACGATGCACTGTATACCTGATGGTGTCGAATCTATGTCCGCCGATGAATATGATGACTTCTTAGTTCAACGCCGCAAGCTAATGGCAACCAAGATTCAAGACTACTTTCACACTCTATAAATTGACGGTGCAAGCGGCAGCTAACAATCGTGGCCACGACACTCACATCATTTGTTGATGGTACGACATATAGTGTTCGCTCAACGCCACACGTTAGCAGCAATCACCATATTTTATTTACCCCTCCACAATCTTTATCTCCTCTTCGGTCAGACCGTACAGCTCATACACTGCCTGGTCTATCTGGCGGTCTATGCTTGCGATTTGCATTTCCAACTTGTTTATCTCTGCATCTAATTTGGCTTTGTTTAGCTTTTCCTTTGCAACAAGCATTTGCTCGACTAGGGATATAAATTTATTATAAGCAGCTGCCCCCTGAGGATGATTTCGATTGTATTGATTTAAATTTAATTGGTATAATTCATTTGTAAGGATGTGATTATTCGAACTTGTTAACTTAAATCTCCAATTCATTAGTTTCGAATTTAGAATACCTAAAAGAAATTTTAAATCAATACTTCCGTTGCTAATAATGAAACCACAGGTATTTCCCACATATGCGTTTTCTTTCAACAAATAAAAATTTAACCTTCTTTTCTTCTGTATATTTACAACTTGTTGGTAGATTAATCTAGGTGTGTTTAAAAAACTTAATTTGGGTGAATTTGAGATGCGTTTAACTTCGATATTATCTACATAGCTCATCTTATCAGTTTTAGTGAGTAACTCGTAGCGTTGAACAATATCACCTCTTATTAGTCTAAATGTATTTTTATTTTTTACACTCGTTCTTAATGCATTCTTAAATTTTGTTAAATGAATTTCACCTTCGGCAATTGAAAGGATATTCTTGAAATTTTCTAATTTTGGATAGGTTAACAACTTAGAAATTATTTTAACCTCATCTAAAGTTCTAAACATTGGCACTTTATAATTTAGATCTTTTATCAATGTTTTATCAAAAACAATTGGAACTGATAATAATTTTGATGGTTCGAGGATTCCTGTCCTCAATAATACACACTCTGTAGTTTTATTGTCATTACACAAATAAATACAAACATCCTGTGTAACATTTTTGAAAACCTTAGCTTTCTCAGGGAATTGATTTATTTCTACTTCTGAAAATCTATTAAATATAAATTTTCTTAATTCAAGATTTGATAAATCGTTTAGTAAACTTGTAGGCATAATGTATCCGAAATATCCACCTTTACCAAGAATATTGATTGCCTTTTCTGTAAAAACTTTATATAAATTAATCTCACCACTAATTTTTGAATATTTCTTTTTAAAATAATCATTTATATTTTTGAGTTCTTTATAATTTGATTTACTTTCTTTTCCAAGAGTTATTTCATACGGCGGATTCCCAACCACAGCATCAAATCCACCTCTTTGCATAACTTTTGGAAATGTGTCCTCAAAATTCATCGGGTTGAGTTTACGCTCTTCTTCACTGTCGAAAAGTTTCCCTTCTAATATATCAGTCCCAATAAGCGAGTTGCCGCAAACAATATTATTCCTTAAATCAGGAAGTATTTTCTCTTTCAACAAACTGTATTGGAAGGCATCGTTCATTGTTACATCTTCAAGCAGTTTCAAATAAAGCGAAAGCTGTGTAACCTCAGTCGCCTGAAAATCTATATCAACACCGTAAATATTGTTTGTTAAAATCTCCTGCCTCTTTTTAAGCGATAAAACAATTTTACCCTCTCGGGTTTCGGTATCTCCCTTCTTTGCTTTCTCTGGATGCTCGTTGTAATATTTTGTGTGGTAATCCAACAACTGGCTATAAACTTCAATCAGGAACGAACCCGAGCCGCATGCAATGTCTATTATCTTTAAATCTTCTACTTGCTTTGGTGTGAGTTTGATTTTCCTTAATACACCCTTCGACTCATCCTTCGACTCGCTTCGCTCGCTCAGGATTTGCTCAGGGTGACTTGTACTTCGCTCTTCAGTCATGCTGAGCGGAGTCCCGCTGTTTTCTAAGCGGGACGAAGTCGAAGCATGTTCTGTACCGTCTATCTTTAAGTCTTCAACACCCTTCGACAAGCACAGGGTGACACCGTCTTGCGGAGTCGAAGCATGTTCATACAGCAGCTTCCCAACAGTTTCATTAACAATATAACGGACGATGTATTCGGGAGTGTAATAAACTCCGCCTGCTTTACGAACTTCGGGCTTTTCAATAACCTTAGCGCGTTTCTCGGTTGTGCTTACTACCTTGCCCAAGAAACGCTCGTATATACTGCCTAAAATTGAGATCGGTATTTTATCGAAATCATAAGGCGAGGTTGGGTCGGCAAGCTCGCTGCATATCTCTGCAAACATTTTACCGTCTGGCGGATTAAAATCCGAACTGTCAATAATCCTGTGCGGCTTAAAAACAAGTCCGTTGTATTTCGGCTCAAGTCGTTTGCATAAGGATGCGAATGCTTCCCACACAGCGGGTTTATCCTTTATCGCAGCAATAGCCGGTTCCTCAATCGACTTATCCTCTAAGAATCTTATAAACACAAGTCGGTCAATTGTGCGCTGGACGGCTTCAGTTAGTTCCTCGCCCTCTAAATTCTGGTTTTTATTTTTAAACGCACGCGCAAGCTGCTCGCGGTATCCGTCGAGAGATTCCAAGAATGCTTCATCAACCGGCTTGTACTCTGCCTTGAACATTCCTTTTCGCGCTGCCTTAGCGCGTGGTTTAGGCAAAGCGGCTGCGAACTTATCTATCGAGCCGTTAGCCACCTCATCGCGACTGAACAGATAAAATATCCGCTTGAATTTCTCCTCATCCTCAAAATCGGTATAATTAAAAACCTCAATCTTTCTATTGAGTGCGGTTTTTATATCCGGCTTAAACCGGCAGTCGAGTATATGAAATTCCTCGAAGTCGGTAAGCACGGCAATCGGTGTTTTGGAATTCCAGCCGTAGCGTATCGTCTGGTAATAGTCGTTGGTATTCGATAAGCTTCTTGATGGCTTCTTTGCCTCGACAAAGAATTTAACATCGCGAAAGTTAGGGGCTGTAAAGAAAGCATAGTCAGCCCGCCGCTGTGAGCCGGAAGTGTTCACTTTGTTTTCGATTTTTACTTCCTGCTCGTACGGATTTTTCTGGATTTCGTGCGTAACATCCCAGCCGAGTGCAGCAAAGAACTTATCGATAAAATCCTGCCGAACCTGCGATTCCTGATAGCCGGGCGAAAGGTAAGCGATTTCCTGATCTCTGAAATGTTCGGTTAATTGTTTAATACGATTGTATGATTCTGTCGTCATGTTATTAAAATATTTCTAATTTTTTCCTTGCCTTACCTGACACTGGAACAGTTTTTACAAAAAGACCTCCGAGGATTTACCAGGGAGGTCTTATCTTAAATTTCTGAACCAACCAATTCTGCACTGGCATTATTTGACGAACATCATTTTTTTAATTTGTTGAAATTCTCCATTATTCACTACAAGTCTATAAAAGTAAATACCTGAAGATAAATTATCGGCAAAGAAATCGATTGACTGTTCCCCTTCGTCTAATTCTTCCTGTTCGAGTAATGTTGCAACCTCGCGCCCAAGAATATCATAAATTTTCATTGTTGCCAAACCGGCGCTCGGCAGCGTGAATTTAATCGTAGTCGATGGGTTGAATGGATTAGGATAATTTTGATATAATGCAAACTCGTTTGGAGTTTCGTCGAGCATCTCGGGTTTAAATTCTAAACGCATTTGTATAGCCAAAGGATTTTTTTGTAAGAAAGGTATAGTATCCAGCAATGCCGCACCCGAAACCATAAGAGGTGATTGACTGACTTGAGCATAAGGTCCCGAAAACGCACTATTGATCTTAGTTAACATTGTATCGAACCGTGCCCAATCGACGCCGCTGTAGTTTCGATAGTATGATAAAAAGTTATCCACGACCAGAGCTAATTGACGAACCGTATATCCATTGTAATGATAACTTGTATCACCATTGTTGAAGATTAGATCTCCTAATCCGATTGGAGTAATTTCAGCATCACTGGCTCCGATATTTATCTTTAATGTTGCTAATTCACCCGCTAATTTGTTGTTATGATCGATTAATTTGGGACTTTTTAATTCTTTGAAGAATGGTACTCCTTTCGCGATATCAAAACCACGAGCGGCACCAGTATGAGGTGCAAATTTCATCAAATCTTTTCCAGCTTTGAAGCGTATCCATCCACAGATGTTAGGACTATCAGTACGGGCAATACCGAGCACCATACCGCCCGGTGCACCCGCATAATCTTTTTTTATCTTGGGGAAAGCTCTGGCAAATGCTGAATCGCGTAGGTTGCCAAAATTACCTGTCGAGTTATAAGGCTTTAAGCTGACGCCTTTTAAAAGTAAATCGTTCTGTGTGATTGTCCGGTATTTCATTAAATCTTCTTTCACATACTTTATCAAGAGGAAATCCGGAGTTCCTTTCTTCATTAATGTACTGCCGGCTATGTAGTATGTATCTTTATAATCGTCTAATACTAAGCCAACGTCATCGTTATTCATAATGCCGTTGAACCTTAATTGCCAACTGATGTCGCCATCGGCTTCCACTTCTAAAAACACAATATCTCTACCTGAATTTATACCGAAACTTGATCCGACAATGTGCGGAGAACCTCCACCCAGGATAGCATAACCGACATCCTCATCATTTGCGGGACCGTTGTAATGAGTTTCAAATATTAAATCCCCATCACTCTGGTCATATCGTAAAGTTATGATATCGTAATAAGAACCGAACGAAACTGAACGGCCGGTAATGTAAACTCTTGAATTGCTGTGTAAGGCAATTCCAAACGGGACATCATCACCCGATGCTGTTCCGTTGTAAACCTGCGTCCAAACTGTATCTCCAGTGATACCATTTACTCTCATTGTCAGGATATCATTTCCTGTACCGGTATTAGTCGTCCCGGTCAGATACAATTCATCGGCATCTCTCCAAACCATCGCTTTCAAAATATCCTCTGCGCCGTCCGTTCGTTTAAACAATCTCGTCCATACAGTATCACTTGTCCTTGAATTATATTTTATTACTAAAAAATCATTATCACTTCCTTTAGCAACACCGCCGATGTAACAATAATTATAACTTTCTAATTTTAAATATACAGGATAATCATTGCTATTGCCTGAACCGTTATAAATTTTCGACCAAATCAAAATACCAGCACTGTTATATTTTAAAGTAACAATATCAAGCCCTGAACCCGAACTGACAGTAGAGCCTGTAACATAAACATTCATCGAATCATCGACCTGTATCGAAGAAGGTTTGTCGTCCCCCGTTCCAATAAATTTTACTAACCATTGTTGTACACCAGCTTTGTCGTACTTAATGGTTACAATATCCAAACCGGTTCCATTACTCCACCCTGTTACATAAACATTCTCTGCGGTGTCAACAACAACTTTTACCGGTTTATCTTCACCAGCACCTGTGCCGTTGTATCTTTGTATCCATTGTGCTACTCCATCAGCGTTATACTTTATGGTCGCTATATCAGCCCCTGTACCTACTCCGTTACTCCAACCAGTTACTATGATGCTGCCGGAATCATCAACTACCATTGAAGTAACAACATCCGATGAATTCGCGGGTCCGTTATAATGCGCCACCCATTGACGAAGCGGTTGGGCTTGGGAAGGAAGGATAAATAGTGTTGTTAAAATTAACGAGAAGAAAAGTGAGGAAGCTTTAAAATTTTTCATACTCAATACTCCTTTTAAAAAAATATTAAATGCAAACAGATTTATTGCTGTAAAGTTAGTGAATATTTAGATGATAGTCAATCAAAATTTCCCGGATAACATTAATTTCGATAATATCGAAATTATTGCCTTTTTATGAAGATTATGCTAATTTGCCTTCCTCATTTGTTCGATCCTCTGCAGGACGATTTCAATTTCTTTATTCCAGAATTTCCAATCGTGAGCGCCCGAGGTTTCGTGTAATTCAAATGCAATGCCTCGCTTTCTTAATGTAACTGCAAATTTGTAAGTCAAATCCAAAATCTCAGGTAAACCATCCTGTGAACCGACGGCAAGATAAAAGAATGGCGACAATGATGGGTCAACTTTTGGGGCAAGTGCAAACACATCGTTCTCCGTCCAATAACTGCTTCGTGTCGCACCAAAAATATCACGGATGGCTTGAATCGCTTCTTTTGAACGCCGCGAAACTATTGCTGAATCTTCAAGTCCGAAAGGTGCGTGAATTGCCGGACTCAAACATCCCGCGAAGAAAAAAAGACTATCGTGTTTCAATCCGAATTTTGCTGCGCCGTAGCCGCCCATCGAAAGTCCCACAACCGCTCTCGATAATTTTGCTTGTAACGTGCGATATTTTATATCCACAAAAGGAATCAAGTCGCTAATTATGTAGTCCTCATAATTTGCATTACGTTTAGTTATTGAATTACTGTACCAGCTATTCTTTGCATCGGGTGTAATAATGATGAACTGATAGTTTGCGGCGTAGCGTGTAAGTTCAGTATGTTTAACCCAGTCTGTATATTTACCGTTGTATCCGTGGAGAAGATAAACTGTTGAATAACGTTCCGTTCCTTTCGCATATCCATTTGGCAGGACAATACAAAATTTCATCGTTGAATTAACGGAGGGAGAAAAAAGACTGTCCTCAACAACGGTTACTTGAGCAGTTGTTGCAGTTATGTAAAAAAGAAAAAGGAATATGATAGAAAATAATTTCATAATTCATCCGCCTAAGGCGGATTCGATACCTGCCCGACGGTCAGGCGGGTTCGTTGTTCGATATTCTATTTGCATTACAGTTTGATACTCTTCGGCTTCTGAACTCATGGTAGCCCGGAGTTCCAATTATTTAAGGACGTTATTATCAACTGCCCACTTCTTCTGCCAATTGGGATATTCCTTGAAAACTCTGTCCGGTTCGTAGGTGTACCAGCTATATCCGCTTCTTCGCTCTCTATCGACTTCTGCTAAAGAATAAATTGGTACACCATCTCTGTTGCAGAACAGCGGTTTGTTTGTTCCCAATTCATAGAGCCGCGCCCATATCGGTGGAGCTTGCGGGTCTTCTACAACAACTCTATCTATCTTTGATGTGGAGTATTTATCCTGAAAAATTCAATAGAAAGAGTTAAATTAGGGTAAGTGAAATAATAGAAAGAAGATACGGATATGAAAACAGACACAAAAAGCGTGCAATTGTTACCATATGAATTTAGCAATAAACAAGTCAGTCCATGGGGAGGGATGCGTATTGTTCAAGAGCTAGTGGAACGCATTGGACTACGTGAACTGCTTGATATCCAAGATCTTCCGCAACCGGGATCAAATCGAGGATACAATCCTGTGGATATCGTGATGAGTTTTTTAGTGAGCATTTGGGTAGGGGGAAATCGATTTGCTCATTGTGCGCTATTGAGATATGACGAAGTTCTCAAAAAGATTTTTGGATGGAAAGAAGTTGGTTCAGAAAGCACGTTCAGTCGATTTTTTCGGAAGTTTAGTATGCAGAAGAACAATGAGATATTTCCATCAGTTCAGCGATGGGCACTGGGTTTATATGGAGCGATGAAAGTGACGCTTGATTTAGACAGCACAGTCATTGAGCGTTATGGAGAACAAGAAGGGAGTCGGCGAGGATATAATCCGCGTAAACCCGGACGTCCGAGTCAACATCCA
>JAUXOG010000092.1 GCA_030682385.1 Bacteroidota bacterium
AATATACAACAACCGGAGACAAAGTCAGTTTCTTCGGTTTGATCGTACTGTTCGTTATCAATTTCTCTAACACCTATATGTGAAATCCAGCCCTTCCACCATTCGATTTTTCCGCCGGCATACCAAATCCGATTCGGATTACTGTAGTAATACATTTTTGGACCGACCATTCCAATTTGAGTGTCTGATTCTGCGGTGGATACGAGCTCATCGATGAAAGTTTTATCTACGGTTGTATCATTATTTAGCAATAAAATATAGTCAGCATATTTTGAAAGAGCGTATTCGATTCCAACGTTGTTTCCACCCGCAAACCTAAGATTATCTTTGTTCACAATCAGCTCGACATCGGGGAACTGAGTTCTAACTTGTTCTGCAGTTCCATCTACTGACGCATTGTCAACTACTAAAACTCTGTAATTCGGATATACTATTCCCTTTAGCGAGCTAAGACATTCGAGTGTATCCTTCTTGCCGTTCCAGGTTAAAACTATGATGTAAACTAAGGGACCGGTCATTGGCCATTTGCTCTTTGTTCTTGGTTCTTTGGACTTTGTATGTTTAAATTCATTATTGGATATTCAGCGTTTGATATTCGATATTCAAAAAAGATGATCTATCAAAGTTTTTCTAATACAATGTTTACAATTCTTTCAGCGGCTTTTCCATCACCGTATGGATTTGCTTTAGTTGACATTTCTAAATAAGCTGATTTGTCGGATAGTAATTTCTGAGCCTCCTCAATGATTACGTCCTTGTCTGTGCCTACTAATTTTGCAGTTCCGACTTCAATTGCCTCGGGGCGTTCTGTAGTTTTGCGTAAGACAAGAACTGGTTTGCCTAACGTAGGAGCTTCTTCCTGCACACCGCCCGAATCGGTCATTATTAAGTATGCCTTGTTCATAAGCTGAACGAAGGGGCGATAATCGAGTGGTTCAATCAGATGTATTCGCTCAACTCCTTGTAATATTTCGTTTGCCATTTTCTGTACGTTTGGATTTGGATGAACAGGGTATATTAATTCGACATCAGAATTGGTTTCGACTAAATGTCGGCACGCAGAAAAAGTTTGCCTCATCGGTTCACCAAAGTTTTCACGTCGATGCGAGGTCAGTAATATTACTTTACGGTTTTTGTAGTCTATTTCATTCAACAACTTATCTTCAAATTTATAATTGGGATCGACAATCATCAGCAAAGCATCTATAACTGTATTTCCGGTTATAAAAATTTTAGATTCATCAACCCCTTCGTTGAGTAAATTTTTCTTCGACCATTCGGTTGGTGCGAAGTGAAAATCAGCGAGTCGTGTAGTAAGCTGCCGGTTTATTTCTTCTGGAAAAGGATTGTATTTATTCCAAGTCCGGAGTCCGGCTTCCACGTGTCCTACCGGAATTTTTAGATAAAACGCAGCTAAGCTTGTTGCGAACGTAGTCGTAGTATCGCCTTGTACTAAGATGACGTCGGGTTTTTCTTTCATCAGTATGGGCTTCATCTCGTTGATGACACTCGAAGTTACATAAAACAAATCCTGATTTGCTTGCATAATATCCAAATCATAATCTGGCACTATGCCGAAAACCTCTAATTTCTGGTCGAGCATTTCGCGATGTTGAGCAGTAACTATGGTAACAAAGTCTAATTTTCGTTTTTCACATTCTTTTACAATCGGAGCCATCTTAATAGCTTCGGGTCGTGTGCCAAATACTATTGCAATTTTCATATTATTTTAATTTTTATTTTTTAAAAGATAAACAATACCACTCGATACAATTTCGTTTAAAATTGGAATATTTCCAAACCAGCCTGCACTGATGGGTTTAAGTCCAAATCGAATGTGGTTCGGTCCTATTATATATTTTCTGACCTGCTCAACGGATAAGCCGCATCTCTCCAATAGCTTTTCGAATTTGTGTATTCCCATTTTTAACGATGCGAGTTTTTTTATTTCCTCAACAAATGATTTTTCTTCGTTCGGGAATTTATCAATCAGAAACGGAATCGAAAAAGGGAGAAGATGAAAAAATGGCAACTTACCCATCTTCGATTTTAAGAGTTGTTGATGAGCGCCATAAGCGGAATAGTAAGGAGGGAAAGTTATTAAAATTCTTCCGTCGGATTTCAAACAGCTTTTTAATTTTTCTAAAACTAATTCTTTTTTTCCTAAATGTTCGAATACGTCGTGCAAAACAATAAGGTCGAATTGCTCTTTAGAATATGGAAAGTCTTCGTCATATATGTTGCCATAAACCATCTCAAAATTTCTTTCCTGCCGCATTGCGTTTGCAAGCTCCACACGTCGAGTTTCAATATCGAAACCTTTACAAACAAATCCAGCATCATAAAATGCTGAAACGCCGCCACCGTCGCCGCAACCGACATCTAAGAGAGTTTCGCCGTTTGAATTTAAACCGCACTCTTTCAATAACGGTAACAAATGTTTTGCAACCACATCGTATTCGTATTGCCAGTATTTTCTGTCGTGGTCTGTAATTTCAAACATAAATCATTTATATATTTTTTCTCTTCACCGCAAATACTTCGATGCGATCACCGAAAAGATTCAAAACTTTTGTTGCGATGAAATTTGGATATTGAAAAACCTTCTTTAAAATACGCTGATAAAATGACCCACGCAAAGAAATCTTATCGGGAGGGATTATTGATTGGTTCATTTTTGTTATTTTGAAACCTGAATTATGAAATAGCCAAGATAAACTATTAGGGCGATATTCAAATAAATGATAAGGGGGTAAATGTACAGTTGCTTTCTTTTTTATTATATCATACAGCTTAAAACCGATGCGGGAAAAAATTGTGTTCGTTTGCATCGGACATACAATTACAAGTATTCCGGATATCTTCAAAATTGAATTAATCAATTTCAGAGTACTCATAGGATCTGGTAAATGTTCAATAACATCTCCCATAAAGATAATATCGAACATTTCAGGTTGAAATATTCCTTCTTTCAGTTCGCCGGTAACGACATTGAGATTGAATTTATTTCTCGCAAGTTCAGCCGCATCATTAGAATACTCAACTCCATACACATCATAACCCTCATTGCGTGCGGTGGTTAGAAATATGCCACCGGCACAACCGATTTCTAGTAACTTACCTTTACTTTTATATTGTTTTATTTTTTTTATAAAGCTATTGTCGCTTAATTTGTCAACTGTATCATCGTCAAAATAGCTTCCTGCATGTCCGCATCTAAAATCTCCTTCAAAATATTCTCGTGAATACAATTGCTTAAGTTCTTCTTGTGTCGGCTGTGGATAAATGAAAATTACAGCACACTGCCTACACTCATAAGCTCCTAACCACTTTTGATTAAAATTATACCCAAAAGGTTTCGGGCGAAGTTTTTTTGAATTACATACCGCGCAATTTAATGGCATACTATTCATGTTTTTTGCACAAGGTCTTCAATTGTTCTAACAAAATGTTCCCACGAATATTTTTTCTTTTCGATCTTTACATTTTCAGAAAATTCCTTTTCTTGATTCTCACTGTAATATTTAGAAATGGCATCAGCTAATGTTTTTGGGTCGTTCGGCGGAACTATAAAACCGGTTTTTCCATCAATCACAACTTCAGCAAGTCCCCCAACATCTGTAGCAATTACAGGTTTATCGAAGTTGTAAGCAATTTGAGTGATGCCGCTTTGTGTTGCCGATAGATACGGCAGCACAACAACATCTGCGACTGAGAAGTAAATGCTTACTTCGCCGTTTGGAACGTAACTTGAAACGAAACGGACATAATTTTCGATCTGTAATTCTTTTACGCGGTTGAGGTATTTGTTTTTGTCATCATAAAACTCTCCGACTACCAATAGTAGCGGTGGTGTTTCTCGCCTCGATATTTCTTTCATCGCATCCAATAGAACCACCAAACCTTTATAATGACGGATGTAGCCAAAGAATAAGATCACTCTTTCGGAAATAATTCCCAAAGTATTTCGTGCTTGATATTTTTCAACGGCAGAACCGAAAATTTCATAAACAGGATGCGGTGCGAATTTATATTTCGCATTTGGAAAAAGAGAGAGCAAATCGGTCTCAACAGATTTTGATTGAACTATAAAATAATCGACTTGCTTAAATGCATATTTGGTGAAAGCAACATCGCCGAGACGTTTTTCGTGCGGAATTACATTATCGCAAATGAACAAAACTTTTGTGTTTGAATTTTTCTTAGCGTATTTGGCTATCGTTCCAAAGCAAGGACCAAAAAAGGGAAGCCAATATTTAAATATCAGTAAATCTGGATTTTGTTTTCGGATCTCTTTTGCCACTTTGAACCAATTGAGAGGATTAATCGAATCGATCATTTTTTTAACAGGAACTGCTGGTGGTTTGCCACCGGTTTCGTCTTGTGTTTTACCGGGGAAAAGCAGTTTTGGATATTGCCGGGTGAATGTAATTATTTCAACATCGTGTTTGTTACTGAGATAATCGGCGAGCAAAGAATTGAAATGAGCAATTCCACCGCGTAAAGGATAAGCTGTGCCAACGATGGTGATTTTCATTCTAAAATTCAGAACCCTTTTTTATCTTTTATGATATACAACGGACGTTGTTTTACTTCGTCATAAATACGACCGATATATTCTCCTATGAATCCGAGTGTTAACAGAATCATTCCACCAAGAAAAGTTATCGAAACAATAGTTGAAGCCCAACCTAAAATCGCTTTGTCGGTGAAAAGTTTTTCATAAACGACAAACAAACCTACAAAGAAGGATATTAATGCTGAAAATAATCCTATGTAAATAGCAAATCTTAAAGGTGCGTTTGAAAAAGAAAATAATCCGTCGAGTGCCAAGCTCACCAATCTTTTGAAACTCATCTGTGGTTTGCCGGCGAACCTTGCATCCCTATCGAATTGTATTCCCGTTTGTTTGAAGCCAGCCCAAGCACGCATACCGCTGATGTACCGGTTTCTTTCGGGCATACTTCGTAGAACACCGATTACCTTTGAGTCCATCAATGAAAAATTTCCCGCTTCCATTGGAATCGAAATCGAAGCAAAAGCGTGCATAAGTCGATAAAATAAATGAAAAGCAAAACGTTTTAACGGGTTCTCTTTACGACTTAATTTTATAGTATATACAACCTGAAATCCTTCTTTCCAACTAGCAATCATTGAGGGAATTAATTCAGGCGGATCTTGCAAATCTCCGTCCATCACAATCACAGCATTTCCAGATGCGTTACCAATCCATGCATTGATAGCAATCTGACGTCTGATAATATGCGAGAAAGGTATTAATTTTATTCTGTGTTTCACTGTGTTCAAATATTTTATTAAATCGAGCCTTTGAAAAACTTCTTGTAAACTCTCTTGATTATTTTATATTGTAATATATTTTTGGATATGAAATTTTTCCTAATAGCGACTTAATGATTATACAAAGTTTTTATTTCGTTATTTGATAATACTCTGTTATAAAGTCGAAATTCATCTATTGCACCTTTAAATGGTGAATGTCCATAATACCGTTCAACGCTTGAGCCAATAAGTAATGGATAAGAATTTATATTGAATGTAGAATAAGAATCAAATACCTCTTTTATTAAAATACCATTAGCAAACATCTTCATTTTATGATTTATCCTATCAATTATAAAGGTAAAGAAAATCCACTGACCAACCTGAAATGATTTTTCTCTGGAATCTAATTCATGTTGTCCTTGTCCATCGCCAGCAGACTTAAATTGAGGGTACCATAAAAGGACATTTTGTTTTCCTGCGAGATAGTACTGACGATTTTCGAAATAACCAATTACAGGTCCCACTTTAGCAAATATGTCGGTGTAGTTACTTTGGATTGAATCAAAACGCAGCCAAAGTGAAATTGTTAGTTGTTTTGTGGGATTGATTGATAGGCTATTAAATACCGTAATGTAATTATCAGTCCCATTAAATAGATAGGCGCTATCTGATCTGCCTTTGGGATCATTTGTGTAATTTGTATTATCAGAATATCCATGATTACTATACCCACTTTTATCTTTTGTATCACCATCAAAAGGTAAATATAAAACCAGACCTCGTGTTACACTGCTACCGCCCCAAGTTACCAATATCTGTATTTCAGAAGTCGTTGGTTCTAAAACTAATTGTACGAGACAAATTTGGCCTTCAATAACTTCTACATCTGTTTCGCCAGAATATCTAAGGATTCCATTCCCATCAAAAGCCTCAACTTTTAGATGCCATATGCCAGGTGTAATACCTGTGAAAGATCCAGATGCACTTTGATTTGTACTGTTAATTGATAGTGTAATCGATTTTGGCTGATGTCCTTCGCGTGATACAGTAGCAACCACCCTGACTATCTCATCAGGAGTATTCTGCAAAGAAATGGTAATCTTTCCTAAATCTGCTTGATTCTCTGGATCAAGTAACACTCCTTCTTTACAAGTAAATGAAAATAATGCCAAAATTGTCACGGTTAAAAAAAATGCACTTTTCATATATCTTATCTCCTCAAATAATTTTATGTTAAATAAATTACTTTATATTTTCCAGATACATATCAACTAAAAACAATATAAAAAGTTTCGTGCATAAAGTCAAACTTCAATATCTCTTTGTTATAAATCAATTTACTACACTATATAAATATACGATAATAGTTGATATTGTTAGGATCGAACCAATCTAAAATGATTGTTGTTTCAGATTGGAATTAAAACACTTCAAAAATTCCGGTTTGCATGCATTATTTCGTTTTTTGGCCGTCAATTTATATCTATTTAACCGAGAAAGAAAATTTCCTTAGTGCTAATATTCCGATATCTGGTGTTGAAACATCGAAGGATATTGAATTTTATATACAAGAATTCCATGTTCCTTTTGTATTGGCAAAAACTTTCTCTCTTCTACTCCAACAATTTGCGAAGTCTCGAAATCGTGTTGTGACATGAATTCTTTAATCTTTTTACCATCGCTAATCACTCTGTAATTATAAACCAACCAGTCCCACGGGAGGTATGTTCTTGATTCTGTAAGACCTATCGATTACCGTTCTTCATCAGTTTGTATTCGATATTTTGCATTTGTGAAAAGAGATAGGAGATCGGTTTCAACAGATTTTGATTAGGCGATAAAGTAAACGGATTGTTTAAATGCATATTTTGTAAAAGCATTATCGCCAGGATGTTTTTCATGAGGAATTATATTATCGCAGATGAATAAAACTTTTGTATTTGAATTTTTCTTTGCGTATTTGGCAATCGTCCCAAAGCAAAGTCCCCCAAAAGAAGCTAATATTTAAAAATCAGTAAATCGGGTGTTCGTTTTCGAATTTCTTTCACCGCTTTCCACCAATTAAAAGGATTTATTGAATCGATCCATTGCACCGTTGGAACATCCGGTGGTTTTTCGTCAGGATCATATTGACTTTTCCCCGTGAATAGAATTTTTGGATATTGCCGTTTAAAAGTGACAATTTTGACATCGTGTCGTTTCATTAAATGATTGGATAATAGCGCAGTATGGTTTGCAATTCCACCTCGCCATGGAAATGCAGGACCGACTATAATGATCTTCATATCGTGTTAAATAATAAAATCTATGTTTGGTAGATAATATGAAAAAAATAAATTCATTCTTTTTGTGCTGTTATCAGTACAAATGGGAGGAGCCTATTTAAATAATTAATATGTTCAAGAAAGGTTTGAAATTTGTATAGGAATCTGAAGTTATCTAGAATCGCAGGAGGGAAAAGTCCGAAATATTTTAATTTTATATTAACAAATCCGGCTTGTTCTAAAATATTTTTTGTTTTACTAATACTAAAAGTAAACATCCCTTTTTCAGCTTTCCAACTCATTTCTGGACTAACCATTACTTGTAAAAGAAATAATGGATTGATTCGATTTGGTTCAATGAATGCAATGCTTCCCGCGGGTTTTAACATTTTATGTAAAATACTAAATAAATTTTCGTGTTTTGGAAGATGATGTAGAATAAAAAAACCACATACCATATCAATATTTTTTAAGTATAAAATTTCTGGTATATCAAATACATCTGCACAAATTATTTCTAAATTTGGCATATGGTTATTTTCTAATATTTTTAATAAGGAAATCGAACTATCTAGTGCTACTAATTTCCTGCAGTGTGGCAACAGATGTAAACTAAATCTACCTGCTCCGGCACCGATTTCTAAAACAGTACGGTCAGTTGAAATATCGATAGAATAGATTAAATGATTAACCAAATCTTTTGCATAAACACTGTTTGGTTTATACATTAGGTGAGTATGTTTTTGGGGGTCTGAATAAAAATTATCTTGAATATCTTTCCATTTTTCTTTTATAGAATTCATCATATATTTTATTATGGTTTATTGAATACTATTCTCAGAGAAACCAATTTTATCTCTTATAATGTAGAGGGGACGCATTTTTACTTCGTCGTAAATACGCCCAATGTATTCTCCAATAATTCCTAGCATAAGAAGTATAATTCCTCCAATGAAAAGGATTGAGACAACAGGTGAAGCCCAGCCAGGAGTAGCTTTATCTGTAAAAAGTTTTGCATAAACAACATAAATAGTTCCACAGAATGATAGAAGCGCAATAATGGAACCGATAAAAATTGAAAATCGAAGCGGAGTTTTTGAAAAAGAAAAAATTCCATCGAGTGCGAAATTGAAAAGTCGGACAAATGTCATTTGTGGTTTTCCGGCGAAGCGTGCATCGCGATCAAACTCTATCATGGTTTGTTTGAAGCCAGCCCAGGCACGCATACCACTTATATAGCGGTTTCTTTCAGGCATTTCTTTTATAACTTTAACTACTCTCTGATCAATTAAGGAAAAATTTCCAGCTTCTATCGGAATAGGTATTGATGAAAAAAAAAGCATCAATTTATAAAATGAATGAAATGCAAATTTTTTGAAAATATTTTCTTTTCGACTTCTTTTCACAGTATAAACGACATGATTCCCTTCCTCCCATCTATCGATCATCTTTGGGATTAATTCTGGTGGATCCTGCAAATCGCTGTCCATTATAATAACAGCTTCACCTGAGGCATGATCTAATCCGGCGGATATCGCTACTTGATGTCCAAAATTTCTTGAAAAGCTGAGCAACTTGATACGAGCATCCTTTTGGTGTATTTCTTTTAAAAGTTTGAGGGATTGATCTCGACTTCCATCATCCACTAAAATTACTTCAACGGGTTTATCGAGTTTATCGATCACAACTTTTAATCGCCGATATAGTTCAGGAATTGTTTCCTGTTCATTGAAAATTGGTATTATTATCGAATACATAAATTATATTTTATTGTTTTTCTTTCTTAAAGAATATACAATTCCGATTGCACATAAGCCAATTGTTGCAAACGAAATGATCGCTCCGTTGTAAAGCGGATTAGGTTCAAAACGGATTTCAATTTTGTATTGACCTTTTTTTACTTTGATGGCGCGTAAATTCCAATTTGCACGCAAAATATTTTGTTCAACTCCATCAACGTATGCTTTCCAACCGGGATAGAAAATTTCACTTAGCACCAATACTCCATCGTCCGGTGTTGAAACATCTAATGAAATTGAATTTAATTTATAAGAAATTATTTTTGCCTTCCAAGAATCCCACGATCTGTTTTGTGCTGGAGGTAACTTTATCTCTTCTTCTAATACAACAACTTGCGAGGGGTCGAAATCGGGCCGCGACATGAATTCTTTTATCTTTTCATCTTCGCTGATTACTTTGTAGTTATAAACGAACCAGGCGCGTGGGAGGTATGTTGTTGACTGTGTAAGACCCATCGATTGTCGCTCTTCATCAATTTGTATCCGATATTTTACATTATGCAAATCGCAGATCTTTTCCCAGCTCGAACCGATAGTGAAAGCCCGTTGTAGTCCCAAAGGTGTATAGCCCTCCATCAAGAAAAGTTTATCAACCATTCCCTGGTTTCTATCTAAAAGCATGTTGCCGCCCTGTCGCGAATTAATTCTGAAATATTCCTTCTCACCTTCAGTTTTTAAAAAGCTTGTTAAGCGTTCAGTACGTTTGTAGTATTCAGTTGGACTGACTTTGCCGTTGTTGAAATTGAATCCAAAATTATACATATCTATAAATTGAATTAATAAAATTAATGCGATAAAAATAAAAGTAGAAATTTTAAATCGACTGAAAATAAATATTACTATCGCGATGACAGCAGCAAATGCCAACATTATATTCGATTGGGTGTGAGCGATATTCCGAATCTCTTGAAGGTATTGAGCATTTGGATGTTCCTGGAACAAACCAAGTTGTACAACGCCCCAAACCGCACCGCCTACAACAATTGTAATTAAAGATATTTTGGTGAGAAGTTTTTTACCAGCCTGATTGTCTGGCAGGTTTGAGGATTTTATGATTTCGTTCAAGCCGAAGCCGCTTAAAATTGCTGCCGAAAATGTGAATAAGAGAGACATTCTGCCAGGATTTCTAAATAAATGAAAGCCGGGAATGTTATGAAAGAAAAAATTGTGAAGTATAAAATAATCGCCCAATGCGTATAAAATTGAAAAAAGGAAAACGATTGAAAAGAACAATACCAATTTATTTTTATGAATAATTGAAAATGCAAAAACCGCGAAAAGTAAACCAGCTATACCGATATAAAAATTTGTTTCCCAGTATTGCCAATACTGACCTTGACCCCAATAATTACTTACCTGGGCACTTTGTTCACCGAAAAATTTTGGAATTAGCAGTGTGATAATTTGCTGCGGATGGAAAGTTCCTTCTTGAGATTTTTCGTAGGTTATTTCCGCGCGGTTTGAAAGTGGGGTAAGTTCGATAGTTGGAATGATCTGTATCGCTGTTATCGCAATTGCAATGAAAATCACACCAGCAGAGGGTAAAATAATTTTTACTGATTCTTTAATTCCTGATACTTTTGATAGAATAACAAATTCAAATAAAAAATAGAAAAATAGCAACAGGAAAATATAAAGTGATAATTGGGGGAACCCGGCGAGAATTGAATGCCCTAACGTAAGTCCCCCTAGAATTGTATTGAGCAAAGATTTTTTATCAAGGTTTTTTTTGAAAAGAAGAAATATTAAAGGTAACCATGCAATATGATGTATTATCTGAGGGTGAATTGTGTGAGTCACCATAAATCCCGAGAGCATAAAGACAATAGAACCAAATAAGGAAATTGCTTTTTCTAACTTAAAAGATTTTAACAGATAATACATGCTGACACCGGCAAGTATGAAATGGATAATGATAAAAAATTCGACCCAGTAAAAATGTAATTTGTTTGATTTAACGAATAACGTTAGTAATAAATTAGGTATATAAAAAGTAGCTGTAGGAATGTCTGCTTGAAAAGGCATTCCATTAAATGTGTATGGATTCCATAATGGAAGTTCTCCATTCGCTAAAGATGTGGCAGCGAAATATCTCCAAGGAAAATATTGATAAAGAAAATCTTCCCACATAAATGCTTTTTGCAGTAAAATATCACGGAAGAAAATTACTACAGAAACAACTATTACAACTATCGCGTGCCAATCCTTGATATTGGGAAACGAAGATTGTATTTGTGGGCTTTGCTTTGTTCCTTTTGCCATATCACCTTGGAAGCAAATTCTGTATCGTGTCGAAAACAGTCTCGACTTTTAAGTATTGCATGCAATTATTTTTGCAGGTTGGCGAGAAGTAGCAGTTGCAATCGAATTCGGGTTCTAAAATTTTACCTAATCCGTAAAGCTCAAATTCGTTTTTGTTGAAGATGTTGTTAAAAAGAACAATCTTTTTCTTCAGTCCGATTGTAACGTGCATAGCCATAGTTACACCCGTTACAACTAAATTGCACTGATTAACTTCGCTGATGAATTGCTTGAGAGGGAAGTTACCTAAATAAGTTGCACCACTTTGCTGAGCAATTTTTAAATTCTTCTGGTGTTCCTGTTCACCGCCGAGTAACAGTGGGACATAACCGGCTTTCTTCAATTTTTGTGCAAGTTCAATCCAATATTTTTCGGGCCATAAACGGGAAGTCCAGCGACCGCCGCAGCCGGTATTCAAGCCAATAATCTTTTTGTTCTTCGGAAGTTTCCAATTGAATTCATCCGAACCATTTTCCAAAATATATTCTTCTCCCTTAAACTTGAAACCTGCAATCTTAAAAATTTCTTCTAAATAATTTTTCGTATTTGCTTTATTAATATCATCGAAAAGCCCCGTAATAAATTTATGCTCAGAATCCTTGTTAATTGGGGCGCATTTACCGTTTTTTAAGACGAAGCCTTTTTTGATTCGAGCCGAGAGGATGGAGCAAAGAGCTGATGCTTCCTTGTCTTTATCGAAATTATAGATTGTATCAAAATGAACAGCTTGTAAGGTGGTAATGCTTTGGACAGTAAACGGCAGAACTACATCCACAGAACTTGGAACTATTTCCGGCGAGTAAGTCAGCCACCAGATTTCCGCTTTCGGTTTTACTTTTTTGAGTTTGTGAAGAATTGGAGTTGTCCGGATTACATCGCCGATTGCCCCGAGTTTGATGATTAAAATTTTCTCGCTCGTCTTATCGTAATGTTGGCAAACTTTGCCTTTGTTATCGAAACAATGGACACCAAATTTTTTGTGTGGTTTACACGGAATGTCGCCGCGAAAATGCCGGCAATCAGTTTTTATTTTGCTAAGACTAATCTGCTTTACCATTATTTGAAGATATCTTTGATTGCGTATTCGTTTTTCGATTCACGGGATTTTGTAATCATCTCTCCGATTAAACCGATTGAAATAAATTGAACTCCTACAATCATCAGCAAGATGCCTCCCAAAAATAGAGGCCGGTTGCTGAGAGCAGTCAGTCCTAACATCCACTCGACAACGAGGTAGGCATCAATGGCAAAGCCGGCGCCGGTAAATAATAATCCCCAGAAACCAAAAAGATGTAACGGTCGCTGCATATACCGCGTTGTGAAAAGCATCGTCAGCAAATCTAAAGAACCTTTCCAAAAACGCCCAACACCAAATTTAGTTTTGCCATATTTTCGTTTATGGTGCTGCACTACAACTTCTCCGATGGAATAACCTTGCCAGTGGGCAAGAGCGGGAATGAAGCGATGCAATTCGCCATACACATTAATTTCTTTTAACACTTCTTTCTTGTATGCTTTCAAACCGCAATTGAAATCGTGAAGCGGGATACCTGTTAGTTTCGAGGTTACAAAATTAAAAAACCGGGATGGAATTGTTTTAGTAATCGGATCGTATCGCTTCTTTTTCCAACCCGAAACCATATCTTTCCCTTTGTTAATTTCATTTATTAACTTCGGAATTTCTGCCGGGTCATCTTGCAGATCGGCATCCATCGAAATTATTATATCTCCCTTAGCTTGCTCAAAACCAACCGACAAAGCTGCGGATTTGCCGTAATTTCTTCTAAAAGCAATTACCTTTATCCGATTATCGCGTTGTCGCAAATCTCTTAAAACCCTTGCCGAATCGTCGGTGCTGCCGTCGTCAATAATGATTATTTCGTATTTATAATTATGTTGAGTAACCGTTTGTCTGATTTTTTCATATAACTCCCGTAGAGAGTCTTTCTCATTATATGCAGGTATTACAATCGAAATCGAATAATTAGGTTTTTGTTCGGGGGAAGTCTGCCTTCTCTCATGTTGGCTGTCCGAGCGTGGTCTCCGGTAATTTTGGTACCGCGGTCGATACTTCGGTCGTGGTTTCTGTTCGTCAGAATTTGCACCGTCACCGGTTTTTTCAATTTCTTTGTTTTCGTCTATCATTCATACTCCTTTAAGTTTTTACGTTGCAAGATACAATTATTTATTCTCAAAATCAATGAACTAAATGGAGATATTAATTGACATTCCCTCGCTATTTCTTTATATTTTCACGAGAACAAAATATCAATTGATTATTTATGAGGTTGCAATATGGTAAGCAGTAAATTAAAATTATGGATAATAGCATTACTTATCCCAGTCGGTTTGATGGTAGGATTAGTAGTATTTCTAAAGATTTATTTTTCCAGTGATAGATTAAAAAACTTTGTTATTCCAAAAATAGAAGAAGCAACACAACGGAGTATTGAAATATCGGATATCTCGTTAAGTTTGTTCCCGACCTTCGGGATTGAAATTGATAATTTGAAAATTTCGAATCCGAGAGGTTTGAAATTCGAAAAAGAGGAATTCGTTTCACTTGAACAGCTCCTGCTCGACGTTCAGATTTTCCCACTCTTCAAAAACCATTTGGAAGTGAACGAAGTAATAATTAAACGTCCAACATTATATATAGAAACGAACGAAGCAGGAATAACCAATTATGGTTCATCGAAAGAAGGAACTGATACTCTTAAAAGCGCCGATGTTAAAGTTGAAGTTGAAGGATTGCACGGTGCATCACTTCTGTTATCAAATCTCCAAATTATAGATGGCACACTTGATTACATAAATAAAAAAAATAACAATCGTGTTACAATCACAGGTTATAACCAAAAGACTCGTGCCGAATCGGTAACAGGTGAGGAAGTCGGTGTAACGAATGAGATAAAAATCGAGAAATTCAGTTTCGGTACTGTAAAAAGTAACCTTGTTGAAAATCTTCCGATACGAAGTTACCAGCAGCTTACTTATCTATCTGAAAAAGATGAATTGCGATTGGATTCTGTTAATGTCGGAATAAATGAGATGCAATTTTTTGGAAAAGGAACGATTGCGAACACACAGACGACACCCATAGTAGATTTTGAAATTTCATCGAGGGATACTGAATTGAAACAACTGCTTTCGATTGTTCCGAAAGAGTTTTTGAAAGCTGCCGAAGGGATTTCAAGCACCGGTATTTTCAGTTTTTTGATGAGCATCAAAGGGGAAGTGAGCGATACTATTCAGCCGTTTGTAACCGGGAAGTTTTTACTCGAAAACGGAACCGTAAAATATACACAACTGCCTAAGTCGATTACGAATATAAATGTTGACGGAAATTTCGAGCGGTCGCAAAAAATCGGAAAACTGAATGTTGAAAAATTTTCTCTGAATTTAGGAACCAATACGGTGAGCGGTAATTTAAGTGTCGTAGATTTTGATAATCCTGTAATCAGCAGCAATTTTAACGGTGTTTTGAACTTATCTGAAATCAAAGATTTCTATCCCTTGGAAAAAGGGACTGAGCTTGCCGGTTTAATCCGGTCAAATATTTCGTTGAACGGGAAGGTGAAACTACCCACAAGTATTACAGCAGAAGGAAAGATAGAATTTCAAAATGTAGCAATTGCAACTGCTGCTTCCGCAAATCCAATTAAAAATTTGAACGGCACAATCAATATCAATAATCAGATCATTGAATCGAAGCAATTGGCTATGGAGATTGGCAACTCGGATATGAAAATTGCTTTCACTTTGAAAAATTATTTAACGATGATGATGGAAAAAGCCGAAGCGGGGAAGCCAACTGCGTTAATTACACTGAACTCTAAACAGTTTCTCACCGCCGATATTATGGGGACTGAAAAAAAAGAGGTTGAACCGGCTGCGGGCAAAAAAGCTGAGCCGATTTTATTCCCTGATATGGATATAAATGCCAATGTGAGCATTGGGAAGTTAGTGATGGAGAAATTTGATTTTACCGATGTTCGGGGTTCGCTCAGCATCACCGATGGTGTTGTAAACTTGCAAGGTTTGTCGCTTAATGCTTTCGCCGGAAGTATAATTACAAAAGGAACGATTGATATGCGGAAGCCCGATGTTAAACCTTTTAATTTGCAGTTGGATATTGTTGGAGTTGAAGGGAATTCGCTTTTAAGTAAGTTTACCTCTTTCGGTAAAAATATTTTTGGCAAGCTTACGATGAATACAACGATGAAAGGGCAGCTCGACGATACGCTCGGTTTGATGCCTCAAACTCTATCGGGAGACGGTAAAGTGCAAATTTTCGACGGCAAGTTGACCGGCTACCCGGTTATGCAAAAAGTTGCAGAGTTTACAGGTCTCGATGAGTTACGTCAGATTGATTTTAAAAACTGGTCGAACACTTTCGATATTGCAGATGGAAGGATTAATCTTTCGGATTTAAAAATATCGGCATTGAATTCAGATATCAGTATGAAAGGCTATCAAGCTTTCGATGGAAGTTTGGCGTATGACATCGGTTTGAAACTGCCCGCAACTCTTTCCGAAAAATTAAAAGTTGGCGGAACTGTGAACCAATTAGTTAATGTATTCAAAGATAAAGATGGAAGGTTTTTGCTTCCACTTTTAGTCGGTGGAAGTTTAACAAAACCTGTAGTAAGTTTAAATACAAAAGAACAGAAGCGACAGTTGGAAGATGCTGCACGTCAGGAAATTGAAAAACGAAAAGACGAGTTTAAAGAAAAGATAGGTGAAGAAGTTAAAAAGTTGGAAGATACTTTAAAGCAGAAGGGAATTGAAGAATTGAAGAAAAAAGGAGAAGATGCGATTAAAAAATTATTCAGGAAACCCTGATTGAATGCCGAAACATCTTGTTAATACGAGTAAAATTGTTATTAAGCCGAAGAAATCGCTCGGGCAAAATTTCTTAATTGATGAAAATATTGCGCGCAAAATTGTCGAAAGCCTAAATTTAACAAAAGATGATGTGGTAGTCGAAATCGGACCGGGACAAGGTGCTCTTACAAAATATATTGTAGATAATGTAAAAAAAATATATGCCGTTGAAATTGACAAGCGTGCTGCCGAAGAACTTCGGTCGAATATCTCTTCAAAAAAATTAAAAATTATTAATCAGGATATTCTTGAATTTGACCTTAGTGCGTTAGATACAGGGTCTAAAAAGTTAAAGCTTGTTGGCAACATCCCGTATCATTTAACTTCGCCGATATTGTTTAAAGCCATCGAGTATCATAAAATAATTACAAATGTAACGATGATGATACAGAAAGAGGTTGCCGATCGTTTAACGGCTAAGCCTAACTCAAAAGCTTATGGAATTCTTTCGGTGCTTACACAATTCTATGGAGTGCCTAAAAGTCTTTTTAAAGTGTCGCCAAATTGTTTCTTCCCGAAACCAAAAGTAACTTCAACCGTAGTGAGAATCGATTTCCATCATCAATTGCCATTTGAGAATGTTGATGAGAAATTGTTTCGCATAGTAGTGCGGACAACATTTGGTAAACGCAGAAAAACTTTGAAAAATTGTTTAAAATATTTACCCTTCGATGAAACGATTGTAAAAAATATTATACAGAAAATTAATTTTCCATTAAACAAACGTCCCGAAGAACTTTCTATAAATGAATTTGTTATATTGACAGATAAAATTGATGAAATAATTAAATGTCCGATAGTTTAAAAAATAATAATCAACCGATAATCACCGAAGATGCGATAATTATTCCCCGCAGCAGGGGAAAGAAAACCATCGAGGTGGATGAAGAGTTGATGTCCGACATTGCTGAACTGGTTCACGACCAAGCTGCACCGGCATTACTGAACATCCTCACCGATTTACACCCTGCCGACATTGCCGACATTATCGATCATCTCCAAGAAACAGAAGACCGCGAGTATGTTTTCAACCTGCTTGATGTTACTGCTGCGAGTGAAGTTTTGTTGGAATTAGAAAGCAGCATACGGGAAGGATTGTTAGAACTGCTGCCTCAGGAACGTATATCTGCTCTCGTCGGTCAGTTAGACTCGGATGATGCCGCCGATATAGTTGCTGAGCTTTCTGATTTTGTTGCCGGAAGAGTTTTAGAAGAAATGCCCGCCGAGGAATCGGCTGAAGTTAAAGAGCTTCTTCGCTATCCCGAGGACTCCGCCGGCGGTATTATGGCAACCGAGGTCGTTACTGTTAATCAAAACGACACGGTTCATCAGGCGATAAAAAAAATCAGGGCGATTGCAAAAGAAATTGAAGATATAAATATCATTTATGCTGTCGATGATTCCGAAACGTTGTGCGGAAAACTTACTCTGAAAGATTTGATTACTAATTCGCCTCGTCAGCGCATCAATAAAGTGATGGCTGCCGATGTAATAAGTGTAAATGTAATGACCGACCAGGAGGAAGTCGCGAACCTGATGCAAAAGTATGATTTAATTTCGATTCCTGTGGTTGGTGATAAATTGGAACTCCTCGGACTTATAACCATCGACGACGTGGTTGATGTTATCCAGGAAGAAGCTGCTGAGGATATTGGAAAAATGGCTGGTGTTACCGGCACTGAGGTAGCATCGGCAACAGTTTTTCAAGTAATGCGGTTACGTTTGCCTTGGCTTTTGCTTGGCTTTGTCGGCGAAATGCTCTCGGCTGTAGTTTTAAGCGAGTTTCAAACTTCCCTCGAAAAAATTGTGATGGCTGCTTTCTTTATCCCTATTATAATGGCGATGGGCGGTAATGCAGGAATTCAATCTTCGGCGATTGTTGTGCGCGGATTAGCAACCGGCGAAATTTGGTTCGGGCAAATTAAACAACGACTTATAAAAGAATTGGGTGTTTCTTTATCAAACGGATTTATTCTAAGCTCCTTACTTACTCTTGTTTCTACACTATGGTTCGGCGATTTTTGGTTCGGCTTCGCTATCGGTATTGCTCTGTTAATTGTTGTTGTTAATGCCACTGTCGTCGGTGCTGTGATGCCTTTCATATTAGATAAAATAAAAATTGACCCTGCTGTTTCAACAGGTCCTTTCATCACAACCACAAACGATGCTTTAGGTTTGCTTATTTATTTTACTTCGTTGAGTTTAATTTATCTTAAGTAATGAATTTGAAAAAATATTTCTCTCCATTACAACCTGTCGATTTTGTAGTTATAGTTTTTGCTGCCTTCCTGATTGCCCTCGATATTATTTTCCACTCAAGTATCGAACACCATCTTGCATTAATATCTGTGAATGTTATTGTAATAATTTTTGTTTTGATGGTTGCCAACTTTGATGTGCGGTATGAAAACAAACTATTGAAAAGCACCCGAAGCTGGTATATTGCTCCGATGATTCTATTAACATACAAACAGCTTTCTTTTATGATTGCCCCGATACACGGAAAAGATTATGATACGCTGTTAATAGAGATTGATAGATGGCTCTTTGGTGTCGATCCTACAGTTTGGATGTGGCAGTTTTCGCATCCGCTATTAACCGAAATTGTACAAATCGCTTATACAAGTTTTTACTTTTTATTCATCATCGCAGGTTACGAGTTGTATAAAAAGGGGGAGTTCGAAAAATTTTATTACGCAGCGTTTTTAATTGTGTACGGATTTTATCTTTCGTATATAGGATATTTATTTTTGCCAGCCGTCGGTCCAAGATTTACGCTGCACGATTTTGGAGCGACAAACACCGAATTACCCGGGTTATTTATTACAAACTTTCTCCGTGACTTTGTTAATTATGGCGGATCAATCGTGAAAGGGCATCCGAATCCCATAGAAATTGTACAGCGGGATGTTTTTCCCAGCGGGCACACTCAACTCACACTAGTATTAATGTATATTTCAGCCCACTACAATCTGAAATCGAAATTATTTCTTTGGGTCATCGGAATATTATTAATTTTTGGAACTGTTTATCTCCGATATCATTATGTAATAGATTTAATAGCCGGTGGTGTTTTTATGATATTGAATATAGGGACTGCAAAATTTGTATATAATGGTTGGAATAATTTGAGAATGCGGTGGAGGGGATAAATTAACTACTGCAATAGTTACTTAAATTGTTTGACCTACGGTTGGCGGCACTTTGAGAATTGTTGTAATTTCGCCTTCGAGTGTTTTCATTTCGAGGAGCAGATTTTTCATAATCGTGTGTGAGTCTTCCTCTTCACTGGCAGAATGATATCGAGCCGAATAAAAATAAGATTTTAAGTTTTCAATTTTTGAATAAAGTTGCGCGCGCGATTGTTGCGGTAAATCATTTTTCGGGTGGTTGCAAATTATCTCGAGATTATGAATTTTATCTTTCCATTGAAAAAGCACCTGTTCGTAAGTATGATGTAGTCGAAGATTGTCAAACCCGGTCATAGTTCATTCCTTTCCTTGTTTTAAAAAAAATCTTAAACTGATACACAAACGAGCTTATTATTTACAGAATTGGTGATAACATTCACCCGGGAGATTCTGTAAAAATATAATGCGATAACCCCCGAAAATCAATGATATCGAAAGATATATTTCAAAAAATGTTTTATTCCGCTTCGGTCGCTTACGCTCCAAAGACTTAGAAACGAAGCGCGGACGAGAAGGAGCGGGTTATCAGATTTCTTTCACGAGTTCTAAAAAACGTTTGTAAGGAATTGCAGTCCAGCTTTCTGCGACTGATGCCCCTGACGAAAGGGTAATCATAGATACTTTTGCAGCTTCCTCTTCATCGGGTGCTTCGTAGATATCCATAAAATCATAGGGTCCGAGCAGGGCATAGTGAGCTAACCATTTCACTTTTGGGCATTTCAACGTAATTTTCGATTTCCATTCCTTTCCGATGTCTTCCCTGATAGCCGGATTTTTTGTAATATCCGATGATAACTTTGTTGCGAGTATGAATGTTGGCATAAATTTATCTCCTCAATTTGTTGATTATTACAGAATAAAGATAATCAGATTTTTGGAGATTGGCAAAAGTTCTTTGCTTTTGAAACTATATTTTCGTAAGATTGATACAAATTTTTCCCTCTATAATGTTAATTTCGTTAGCTAAAATATTTCTTGTGGTAATCGCCAGTGTTCTCGGCGGTATAGCCGCACTTTTGTTTATTCCGATTAACAAACAAGGGCGCGCATTCCACTGGGTCGCAAGAACTCATTCCAAATTTGTTTTGAGTATATGCGGCGTAAAAGTAAAAACCACCGGCGCCGAAAATCTGCAGCCGGGAGTAAGCTATATTTATGTTTCCAACCACGCAAGCGGTTTCGATATCCCTGCCGTGATTGCAGGTATTCCCGACCAAATAAGAATTGTCTATAAGAAAGAGTTAGAAAAAGTACCGTTCTTCGGTTGGGGACTCAAATATGGAAAAACTTATATCGCAATCGACCGGGAGCGTGGAACCGAAGCAGTTCGCAGTTTAGATGAAGCTGCAGATAAAATCCGTAACGGTGCATCGGTTTTGCTTTTCGCCGAAGGTACAAGAACCAAAGATGGAAAACTCCAGCCCTTCAAACGAGGTGCTTTCAATTTAGCTGTGAAAGCAGGTGTGCCTGTTATTCCACTAACAATTAACGGCAGCTTTAAAATTTTACCGAAGAAAAAATTACGTATCGTTCCCGGCGATATTACACTTGTAATAGATAAGCCAATCGCAGTTCTGAAGGATGGCGGTAAACAGGAAGAATTGAGATTAATGGAAGAAGTTCATCAAGCCATCACTAATCATTATATTGAACAATGAGCACTGAATCGAAAAAAGTTTATGCAATAATTCCGGCGCGATTTGCATCTACACGCCTGCCGGGTAAACCGCTTGTCGATTTAGCCGGTAAATCTATGATTCAACGTGTGTATGAACAAGCTAAAAAAGCTAAGTTTGTTAGCGAGGTAATCGTTGCAACCGACGACAGCAGGATTGAGAAAGCCGTTAACGGCTTTGGCGGCAAGGTAGTTATGACCCCTGAAGATATACAAAGCGGCAGCGACCGTATTGCTTTCGTTGCAAAAAATTTAGACGATGCCGAAATCATTATCAATGTTCAAGGCGACGAGCCGCTTCTTTCTCCGGAGATGATTGATGAAGCCGTTCTTCCACTTTTACAGGACGATTCAATTGAAGTTGCTACTTTAGTTAAAGTTATCACCGACGAAAAGGATTTAAAGAATCCAAATATGCCTAAAGTAGTTTTAGACGAAGAAGGTTATGCTGTTTATTTTTCGCGTTCGCCAATCCCATACTTTCGGGAAACAGAAAATCTTAATGAATGGCTTAAAAGCCATACATACTACAAGCACATCGGTTTATATGTTTTCCGGAAAAATTTTCTACTACTGTTCACCTCGTGGCGGGAGTCGCTGCTCGAACGTGCTGAAAAATTGGAACAGCTTCGCATAATTGAAAACGGATATAAAATTAAAGCAGTTGTAACAAAATACGACAGCATCCCTGTTGATACTCCTGAAGATGTTGAACGAGTAAAACAAATTTTAGAACGAACTAAAGGCATTAAATCATGAGCGATGAAAAATTGTCGGTTCTTGGCTTTTTGAGAACAACTTTTACACGAGGTATCGTAGTTATTGTCCCGATTGTTATTACACTCATTGTTCTGAAAACATTATTCGAAACTATCGATGGAATCATATCTCCGATTACCGATAGAGTGATTGGATATCATATCACCGGTATCGGTTTCATATCGATGACAGTATTGATTTTAATTGTTGGTTTAATGTCCCGAAACTTGATTGGTAAATTTATCATCAAGGGTTTCGATAATTTATTATCAACGCTTCCGCTTGCCCGAACAATATACAGCGCTATCCGGGATTTGATATCGGCATTTGCAATCGGGGCTAAAAGCAAAACATTCAAGAATGTTGTGTGTGTACAATATCCGAGAGAAGGAATTTATTCTGTTGGTTTTGCAACAAACGAAGTTGTATTTGAATCTACTGATCTGATTAATTTAGAAACCATCTCGGTTTACATTCCACACCCTCCAAATCCAACTTCGGGTGTAGTAATTTTCGTTCCCAAAAATGATGTAAGAGTTTTGAATCTCACAATAGAAGAAGGACTCAAATTAGTTCTGTCCGGTGGAGTAGTTTCAAAGAATAACATCCAAATAAAATAAAACGGAGAAACTATGGCACGACGAAATCCCATAAAATATATTTTCGTTACAGGAGGTGTTGTATCTTCACTCGGTAAAGGAATAGCTGCCGCTTCTTTAGGTTTGCTTTTAAAGTCGCGCGGACTTCGTGTTACAATACAAAAGTTCGATCCGTACTTAAATGTTGATCCAGGCACGATGAATCCTTATCAACACGGCGAAGTTTATGTTACCGACGACGGCGCCGAAACCGACTTAGATTTGGGACACTATGAAAGATTTTTGGATATCAACACAACGCGTAAAAATAATGCAACAACAGGTCAGGTATATTACGAGGTGATTACGAAAGAGCGGCGCGGCGATTATCTTGGAGGCACCGTACAGGTAATTCCGCACATCACTGACGAAATCATACGAAGATTTGAAGCGTTAGGAAAATCGGGTGAGTTCGATGTGGTGATCTCTGAAATAGGAGGAACCGTTGGCGACATCGAGAGTTTACCCTTCCTTGAGGCAATGCGGCAGTTTATGTATAAATCAGGACGTAAAAATGCTCTTAGCATTCACGTTACACTTGTGCCGTACATAAAGTCGGCGGGTGAGATAAAAACAAAACCGACACAGCACAGCGTCAGCACATTGCGTGAAATCGGTATTCAACCTGATATTTTAATTTGCCGTTCCGATAGACCTCTCTCGAAAGAAGTGAGAGAAAAGATAGCTCTCTTTACAAATGTTGATCCCGGAAATGTAATCGGGGCGCCCGATTTAGAAACTATTTATGAAGTACCAATCATTTTCGAAGAACAGGATTTGGATAATATAGTTTTGGAGAAATTAGATTTAACCTGTCCGCAGCCTGATTTGAAGGATTGGAAAAAAATGGTAAACCGGGTTAAAAATCCTGCAGGTTCTGTCGATATAGCTATTTGTGGAAAATACACTGAGCATCACGATGCGTACAAAAGTATAGTTGAAGCTTTCATACACGCCGGGGCTGCGAATAACGTGCGGGTGAATTTAAAATGGATTGCTGCCGAAGATATGGAAAAAAGTTGCGTTGAAAATAATTTAAAAAATATTTCGGGACTTTTAGTAGCACCCGGTTTTGGCGAGCGGGGGATTGAGGGAAAAATTTCGGCTGTTAAATATGTTCGTGAAAGTAAAATTCCGTTTTTCGGAATTTGCTTGGGTATGCAGTGTGCAGTTATTGAGTATGCCCGCAACGTTTGCGGTTTGAAAAATGCCAACAGCACCGAATTCAAACAAACCGAACAACCTGTTATCGACTTGATGTTGGAGCAGAAAAATGTAAAAAATTACGGCGGCACGATGCGGCTTGGTTCGTTTCCTTGTAAATTGCAGCGCAACTCAAAAGCATATATTGCTTACAAACGCGAATTGATTCACGAGCGCCACCGCCACCGCTACGAAGTGAATAATGCTTTCGTTGAACAGTTATCAAAATGCGGATTAACATTGAGCGGAATCTGTCCGCAAAATAATTTAGTGGAAATAGTTGAGCTTGAAAATCATCCTTGGTTCGTTGGTGTGCAGTTTCATCCTGAGTTAAAATCGCGTGCGGCAAATTCGCACCCGCTTTTTCGTGAATTCGTAAAAGCGGCAGTTGTGCAGAGTAAAATCAAAAAATAATTGTCGATGTTAGCCATTCACTACTTCTTCTAAATACTCAACCGATAGTGCAACTAATTTAGGGCAAATTGTTTTGAACAAATTTTGCTGTGTTGCTTTGTCGCGTCCTTCTTGTGTGCTTATGTCGCATCCAAGTAATTCTCTGCAAACTATAGTGCCATTTTGAAGTTTAAATTTTTCAACAAAGTCTTTTACGGCGCTGTATAACTTTTCTTTTGTCTCAAAGTCTTTGGCGTTTATTCTACCGTATTTCAGACCCAAGACCATTAAGGCGCCTGTAACCGCACCGCAGGTTTCGCCCATTTGCGCCATACCGCCACCGAATGCGCCGGCAATTTTCAAAGCAGTTTCTTTATCCATTCCGAACTGTTCTGCAAAAGCTGAAAAAACTGCCTGCGAACAACTGAAACCTTCATTATAGAATGATAATGCTACTTCAATTTTTTCCATCTATTTAACCAAGATAAACTTACGGATTTTTATCTGCCAATTCGATGGACTGCCAGATTGTAACTTGTAGAAATACATTCCACTCGATAATCCGCCTGAGACCGACTTTGAGTCAAAGCTCACTATGTACATCTTCCCGCCTTCCGCATTTCCATTGAATAACGTAGCAACTTCATTTCCAAGAATATCAAACACTTTCAATGTTATGTAACTGCTGACAGCCAATCGCCAGTGGATTGTAGTTGTCGAGTTAAAAGGATTTGGATAATTTTGTTCCAAGAAAAAGTCGGTTGCATTTTCAGTAATTGAATTAACAGAAGTGGTTGTATAATCTGTAAGCTCAGTTATCCGTCCGGGAATTGTGAACGAACCTGAATTTAAAAGCGATAAATCAATTTTAACAGGCGGCGTGTGTTCTTTTACTATCCATATTGAATTGGTTATCCACACTGTATCCGGAATTTGAACTAACGGTATTTCAATTGGTGGAAGGGGAGGAATGTAAGTCAAAAAATTCAAGCTGTAGTTTATCAAAAATTTTTTGCAATTAAAATTACCGGCAGGCACAGATACTGTTTGATCGGGGAACCTTTTACCAGAAATTTTAAATCTGAGCGGATATGACGTTCCGTTTATTACAATTGTAGTGTCGCGAAAGGCGATTGTGTATGCAGTTGCGGTCGAAGACGCAAACTTGTAGTAAGAATGCCAACCTTCAAAAGAATTTAAAAACCTGATAATGCCCAGCGTATCGAAGAGAGGGAGAGAATCGAGATTTCCGAATGATCTAATATACCGCCATCCGTTTGTGGATTCGAGATAAAAAAAATTGGTATCTATTTCTGATACGACGATATTTGAAAATTTACCTTTATATATTTCTACAGCAGTGAATAAATCAATTTTATTAATCGACAGAGAATCAATTGTTTTGCCCGATGAATCGAGCGGAGTAATTTTGTAGTACCATTTAAATCCTGTATCGGACGGGAAATAATTTTGGGCTTGTTGTGTCTGTGCCAGTTGGATGACGATGAAACACAATACTAATATTTTGTTGACCGATTTCATTTTATCCTCATCTAAATATAAGAAGATTATGAAGATTAAAAAATCAAGTGTTTCGGAATGATTTTGTTTTTCATAAAAGAACACTAATTTGATTCAACTCACACACAAAAAATAATAAAGAAAAAAGGATACCTACCTATTGACTATTTCCCAAAAAAATATTATATAAGCAATGTGTCATTAATTCATTACGTTCTTTTAATTAACAATCATTAACAACTTTTACAGGAGTAGTTATGCAAAAACTTTTTTTCATCGGAGTATTTTTCTTATCCATAATGATGACATATTATGGATGCCAATCCGTGGATGAACCCGCGCTATTAACGAATGTGTCAGAAACACAAACCACACCCGTGCTAGAAAAAGCGAGTTCACAAGGTCTTGAACCTCAATATGTTCCCGGCGAACTGATTGTAAAGTTTAAAGCCGGTGTTTCAGATGTAAAACGCGGTGATGCATTACGCGCAGTGAGCGGCGAGGTCGGCAAAAAAATCCTCACCCAGGCAATGAAGAATGCCGGCGACAATGAAGGCCTTACGGTAGTACGCACACCAAAGGGAGTTCCCGATGCTGTCCGCGCACTTAAAGGTCTGGCTGATGTTGAATATGCCGAACCGAATTATATTTATTACCATACCGCAACATCGAACGATCCTTATTATACAAACGGCTCTTTGTGGGGTATGTATGGTGATGCAACCACTCCAGCTAACCAGTATGGAAGCCAGGCAGGTGAAGCATGGGCAGCAGGTAATGTGGGTTCAAGTACGGTCATCGTTGGAGTGATCGATGAGGGAATAATGATTACCCATCCGGAACTTACCGCTAATATTTGGGTAAACCCATTTGATCCAAAAGATGGAATCGATAACGACGGTAATGGTTACATTGACGATATAAATGGATGGGACTTCGACGGAAATAATAATACTGTTTATGATGGTCCTGCCGACGATCATGGCACACACGTCGCCGGCACTATTGGCGCCAAAGGTGGTAATGCTATCGGTGTGGCGGGGGTTTGCTGGAATATCAAGATAATTTCAGGAAAGTTCTTAGGAAAAACCGGTGGCACCACGACCAATGCTATTTTAGCTGTTGACTATTTCACTAATCTCAAAACACGTCACGGACTCAATATTGTGGCGACAAATAATTCATGGGGCGGTGGCGCTTTCTCACAAGCATTGCAAGATGCGATTGAACGCTCCAATCAAGCAAATATATTGTTCGTTGCAGCAGCGGGTAATTCAACTCTTAATACCGACGTAACTAAGAGCTATCCATCATCCTATCCTAATGCTAACATTATCGCTGTTGCTTCAATAACATCGCTCGGTGCAATTTCGAGTTTCTCAAACTATGGCTTAACAACCGTTGATTTGGGCGCTCCCGGTTCTTCTATCTTTTCTACTATCCCAAGTAGATCAGGTGCCGCCAGCTATGCCTCCTACAGCGGAACGTCGATGGCAACACCGCACGTTACAGGAGGAGTTGCTTTATATGCTGCAACCCACCCAGGTACATCTGCTGCAACTATCAAGAATGCAATCCTATCCAGCACAGTTCCAACTAGTTCTTTGTCCGGAAAATGTGTAACTGGTGGTAGATTAAATGTTAGTGGGTTTTAATTAAGATTTAATTTTTGTATTTTTTTTCAAACTAAGCCCGGATGAATAATTCGGGCTTTTTAATATACTCTCTTACCAATTTGGCTCTCTCCCAAACTTTTCGTATTTTATACAAGAATGAACATTCGTTTAATACAAATAAAGCTTACACCACCATAGCGTATCCTCCGATTTTGAGGGCACTATGTATGCCTTCCTTTTCATTTATTCACTAATAACATTTATGAAACATAACGAACTTACACGGCGCCGCACTTTTGGCATTATCAGTCACCCCGATGCCGGGAAAACTACACTCACAGAGAAACTGCTGTTGTTCGGCGGTGCGATCCACACGGCTGGCGCTGTGAAAAGCAATAAGATTAGAAAAACAGCCACCTCCGACTTCATGGAAATTGAGAAACAACGCGGAATTTCAGTTGCAACTTCCGTGATGGGCTTCGAATACAAAGGATACAAGATAAATATTCTGGACACACCGGGTCACAAAGATTTTGCAGAAGATACGTACAGAACTCTCACCGCTGTTGACAGTGTCATCCTTGTTATCGATTGTGCAAAGGGCGTTGAAGAACAAACACGAAAGCTAATGAACGTCTGCCGGATGCGAAGCACACCTGTGATCGTGTTCATCAATAAATTAGACAGGGAAGGACGCGATCCGTTCGCTCTATTAGACGAACTGGAGAGTGAGCTCGGCATTCATACGCGTCCACTCACGTGGCCCATCGGTATTGGCAGGAGTTTTCAAGGTGTGTATAATTTGTTCGACAAAAACTTGGAGCTTTTCTCTCCCAATAAAACCGGCATCTCGGATGATATAGTCGCTATTGACGACCTTGCAAGTCCACTGCTTGATAAATATATCGGTGCTGATTATGCCGCCAAACTTCGTGAGGATATCGGAATCATCGAAGGAGTGTACGAGCCATTTGATGAAGAACATTATCGCGATTCTTATCTTGCCCCTGTCTTTTTCGGCAGCGCAATAAATAATTTCGGTGTAAAAGAATTGTTGGATACATTTGTTACGATTGCACCCTCTCCTCAACCGAGGGAAACGAACATTAGAAAAGTCGAACCGGCGGAAGATGCCTTTAGCGGATTCATTTTTAAGATACACGCGAACCTCGACCCGAACCACCGGGATCGAATTGCATTTTGCCGTGTTTGTTCAGGAAAATTCGAGCGGAACAAATTTTATTTTCATACTCGACTTGATAAAGAACTGCGCTTTACAAGTCCTACAAGCTTTATGGCAAACGAAAAGAGCGTGATAGAAGAAGCATATCCAGGAGATGTTGTAGGGTTGTATGACACAGGCAATTTCAAAATCGGGGATACACTGACCGAAGGTGAACAGTTCAGCTTCAAAGGGATACCGAGATTTTCGCCGGAAATCTTCAGGCAGCTTTTCAACAGGAATCCATTCAAAGCCAAACAGTTAGATAAGGGAATCAGACAACTTTCGGATGAAGGAGTTGCACAACTCTTCCTACGTCAGCAAGGTAACATCAAGATCGTTGGCACAGTCGGCGAGATGCAATTTGAGGTTATTAAATTCAGGTTATTGCACGAGTACAGCGCCGAGTGCGATTTTCAACCGCTGAATGTTTATAAAGCGTTCTGGTTTACCTCTGAGGATGACGATCAGCTTAAGCGTTTTCATTCACTCCAGAACCATCATATTGTGTTCGATAAAGATGACCATCCTGTTTTTCTTGCCGAAGGGACTTGGTCACTCAAATCTGCAAAGGATATGTTTCCGGAGATCGTGTTCCATCTTACATCGGAGTTCAAGACCGATGCAGACGCAGTACTGAGTATCGGACAATGGGGAAAATAATATGCGAAGCGCTGAAGTTCATTCGACCCCGCTTGGGTCGTAATTGTTTTGGTTATATTTTTCTACAAACATACGACCCCTACGGGGTCGTCATCATTTATTTTATATTTTTCTACAAACATACGACCCCTCTGGGGTCGGTATTGTTTTGT
>JAUXOG010000095.1 GCA_030682385.1 Bacteroidota bacterium
GCAAAAATCTTTTCAAAAACAAATAGAAAAAAGAATTAATTTACCCGGTAAAGAGTTAGGAAGAGAAGCATTTATTTTTGATTTTGGTAAATTTAACTATAATATTTCCACAATAAAAACAGATAATATTAATTATCGACATAGATATAATTTTAAATTAGGGGGGCAAATGTTATGGGGGGATTACGAAACATCAATACTCGGCATAGTTAACAAACCGATAAAGGAAAGAGACATTCGTGGGTTTATTAATTACCCTTTTTTTAATAACCGAATTTTAAAACAAGTTACAATAGGTGATATCCAGAAGCGATCATTTGTTGGCGGCATGTTATTTGGTGTTGATGTAACGAATAAACCACCAGAAAGAAGAATTGATTTTGGCCAAACTTCTTTTTCAACAAAAATTCCTGCGGGGTCAGAATACTATTCGACTGGTTTATCCGCCGTCCCTACATATTTTTTCACACAGACAGAAACTACAATAACAAGCACAGTTCCTTTAAGAATTGGATATAATGAATTTAAGGCGCATATCTACGATTGGTATGGGCAAGAAAAAAGTTTAAGGAAATATTATATAGTTCCACCGAGTATGATACCTTCGGGTGAATTAGATTACCGCATTTCGGTTGGGAAACTTAGACAGAGAAATTATCCGTTCTACTCGTCGGGCGATTTTCAATTTGGGGCTACTAATCATATCACTTTAGGGGCTGGACTTGAATATTTAGATAAAAAAAACATCAGAAATAAATTATTCCCCTATACATATTCAACTGTTCGATTATTCGATAACATATTCGGTTCAGCAGAATTTTCACCTTTTGTTATGTCGCAAGCAAGTTTAACATGGCAAACTTATGATCAGCGAGTAGTAAATCTACAATACATAATAAGGGCTAAAAGTTTATCTTTGAATCCAAGAGGAATAAAGAATACGATAAATATGAATTTTCAATTTCCGTATGTATCAAATATTTATAACTTAATATTGAATGGCGTTTACACTTATAATAATTTAAAGGACGGTTTCGAAGAAAGTTTTAATTTAAAAGTTGGAAGTGCATTCAGAAGATTTTCTTTAAATTACTCGATTATAAAATACTATTCCTTGCTTGAGTATGAATACACAGTCGTCGAAGATGAAGAAAATATTGTCAAAACGGCATCTATCATAGCAAAATATTTAGATGGTAATATGAATGTTGCTATACAGGCAACAACTTCATCAAGTTTAGTATTGGGTGGCAGATACGACCATATTGCGAACAAATTAAAGGCTGGCAATATAGGCCTTACACTACCGATATTATCATTTTTAAATATTCATATATTCTTTGAAAAATATTTTAAAGATCAGAGCATACTCGCTTTTGCATCCCTGAACCTCCGACCATCATTCTTGAATTCTTCTACTACTGCTGTGAAAAGTAGTAAGGGATATTCTTACTCGCAACGTATAAGCGGTGAAATTATTGGCTCAACTCAAACTTATGACTTTATATTTCAAAATAGAAGTACAACCAGACAGGGATATTTTTTAACATCAGCATATTTAGACAAAAATAATGACGGTATAAAAGATAATGACGAGGAATATATAAAAAATGTACGTTTCAATGTTGGACGAAAGGAAAGTTTCGGACTTTCCAGTACACGAAAATATGACGATGTTAGTCATTTAACTCGTGGCGAAATGTACAGAGATTATGTATTCAGCGTCCAGACACGCGATTTGGAAGACCCGCTTTGGGTCCCATTATACGATGGATTAGGTATAAAATCTGAACCGAATAAATTAAAAACTGTAGAGATACCAATGGTAATTGGAGGTATCATAATTGGCTCTGTTACAGGAACCGATGGTAATCCTGTATCAGGTATATTGGTTATTATGCAGGGTCCAAAAAAAATGAAGAAAACTACATTTACCAACTCTCAAGGTGAATTTGAATTTCCTGCATTACCTCCAGGTGAGTATGCTATAAATATAAATGAAGAAATACTCAAACAAAGTGGATTGGTATCAGAACCTTCTCATGAAATTATTGTAATAACCGGAGAACCCGGAAAAGATTTTGTAACTGTTGATTTTATGCTGAAAGAACGTTAGTGATTGTTAACATACATAGACACTATGATTAAAGGAGATATGAAGATGAAAAAATATAAATACATTTGGCTATTAATTTTTATTCTTGTGCTATTCAATCAATCCCATTCACAAGAAATTGATACACTCGCGTCAGTTCCAGAAGATTCTGTAGATATCTTAATCGACAATTTATTTAATTCCGCAGATCAAGAAGAGTTAGTTACATTCTCGCCAACAGATAAGTATTGGAGTTTTCAAAATCCATATCCGACTGTAAATACAATTAACGCAATAGATATAACATCAAATGGTAATGTATATCTTGCAAGTGCAGTCTCTTCGGTGCTAAAAACATCAGATAATGGTAGCAGTTGGAATTTAAAATTTGGTTTGGGTTTAACAAACGGTTCTCTTTATGATTTAGATTTTGTTGACGATGATTTTGGTTATGCTGTTGGGATTGGCGGAAATTTTTTAAAAACTAATGACGGCGGGCAAAATTGGAATAAGTTGTCGTTAGGCACTCAATTCTATTCCAATTATCCATATTTTGCACTAAAATTTATCAACAGGGATACAGGTTGGGTAGCAGGATATCAGGGTTTTATACTTAGAACTACTAACGGCGGTTCTTCTTGGTCAATGCAGTATGTTTTACAAACTGTTCGTCTTTTTGGTATTGAATTTTTAAACAATCTTCGAGGATGGGCTGTCGGAGATTCTGGGAGAATATTTAGTACCACAAACGGTGGTTCAATCTGGACGCAACAAACATCCGGAACAACAAATCGTTTGATGGAAATACAATTTACAACTCAAAATAAAGGTATAGCTGTAGGTATCAACGGCACTATCCGCCGCACTACAAACGCGGGTGTAAATTGGTTTGGTGCAAGTTCAAATACTGCTGCTTGGTTAGAAGATGTTGATTTTATCGACTCCACTACCGGCTGGGCTGTGGGCTCTAATGGTACAATAATTAAAACTGTTAATGAAGGAATTACCTGGATTCCGCAGACATCAGGAACTACTGAGTGGCTCGATGCTGTAAAATTTTTAGATTCTTCGACCGGTTTTGCAGCCGGATCGAAAGGTATTATTCTAAAAACAACCGACGGCGGCGATAATTGGGCGCAACTATCGCGAGGGCACCGCGATAATTTATACTCCGTTAGTTTTTCCGATCCGCTCAACGGCTGGGCTTTAGGTAAAGATGGTATCAGCTATAAAACTACAAACGGCGGTATTGACTGGATTGCTCAAACCTCGCTCACAGGAAAAAAAGCAAATGTTATAACACTCCTCGATTCGTCAACCATTTTTATTGCGGGAAGAAGCGGTCTAATCGAAAAATCTATCGATGCCGGGATAACTTGGACGCGGTTACCTACTGGTACGACACGTACTTTTTATAGTTTATACTTTTTAAATAGCGACTTGGGCTTTGCCGTTGGAACAAGTGGTACTGTTTTGAGAACTACAAATGGCGGCGCCATCTGGAAAAAATTAAGGACTAATGTTTCGAGCACATTTTACGATGTTCATTTTACAAATAACCAAAATGGTTACATCGTCGGTTCTAACGGTTTGGTAATGCGGACTACAAACTCTGGCGATACTTGGTTAGTGCGTTCAGCGGTAACCACGATGAAATTAAATTCTGTTCAGTTTGTTAATTCTCAAGTCGGCTGGATTGTTGGCAATAAAGGAACTATACGTAAAACTACAAATGGCGGCGAAACTTGGGTAGCACAGGTTTCCAACACGACTCGGGAATTGAAAGCTATTGCTTTTACTGATACATTAAACGCTTGGGCTGTAGGTGCATATGGAACTCTTTTATCTACAACTGACGGCGGTACCACTTGGTTAAATATTCCCTCACCCACACGCAGCACATTGTCCGATATTTGTGCGGTAGATTCATCGAATGTTTGGGCGGTCGGTTTACAAGGTGTAACATTAAAATACGGCAGCGGGACCGTCGTTAGGAGAATCGCTTCCATAATTGAAAAAGAAATCTTTGCCCAAAATTATCCAAACCCGTTCAATCCGTTTACTACAATTGAGTTTGAGTTACCTGAAAAAAGTATTGTAAATATAAAAGTATATAACGTTCTTGGTCAGGAAGTAATTACTTTAGCTGATAATATAGAATTCTATCAAGGTAAAAATGCCGTTTACTTTGATGGAGCTAATTTAGCATCAGGAATTTACTTCTGCAGAATCAAGGACTCAAACAACAGGTTTAATGTTGTGCGAAAGATGCTTCTCCTACGCTAGGGCTTCGGAGAACAAGTGTTGCTGAGGTGATCTCGAGCTTTAAAAAAATACCACTCAGACACGTAGGGCACCTCTAAAAACTATTATTTATTAATTGGGCTAAAGCCACGCGGCTTTTCAGTAACCCCACTCTTACCTGCCCGCCGAAGTCCTCAGGACGCAGGCGGGAGTCGTGGGGTTACAAAAACATACTAATCTCTGCGGACTTTAGTCCTTAACTGAAGTTACGCAGAATCGACTTTTTGTCATGTTGATCCCGACTAGTCGGGAGAAACATCTAAAAACAGCTTGAAATTGAGGTTTAAGATTCTTCATCCGCCTTTGGCGGATTCAGAATGACTGTTCTGCGTAACTTCAGTAACTAACTCAAGGTAACTGCTGCTTGTTGGAAACCGCTGTAGCGATTTAGCTTTGATGGTATAAGTTTTTAAACCCACGACTCCCGCCTGCTGCGGGCAGGTAAGCGGTCGTGTGATAACTGTAGGAACTCATCCCCCGCCTGCGGGCAGTAACGCCCTTCGGCGTGCAGGCCCGACCCCTTCTCTTAAAAAGAGAAGGGGGAGTTAGATTTAACTTTGAGGGGTTGAGTTGGTATTATACAAAATATTTCTTCGCGTCTTTGTCCGTCTCGTTTCACGAGACGAGACCTCGCATAAAGGCGGGCGAGAAATAATTTAGTCTAAAAAATTAATTATAATTAAAAATTAATTGAATTATTTGTACAAAATATTTTTTCTTCTTCTTCTTCCCTTGATTGCCTCATCGCAACAGGACTGGAATTGGCAGAACCCTTTACCGCAAGGGAATTTGCTCTTCGATATTTTGGCGATCAATAATCAATCGATAGTCGCCGTTGGTGCAAATGCCACAATAATGGAAACAACGAATAGCGGCTTGGATTGGGATATCTCGCATAGGTCAGCAGGCAAGACCATAACTTTACGTGCAGTCCATCATCGAAACAGCGTTACTTATACTGTCGGGGATTCCGGTACGATAATTAAAAAAGTTTTAGGCGGAAAACCGGCTCTCCAAATATCATCAACCGATAAAAAACTGACCGATGTTTTTTTTGTTACCGAAAACTTTGGTTGTGCGGTTGGCGATAGCGGAACTCTCCTTCGAACTACTAACGGAGGTACTTTATGGTCTCTTATCTCAGTTGATAAATCTTTTTCTCCGAAAAAAATTTTCTTCCCATCAATATCAACCGGATACATTGTAGGAAACGATGGAAAAATTTTTAAAACATCAAACGGGGGAGTTGCCTGGGATACTATCGCAAGCGGAACCAGAAGTAACCTTTCATCAGTCCATTTCGTTAATGATACTATTGGCTGGGCTATCGGTAATTTGGTTTTTTTGAAAACTACCAACGGCGGAAAAAATTGGGTTAATTATGTTAATCAATTAGGGTTTGCTCTCGGAACTGATGTCCAATTTACATCGTTAAATGTTGGTTATGTAACTACATCCAATGGTTTGTTATTCAAAACAACAAATGGAGGCGGAATTTGGCTAACCGATACCATTGCCCCCAATCAAAATATCAAAGCAATTTCTTTTTCCGATGCAAATAACGGATGGCTGCTCAGCGATTTTGTGGATTTAAGACGAACTACAAATGCAGCCACTAATTGGAATCTTATTTCGAGAGGCGACGCACGACAGATTCGGGATGTTTTCTTTAACGATACGACTACCGGTTGGGCTGTCGGAGAAGCAGGAACAATTTTACGAACAACTAATAGTGGCGACAATTGGGCAACACTTCATAGAGCAACTAACGGCAACCTGAACTCAGTTGCTTTAAACATTGCACCGGATAAACAAGTTATAAGCGGGTGTATTGTTGGAGACAATGGAGTTTTATTGAGAACTCTCGATAACGGAGTTTCGTGGAGTGAACTTCCGAAACCAACTAATCAGAGCTTGAATTCAGTTTTTAATATTTCAGAAACATACTGGACAGTTGGCAACAATGGTGTAGTGATGAAATCGGATGATGGGGGTTTGAACTGGTCTCTTCAGAATATTCAGGACACGACCGATCTGAATTCTGTATTTTTTATAAATGCAGATACCGGATGGGCTGTTGGCAAGTTTGGTTTAATTTATAAAACTACTGATGGCGGTGTTGTTTGGAAGAAAATTGAAACGGTTATTAAGAATGAACTCTCTGATGTTTTTTTTATCAACGACACTACCGGTTGGTTCGTGGGTGCTAACAAAACTATACTTAGAACAAACTGCGGCGGCGATTGCTTAGCGATTGATACAATTGCGGCACAGAGTTTTCAGATGAGCCCTGCTCCATCAAGAACAAATTACTTTTCTGTAAAATTTGCAAATGACTCCACAGGTTGGATAGTTGGCAGCGGTGGTGTTATTCTTAAAACTACTAATGCCGGCAAAAAATGGTTTTTATCAAAGAGTCCTACGTTAAACCCGATCTTAGCGTTGGATTTTGAAAACGAGAATACAGGTTGGGTGTGTGGTTTAAACGGAACGATTTTAAAAACTACCACAGGCGGCGGTTCATACGGGGAACCTGTTAATCCTCCATCTCCGCCGGCGATCCCTGCACCTGTTCTTTACCAAAATTATCCGAATCCGTTTTTTACAACAAAAAATAGAGAAACTTCGATCAAGTATGAAATATTTGAACCTTCGCATGTTACACTGAAGGTATATAATGTATTAGGTCAATATATAGAAACATTAGTCGATGCGTTTAAGGATGCTGATTCGCACTTTGCAACTTTTTCGTCTATGAATCGGCCGAGCGGTGTTTATTTTTACGTTTTAAAAACCAACAAAGGAATTAAAGCCGGAAGTATGATGTTAATTAGGTAGAGACGCTGACCAATATTTAGTTTATGTAACTTGGGGACTTGGTGCCTTCGTATTGTTAATAGGCACATATTTTTTGCCACTAAGTCCCAAAGACACAAAGTTACAGAATGAAAATTTTGCTTCTTGGTCTGCTTCTTTTAGTTTTAGTGTGCCACCAAAAAATACGACGGTGGTTCTAAAAACTCACCTGTCTGCGTGTCCGCACAGGCAGAAAAGAATATCGAATCCACCTACTCCCGCAAAGGCGGGATTCGGCGGACAGGTATTGAACATAGAATTATTCACCCCGTTGGATTGCCGACGATGGAGTGAATAAAAAAAACAAAAACAATATCCAACGGGGTAAATTTTGCCCCGATTCTATCGGGGCGACTTCGCCATTCGACATTTGGTGTTCATCCGTCAGTTGACGGATTCATTATTAGAACTACCCAATAGTAGCAACACATGCCCGTTGGTAAAAGTCCTGCAGGCAGTAGAATTTGAAAAACAAAATATATCTAACAAACATAAAAACATATTAACAACAAGGAGTAAGTCATGAAGTACAAATTACAAAAATTCATTTTACCTATCTTAATTATGGTAGGTATGATAGCTGCGACGATTGATGCAAGCGCGCAGCTAAACCCGCCGGAGGGTTTTAAAAAGGACCGGACGATAAATAAAAGCCCCGGTTCTACACAATATCCATTAAGGAATATTCGGGATATCCAATACAACCATCCTGATTCATTAGCAATAGCTGATTTAGTTCAGTTCACAAATCCAGCCGCATACTGGCATTTGCAGAAAGCAAATTTTATTTCAAAAGGTTCAGGCAATTTTAGCACGGATACGATGACGATAGTTGGGGTCGTGGTTTATCCTGCCTTATTGTTAAATTATACCGCAGGTGGTTATACGATGGTGCTTGCTGATACAGGGTATTATTCGGATCCTGTTGGTTATAATTCCGGTTCTTGGAGATATATTTTGATAAGGGTGAGTTTTGCAGGGGATACAGCTTCATACTCAGAAATGCTTAATGCCGAACGTGGAGATGTTTTGGAAGTTACAGGTTATGTATGGGAATTCCCGAGTTATGCTGAAGATGGCGCTCCTGCTATGCACAGTATGACGCAATTCGTGCCCCTAAAAAAACCTAATTTTCTTATTAGAGACCAAGACTATCCATTACCACAACCTAAGAAGTTTTCATCTTCTGATCCTAATCCGTTTTACCAAGGACAATTTCCAGGCGGTAAAATGAAATTCTCGACAGGTGAACAGTATGAAAGTGGTTTTGTTGAACTGTACGATTGGACAGTCCGTACATGGATTAATGTGGAAAGAGGCACTTTCGATATGGTGAATGATGCCGGCGATGTACTCGGTAATTATGACGCATCAAAATGGTTCACAACAGCTGCACGAAGAGACCCAAATTCCACATATCAAGCCCCACCTATAGACGCTCGGATAGATACAATTAGAGGATGGATATCATGCGTAACGGGCAGTGAGGCTGCAAGAGGATATAGAATATCACCCGTATATCCCGGCGATGTTGTATTCGGTGTTTCTAGACCGCGGCTTTCTACACATCGGCGTACACCGGTTGTGGTATCACCAACCGATACTACAAGGATTGAAGTAGCTGCCATAAGAGTACCGGGCGGTTATGAGTTAGACAGTGTTGAAATTTACATTAGCACAAACTACGGTGCGTTCGTTAGGGAAAGGATGTCATGGCCTGTCGGCGATAGTTCAACTGTCCGTTATAACATAAATAAAAATAATAATAACTTCTTTTATCGTTATTTCTTTAAAGCACATGCACCAGGTAAATTAGGAGCGAGATTAACAACAATTTATGCAAATGCTTCGCCTTCATTTTTTGGCGACACTTCAAAGGGCTTTTTCTCGTATACAGTTTTAAACCGCCCACTTACAATTACTGACGTACAGACCACTCCATATACGAATGGCGTATCCTTATATGTTGGAGCCACGTTAGCACTAACAGGAACTGTTACGGCTGATACGAGCGATTTTTATTTGACTCCCATCGGTACAGGTACAATTGCATGGTATATGCAAAGTGGCAATGCACCTTACAGCGGACTTTGGGTTGTGGGACCCGAGTCAACAATGGCTCTTGTTAAACGTGGCGACAGTATTCGCGTTACAGGAACTGTTGCCGAATATTTTAGTAATACACGTTTGCAAAATATTCAACACCCGATAGAAATTATTGCATCTAACAGACCGATCCCTGCTCCGGTAGTATTACCAACTTCAACTTTGAATTTTTCGCTTGCTGATGGTACTCCTAGTGCCGAAAGATATGAAGGTATGGTAGTCAGGTTCGATTCGGTTCACGTTACTGATGTTACCCCTACGTTTGCTAATATTTATGAATATTTAGTTAATGATGGTTCCTCCAATGTCTTGGTAAGGCGCGATGGTAAAAATGATTTTACTCTCCCGGCTGATTCACTATGGCAAGGTAAAGAAATTTTAAGTGTTGGCGATAAAATTCGACCGTTAACAGGTGTAGTTTATTTTGCTACTAACAGGTATAAGGTTGCACCACGTAAAAATTCAGATATCATAGCTGGTAACCTATACACATTTAATCAGGGTTGGAATATGGTATCAATACCATTTGTTCCACGCGATTCAGTTAAAACAAATTTATTTGCTACTGCCGCTTCAAACGCATTCTCATACTATGGTAGCTATGCAGTAAAAGATACTCTGTTTGATGGTCCCGGCTATTGGCTAAAATTTACTAATCAAACCGTACAACGCATGCACGGTAGAAGGTTGACTAGCAAGACCATGAATCTTTCTCCCGGATGGAATTTAATAGGAACAATCACATCTCCTGTTTCTGTTGGCTCACTTGTTTCAAATCCACCGAACAATACAACCTCAAGTTACTATGGTTTTGAAAGTGGTTATTCAGTTGCAAATACATTAGTCCCTGGAAAAGCGTATTGGATAAAAGCAAAGGAATCGGGTATTTTAACTTTAAATGCCGGAACAGTAGCGGCAAAACAATCGGCTGAATACGCTAATATCGAAAGTTACAATACGATTACTATAACCGATAAAAAGGGTGCAAGTCAGCAGTTGTACTTCGGTATGGATGCCGAAGAAGCTGTTAACCTTAGCTATTACGAAATGCCACCTATGCCGCCGTCATCAATTTTTGATGTTAGGTTTGCTTCTCAAAGGATTTTGGAAACATATCCAAAGGTCGTTGAGCAATTTAAGCAATATGCTATCACCCTTCAGGGAGTTGAATTCCCGATTACAGTTTCGTGGAATACATCAAACTCGTATGGAAAGAATATCTCTCTGACTGATGATGTGAACGGAAAAATTATCGGTGTGAAGGAATTGGCAGGCGAAGGAAGTTTCCGCGTTTCCAATCCTGATTTGAGTTCTTTGATGTTGAAAATTGAAAACGGCGAAGAACTTCCGATGGAATTTGCACTCGGTCAGAATTATCCGAACCCGTTCAACCCGACAACCAAAATGACTATCGCAGTTCCAAAAGCAGCTTTAGTTGAGATGGTTGTGTATAACATACTCGGTCAAAAGGTTCGTACTTTAGTGAACGAAATCCGTCCGGCTGGATATCATACCGTCGAGTGGAATGGAAAGAACGAGCAAGGCAACAATGTGCCGAGCGGAGTTTACTTTATCCGTATGGTCAGCGGCTCATTCAGCAAAGTCAACAAAATGTTGATGCTCAAATGACGATAGTCATTTGAGCAGAAATCCCTGCCTGACGGCAGGCAGGCCGCTGAATTTTGGCGGGATTGATGCTCAAATAAATTTAGCCCAGATTTGTCATTAGAGAATTATTAGATTACCACAAGTTGACCGCTCGTTGAGATAAACCGTTAAAACGGTTCAGAAAATTGACTTT
>JAUXOG010000099.1 GCA_030682385.1 Bacteroidota bacterium
TCCTATTAGCAGGACTGGTTGCTTCACCCCAATTTTCATTCCCCGCACCACCAACAGCTAATATGACGGGTCTGCCATTAGCACGAGCTATCAGGTTAAATGGTTTTTTCCTGCCAATCACCCCCAAGTTGCCATAACTCAAAGACCCATTCGTATTGGGGCCGCAGGCAAACATCATTATATGAGTAAAAGCGTTCCAATCTATGTTTTGAACTGGTAACTGTCCATAATTAGCATGATTAATACCAGCAACATAAGCTCCCATATTAAGTTCCCACGAAGGTAAATAAGCACTTACCCAAAAGTCTGTCTTTCCAACATTCGGTTGTCCAAACGATTCTGATATTATCAAAAATAGGTTTAATATAATTATAGCTAATAGTCTCATATCATTGCTTCCTTTTAAATTTTTTGTTACTTGTCTTTTAATATTCATCGTTTCATTTATCTTTTGATATATATCACACAATAAGAGTGCCAGCCGGCACATCTAATATGAGTTGATGTGTTTTCAATGGATTATAGGTAGAATTTAAATTAAATACTAATGGCGGATGGGAAATTATTACATAAAGCTTGTAATGATTACAATATAGCAGAATTTGATGGGATAACAACAAATACAGAATTATTGGACAGGAATTGTGCTTTTCGGAGAAATTTTACAAAAACATTTTTTCCGATAAATAGGAAAATTCTTCTTATTTTTAAATTTCGGTAGTAGCCCGATGCTCTTCTAGTGCATCATGTTTTGCATCGACGATTCGGATTTATCGAATGCAAAAATCTGTTGATTATATTTTGAATTCATATTATAGAACTGTAATTCTTCTAATCCGATTTTGGGATACCGTATTTTTATACGGTGGGCGTTTGCAATTTTGACTAATCTTTTTATTACTTCTTGTTGCAGGTTATCATTAAAGACAAGAATTTCATCTACCGCGGTTACTTTTAAAATCTGCGGAAGATTCCAATGACTACCAAGAATTTTAAAACCGTTTATTCGTTTCCCTAAAAGATGAGGATCATCATCAAGAATACCAACCGGAAATATATTATAAAATGAATTTTTAGTAATTTGTTCTATTATCTTTAAGCCATCGGCACCCGCTCCATAAACCAATACTTTTTTTCTACCATTAGGATCATCATTATGCGACAAATAATTGAGTATATTAAACAACAACCTGCCACCAAGCACGAATGTAATAAGTAAGTAAAAATTTAAAAGTATGAAACCTAGATTTAAGTAACTGAATGATTGGTAAACTAAAGAAAAAATAATCCAGGTAAAAAAAACTGAAACGGTTATAACTTTCACTATTTTCAGTAAGTCCCCCAAACCTAATTGTTTCATGGTCAGCTTATAAATTCCCCCGAAGAATAATACTGAGAACTGTGTTCCGGATATAATCGCCAGATTTTTATAAAATGCATTATCAAATACAAAATCGGATTGATTCGTAAAGGTTAAATAAAGAGTAATTCCAAATGCAAGTGAAATCGAACCAAGGTCAAGGAAACCATGAAAAAGGCTGCTCTTGAAAAAAGGTTTTTCATAAATAGGTAATAATGTCCCATTACGTAAAAGCGCCATCTCTTTGTAACCCAATTGGTTCACACCTAAAAATGTTGCCAATCCGATTATTATCAAAATCGGAATAGCAATTATCGTATTTGCAATGGTTACGGCAAAAGCCCCGACACTAAATATTATAGAGACTACATAAAGTATGATTACAACTTTGCGGTCGGAGATTCCAAAGGACATTAATTGATGGTGGATATGACCTTTATCAGGATAAAAAATAGAAACAAGTTTTTTGGCAAATGGTTTAGGAGTTTCATCATCGGAAACAATCGAGCGCATTGACCGCCGTACCATTGAGAGCAATGTATCCATAATCGGTAACCCTAAAGTGAGTATCGGTATCAGAATCGAGAAAGCAGTCGAACCTTTTGTTGCACTCATCATCGAAAGAATTGCTAAAGCAAAGCCAATGAATAGACTTCCTGAATCACCCAAAAATATTTTCGCTTTATTAAAATTGTAGCGCAAGAAACCTAAAGTGGCACCGACAAGCAGCAGAGAAAGAAAAGCAGATGTCAAATCCTCACGCATAAGGGACAACGAAAATATAGTTAACGAGGCAATCAACGCTATACCTGATGCAAGTCCGTCAAGCCCATCAATAAGATTGAATGCATTCGTAATACCTACAATCCAGAGTATAGTAGCGGGGTAATCAAATATACCTAAATTCATTAACTCAAGGTCGAATGGTGAAGTAATAGCCGAAATCCTAAAACCAGCAAGATAAACTATCGTGGCGGCGAGCCACTGTCCGATAAATTTTTTACCCGGGCTAATCTGTTTTATATCGTCCCAAATGCCTAAGATTAATACCAAAGTTAATGAAACGAGTAACATAATACCCGTTGATGGATTAATAAAATTTATAGTAGGATTGAAGTATATACAAAGCACTAACGATATAAAAAAGCTCAAATAAATAGCCAAACCACCTAACCGGGGAATAGGAAATTTGTGAACTTTTCGTTCATTGGGAATGTCCATCGCTCCCGCATACTTCGCAAGAGAGATTATAGCTGGTGTCAAAACTAAAGACATCAATAATGGAATTGTAAATATGATTATAAATTGAGATAACATATAATAGTTTAAATAGATACTACAATATTTTCATTACAGGATGATGGCTGTGATATTTGAACATCTCGTAAATATTCCGGTAAGTGTTTAGCCAAAATAACCTGATTGTTGCACAGAGATATAGAATGATCCACGACGGAAAACAATTGTTTCGTATTGCCGGGCCAATTATAATTCACCAATAATTCAAGGGCTTCTTTTGAAAAACCCTTTATAGCTTTTATAGCGGCAACATTCGATTCTCTTAACATTCTTTCGACTAAAAAAGGTAAATCTTCTTTCCTTTCTCGAAGAGGAGGTATATTAACACTAAGAGGACATATTGAAGAATGAACCTCTTTTTTGGGAGGATAGAATGATACTTGATTAGAATCTTTTTCAGTTGTTCCGCCAATAATTCTAAAACTTACATTTAACTCCTCGACACCATTCAATCTATGATAATGCTTATTTTTCAGCACGCTGCCAATTTTTGTTTGAATGTCCGATGATATTGAAGAAATATTTTCTAAAAATAATGTTCCACCGAAAGCCACTTCCAACAACCCTTTATTTATTGCTACTCCGGAGACGGTGAGTTCTTCGAATCCAAATATTTTTTTCTCAAGTTCAGCAGCCGGTACACTATTACAGTCAAACATAATAAAATTATTATTTTTCCGACTGCTTAAATCATGAATGATTTTTGCGAGCCATTCCTTTTCAGTTCCTTGTTCCCCGACGACTAAAACCCCGATTCCACTCATAGATATTAGTTCAACGGTTTGGAAGATGTGGGTCATAGCAGGGCTAACATAAAAGCTCGATAATTTTGTTTTTGTTGGCATAACTTTTTTTATAAATTTAGTGCAATCGAAAGATACATTTCCTGGTTTGTTACTTTTTGAGGAGAGATCGAGTAATCGATTGAAATGATTTTTGTTTGGATTCCAACCCCGAAGGTCGCAAATCGTAAATTATTTTCTACAATGTATCCCCCTCTGAGTACCAAAATATTTGTAACGTTCATTTCTAACCCACCTTTATACCGAAGACCGGCTTTCCCAAAAATTTTTTCGTTTGCTAATGCAAATGAAAACAAGTGATTTTTCATATCTGACGGGAACTTCATTGTAATACCAGCTTGAAGACTGTGAGCTAATGTGATCCGGTTAAGTTGAGTTGTACCTTTATCAATAGAATAGTCGATACCATTTCCTATGCTATTCAGAACTAATCCATAACTAATATTTTCAGCAGGTGAATAATTTGCACTAACCGAAGTTCGAACAGACCATAATTGGGAAACATCACTCTTGGCAAACCTAACACCTACCAAAGTACCAATGCTAAAAGAATGTAAAATTTCGCGGGCATAACCGACATCATAACATAACTGCCATAATTTAAATTCAGGTGGAGAATTTTTCCGTATATATCCTGTATGGATCAATGACAAGCCGATTGCCATAACTTCACCGGCTTTTAATCTGATTGGTATAGCGATACCGTGACTCATCCCATTGATAGATTTTTCCTGCATATTGTTAAGCAGTATCGAGTAATTTCGCATTTTCGTAAGCCCTGCCATATTCCAATACATACCGTTCACATCGAAGGCATCGGAAACAAACGCCTCGGCAAGTGCTGCCGATCTGGCACCAAGTACTGTCGATGTTTTGTTGAAATAATTTGCTTGGGCATTTGCACTAGCATAAATCGCAAACAAGAATAGAAATAAGTATTTAATGTTTTTAGTCTTCACAATTCTTCAATTAAAAAATCTAAAAAAACTGAAAATAAAAATTGCATCTCTCATAAAGTCGGATAATTCTCGTATTACATTGTTCTTCTTGGGTACATATACCGTATCGCCTGGACGAACTATCGGAATTGCAACAATATTTCCATTCTCAATAAAAGAGATAAGATCGACTTCGATAGGAGGTGTGTTCAATCCTCCACGCAATATCTTGATGCTCCGTAGATCAGAGTCCGCAGTTGTACCACCGGCTGTGGATAGAATTTCGATTAATGATAATTCACTGGTAATCGTATAATTATCTTGTCTTGAAACTTCGCCGAGGACAGTAACTTTTTGAACTACAACACTTGTAATATTCAATGAAACCTTGATTTCACCTTGTATGTAAACAGATAATTTTTGTTTAAGCTGTTCAGTAAATTGGTCTTTCGTAAGACCAGCAACGACTATCTCACCGATAAGGGGAACTGTTAATGAACCTGTTTCTTTAACCGGTCCTTGAAAATTAAACTCGGGATAACCCCAAACGATGACTTGAATTTGATCGCCCAACCTTATTACATAATTATCAGCTTGTGAATCTCCATGCATTGGTTGACTGCCCGAGCGAATTATTTGAGTTAGATTATCTTTTGCTATATCTCCCGAAGAAGAACAGCCCACAATTAATAGGAAAGATAAGAAAACAATTAAGATTAGTTTCATCACGGAGTTTTTCAATGTTCGTTAAGTTGTTAAATTATTGTTCCCTTCAGTGTTTCAAAGGCTGTGCCATCATATATGACTCCAAATTGACAATTATTAGGTGATTTTTAAGCGGTTTACAAAATTCATTATTAATTTTTCACATAAAAACAAATACTTTTAACATTTTTAGTTTAATAAAATTGTGAAAAGTGTAACCTTCTTACACACTCAAATCAACAATTAAGAAGCAATATGATATATTTCTAAAATGTGTAAAATTATTACACACATTATACTTAATAATTTTGAATTCAAGTGTAAAATTGAAAAATCTAAAAATACAATTTCTTAAAAATTATATAAATACAAAGAAATACTGCTATTTTTTTCGTGGCATATAAATTGAAGTTTTGAGATTAATTTTATAAAATATTTGAATAATCTAAGGGTAAATAATTTGAATTCAGCTCAACTTACAATTTTCGAAATGATTTCACTTTTTCGGAGAAGAAAAGTTTTTCTAATAATTCCGATTGTGATTGTTACTATCGCAAGTACAATTGGAGCATTTTTACTCCCTAAATCTTATGAATCATCAACAACGATTTTATATCAACGAGAAGAAACAACTACTCCGCTATTAGGGCTTGAAATTAGATCTTCATTAGGCACCGAAGACCGGTTGAATTTGTATACAGAAATACTTTCAAGCCGGACAATCCTGCAACGATTGATTGACAGCCTCGGACTCAGCAAAGAAGTGACCACCGAGCAGGAACGGCAAGCTCTGATTACATCTTTTTCAAAGAAATTCGATATTGAGAACAAGGGTTCCGGCTCTTTTACAATTGTATTTACAGATGAAGAAGCTTTTATAGCATATCGTGCAGTTAATGTTCTCACACATTTATTAATTGAAAAAATTTCTCAAGTTCAGACACAACAAAACGACCAATCTGTTCTATTTTTTGAAAATAAACTGAAAGAGACGCGTGATAAATTTGAAGAAAGTCAACGCAAAATAATTACACTTATCGGAAATCGTGTAAGTACATTACCGGAACAAAGCAGAATTCAATATACCCAAATAGAAAATGTTGATAAACAGATTAACGATTTGGATGTCCGTTTAAATATTTATCAACAGGCGCTTAGCATATTGCGATCTGTTTCGAACCCGCCACGAATCGAAAAGAATAAAGAAACACTTTACGACCTAACGAGAATGGACATCCCCTTTGCCGCTGATCTAAATTTATTTTTAAAAAAGTATGACGATTTTTTACAAAAATATACTCCACAATATCCGGAAGTAAAGAATGTCGAAAACCAGATTTCAGAATTACTCATCCGTATGCAAAATACACTTGAATCAGAAATTGGTAAGAGACACCCACAACGAATGGAATTTGAGAACAAACGCGCTCAACTTCTGGAAAATGTGCAACAAACATTTATCAGTGGTCATCTAAACGCAGAACAGGAATCCGATTTTAACCTATACCGGAAATTATATGATGATATGAAAGTGCGTCTCGAGCAAGCCAAATCAACTCGAGATTTAGGATACAAAACAGGGCACCAATTTGTTATCCTGGACCCACCGCTGTTGCCAACAACAGCTACAAAACCTAAAAAAATGCAATTGATCTTCGCCGGTTTGGGTATCGGAATATTTTTAGGTTTTATATCTGTTATTATGCGGGAACTCTTTGATACGACAGTCAGAACACAGAGGGATATAGAGATTTATCAAAAGCCAATTATTGCTTATATATCAGATAATCGCATTGAAATCGTCGAAAATCCGGAAAACGAAAAGAACGACAAAATTATCCGTTTAATAAAATCTGTAATAGTAAATCAGGAACCAAGTAATTACATCGACAATTCGGTTGTTAAATATAAATACTATAACTCTTTTAATTATTCGCTTCTTTCGCGGGAACGTCAAAGCCTAAATTTCACAGTAGGCATAACAAGTCCTCAAAAAGGCGAAGGAAAAACCCTTATTGCAAGTAATCTTGCTGTCTCGTTCGCTCTGGGTTCACAAAAAAGTACAATATTGGTTGATTTAAATATTGCTAATCCGCGTTTACATAAGATATTCGGGGTTCCACTTTCACCGGGGTTAACCGAATCTCTGAATGATAGCAATATCAATGTTTCGAAAACAGCTATCGAAAATCTTTCGGTACTAACAGCGGGGAAAAAAGTAATTCTACACGAAAAATTATTTCCAAAAACATCAGTCGATGGAACCCGACCACAACCAATTCAGCCATCGCTCGGTTTAGAACAGCTTGCGTCATTCCGTGACGTCTTATATTCTCTTGAACAAAAATATGAGATCATTATTGTTGATATGCCTGCAATTAACTCGACAACAATTCCTTTGTTATATACAAACCAATTACAGGGACTAATCGTTGTTGTCCAGAGCGAAAGAACTAAAAAAGAAGATATAGATAAATTATTACAACGAGTTAATGAACGCAATGTGTTGGGGTTTGTTATGAACCGGTTTTCAGATAAAGATCATAAGGGATAAAGTCAGTATGCTCTCTGTCCTAGGCACATTAAGCCTAATTATGTTTGTGATAATCCTGAGTAAATTTAAGAAAGAATTAAGATGGAGCGGGTACATTCAAATAATTTTTATTTCATTACTTCAGGTTTGTATAGTTATTCTTGTGATGTACGCACTGGATGTTCCGTTAATTAAAATTCCGAGATGACGATGGAAGAATTGTACGCTAATAAATATAAAAATAATAATTTGTTTTGGATTCTTGGGATCGTTCTAACTTCTATCGCAATCTCATTCATGTATGTAATTAGCGAAGGGAGTGCTTTTACATCTGTTGCCATAATTTTGGTCGCCTTGATAATTACGATCACATTCTACAGAATAGATTGGGGTTTTATTTTATTTGTGGGAATGGTGTTGGCTTTCGACCAATTTGCTCCACGTGGCTACGGAATCACGATAATCGGCCAAGAATATTTCCAAAATTTAAAATCACTGAAATATTTTTCCAAAATCGATTTCGCTGTAATCAATCCGCTTGAAATGCACATTTTTCTGATATTAACAGTTTGGATTATTCTGATTTCTACCGGTAGAAAAATTCATTTAATGCGTGTACCTGTTTGGCTTGCGGCAATTTTATTTTTTGTTTGGCTCTTTTTTTCATTCATTTACGGAATGTCCACGGGAGGGAATTTTTTGCCCGCTCTCTGGGAATTAAGGGCATTATTTTATTTGGGAATTATTTTTTTTCTAACACCTCAAATTATTCAATCAAGAGAGCAAATTGTCAATCTAATTTGGGTCTGTATCGGTGCAATTGCGTTCAAAGCAGTCCAAGGTTTGATTCGTCTAGCTAGATTAGGTTTCAATTTTGGTTCTCGAACAGAATTGACAAATCATGAGGATCCACTATTTTTCGTTTCATTATTAATCCTTTTATTGGGATTAATTTTATTTAAATATAACTCCAGACAAAGGCAGGTGCTATCTTGGATAAGTTTACCACTTTTGTTTGTTTTTGTTCTTTCCCAACGACGAGCAGCCTATGCAGCGTTAGGATTTGCAATAATAACTTTTATTATACTTCTCCCAAAATTAGAACGAATAAAGTTAATAAAAATACTTATTCCGGTATTTATATTATTTAGTATCTATACAATCAGCTTATGGAATAATGAAAGTACTTTTGCAATTCCCGCACAATTAGTTAAAACAATTGTCGTCGAACCAAAATCGGAAGACGACTTACGATATTATTCAAACTTATATCGAGATTTTGAAAATTATAATTTAGCTCAAACAGTCAAGAGAGCACCTGTAATCGGAATTGGATTCGGGAACAAATACGACCAACCCGTAATGCTCACCAAAATTCCTTTCCCTTTGCAAGAATATATACCACATAACGAAATATATTGGCTGCTCGTAAAAACGGGAGTCATAGGTTTCTTTCTCTTCTGGCTTTTCATCAACTCATATATTCTTCAAGCTGCTTTTATTTTTAAACGATTGAATGATTTATACTTCAAATCACTTTGTGCTGTTATAATCGTCGCCATTGTAGGTCAAATTGTAGTTTCATTTTATGATTTACAACTTACTTACTATCGCAATATGGTTTTTTTAGGAATGTTGATGGGATTGCTCCCTGTGATTGAAATGCTTGATAAACGTGAAAATAACATTAAACCTAGAAAATAATTCATTGCATATTCTTAATGTCAGAATCGATAATGTAACGATGTCGGATGTGTTCGAAAAAATCAATCAAATGATTATCAGCAAAAAGTGCCATCAAATTGTTACGGTTAATCCTGAATTTGTTATGGAAGCTCAAAAAAATATTGAATTCCGTAAAGTGTTAAATGAGGCTGCACTTTCGCTGCCCGACGGGATCGGAATCGTGCTTGCGTCAAAATTAACGCGACAACCAATAAGTGAACGTGTTACAGGAATTGATACTGTTCGAAAGTTGGCTTGCCTTGCCGCCAAAAACGGCTGGCGGATATTTTTCTTAGGAGCGGCTCCTGGTGTTGCCTATGAGGCAGCCATAAAATTACAGTTATTATATCCGGGATTGCAAATCGCCGGTACTTATTCAGGTTCACCTAACATACAAGAAGAAGACGAAATTTGCGAAATGATAAAAACTGCCAAACCTCAAATACTTTTAGTGGCTTTCGGTGCACCGAAACAAGACCTATGGATAGCACGAAATTTAGAAAGACTTGGAGTCCCAGTTGCGATTGGTGTAGGTGGTACTTTCGATTTCATAGCGGGTATCGCTCACCGAGCCCCGCTTTGGGTTCAAAAAATCAACTGCGAATGGTTGTATCGACTAATGAACGATCCTCGTCGTTGGAAAAGAATGTTGGCTTTACCAAAATTTACATTTTTAATTTTTAGTTCTCTCATATCACTCAAAACCATAAATAAGGAAAGTACTTGAACAAAGAAATTGCAAAATCAATTGCTAAAAATACAGCCGTTTTGATGGGCTCTCAAGCTGTTACATGGACTATGAGTTTCCTGCTTATGCTTTTCCTGCCCCGGTATTTAGGGAGTGTAGATTATGGAAGACTGTATCTTGCAAGTTCAATATTTGCAATATTTATGTTATTTATCGATTTTGGAGGCCGCTACTCAATAACAAAAGAAGTTTCCAGAACACGGGAATCTGTTGGTTCTATTGCTGTAAATGCAATTGGTATCCGAATAATTTTTTGGGCTTTCTCTTTTCTAGGACTTGTTATATTCACATTCCTATCCGGTTATCCAACTGTATTGCAGATTCTCATCGTAATGTATGGAATCAGTATGATTTGGGAAGGCACCCGTAAAGTATTGTGGAGCTGCTATCAAGGATTTGAGCAAATGAGATATCCTTCGATCGCTGGAATAGTCGAACAGGTTTTTATAACATTATTTGCTATAACTGCATTACTCCTCGGTGCAGGTGTTTTAATAATCGGTACGATTATGGTAATTGGGTCTTTTATAAATTTTGGAATTCATGTAAAGTTCGCAAAAAAAATTATTTCTACATTACCCCGATTTCAATTTAAAGAATCATTAAAGCTTTTAAGAAAGGGCATTCCCTTTTTCCTTTGGGCGATTTTTGGGTTGATATACTACCGTGTTGATGCTGTTATGCTGTCGTTTATGACACCTGAATCAATTGTCGGTTGGTATGGTGCAGCATATCGATTCTTCGACATTGTAATGTTTCTTCCGAATATTTTCAGTATAGCTGTTTTCCCTATTCTCTCCCGAATATGGAAAGATAAAGAAGGTTTATCATTAACAACGAGCAAAAGTCTTGATTTTATTATAATCGCCGGAATACCAGTTAGCATTAGTTTGTTTTTTTTCGCTCACCAAATAATTAATCTCTTTTATGGTTTAGCCGGGTTTGGTCCCACAGTTTTAATTTTAAAAATCTTCTCCGTCGGAATTCTCTTGGTATATATTGATATGATTTTAGGGACGGCGATATTAGCCTCAGATAAATTACGTCAATGGTCACTTGTTGCGCTCGCTGCGGTTTTTATAAACGTCGGATTAAATTATTTTATGATTCCATACACCCAAGTAAACTATGGGAACGGTGGTATAGGGGCTGCAATTGCAACAATAATCACAGAATTTTTTGTTATGCTGTGTGCCTTATACTTAATTCCAAAAACAACATTGGCTATTGCCCGTCCGAGTGTGATCATTAAGGCGCTTACAGGCGGTTCGTTTATGTTCGGTGCATTGTATGCCCTTTCATTTTCTCCACTACCGTGGGTTATTGAAGCCATCCTCGGTATTCTAATATATGGGATCATATTATTAATTATAAAAGCACTGGAACCAGAAGAACTCGGATTTTTTCAAGAATATATTACAATCAAGAACTTAAAAAATATAATTATCCCTTCTAAAGGAAAAGAAGAATGAAGTTGCTCCATATAATGCCATATTCTCCCGTGCCACCAACTTTTGCTAGCACACTCCAGATGTACCATCTCTTGAAACACATGGCAAAATACCACAAAGTAACAGTATTAACGTTTGGCACTCCTGAGGATAGGCATGATTTTCAGAAGGATTTTAATGGAAAATTAAAAGCGACACATTTTGTTAGACAACCTATTGCGAGACGGTACCGACCTTTAAGGCAGTCGTATTTTCTTTGGACATATCAAAGTTTCTTCTATATTTTCGCTGATAGCAAAAAGATGCAAACAATAATCAATCATTTTCTTGATAAGGATTCGTATGATATTATTCATACGGAATTTGCACAGATGGGATTTTACGACTTTCAAATTTATGCTTTAAACGTATTAGATACCCACAACATTGAGTTCGAAATATTACAACAGATGTCTCAGAGAGTAAAATCCCCAATACGAAAATTGCACTACCAGCACAAGTATAAAAATTTTATAGCTGAAGAAATCGAAGCATATAAAAAGCAAAACGCAATCTTTACAAATACTCAAAGAGATAAGGATATCATCACGAAACATGTGCCCGATATACCAAAATTTTTAGTGCATAACAATGTGGATACATCATATTTTTCCCCAATTGATGAACCTGTTGAATCGTACTCAATGGTTTTCAATGCTATGATAGTATATTTACCGAATTCCGACGGAATTCTATGTTTTTTTGACGATATTTATCCTCTGTTTTTATAAATAATTTCAATATAAAAAAATGAAAAGGCGTACATGAAAGTTTTAATGATATTCCAAAGCCCCCCACTCCCCCCACCATTGGACATGGGATCAGCAAAACGAAATTTTCCATTCTTCCGTGAAAACTTGAAACGTCACGATGTTTGGGTATTATCCTTCGGTTCTGAAGAAGATGAAATATTTTTCCGTCAGCATTACGGGGACCTTTGTAAATATATCCGTTTCGTAAATTTTAGGAAACCCAGAATTATTAATATTATTAGAAGGCTATATCTTTTTATTAGAGGTGAAAGTCCATTTCGTTTGAATTATGGAAAAAAATTTCAGGATGCAATTGATGAAATTATAATGAAAGAAAAATTTGATATCATTCATTGTTGTTATCCCATGTTTGGTTTTTATAAATATCCTGCTGGAACACCTCTCGTGAGTGATACACACAATATTGAATACGATCTCGTTTATCAGAGGTACAAAAATGATAAATGTATTTTATTGAAAATATATTACTATTTTGCTTACCGAACAGGGAAGCATGAAGAAATTGAGAATTTAAAAAAATTTAACGTCATAATAACAACAACTAAGAATGATTACAAAGGTTTCCGTAAAGATGTACATGAAAAACCAATGTATATCATACAAAATGGAGTCGATAAAATATTTTTCGAACAACCCGGAGTACAACCAGAACCAAAAACAATGATTTTTTTAGGATTAATGAATTATTATCCAAATGATCATGCTATTCATAACTTTTTGGATAACACATTTCCATTAATTATTTCAAAAGAACCCGAATCAAGATTATTCATTGTCGGAGCAAATCCGTCCAAGAGCTTAAGAAAGCGTGCATCTGAAAAAATTATTATTACTGGTTATGTAGATGACGTGCGCCCTTATATTGCTCGTGCTGAAGTTTTTATTATTCCACTTTTGATCGGAAGCGGAATACGTGGGAAAGCACTGGAAGCAATGGCAATGAAGAGACCAATTGTATCCACTACGATCGGATGTTCAGGAATTTTTTTGAAACATGAAGAATCTGCACTATTTGCAGATACATCTGAAGATTTCGCAAGAGCAGTAGTACAAATGTTTAATGATCGTGAACTTCGGAGTAGGATTACCGAAAAGGCTTTTTCGATAGTTCAAGAACAATACGACTGGACAAAGAAAGGTGAAGAATTACATCGGATTTATTGTACTATTCAATTGTCTAAAAATCAGTAACAGTTCTTATTAATTTACTACTAAACAATAAAATAAATTTATAGAATTCACAAAAAAAATGATTCAACTATTGAGCATAAAAAACGAAATAAAAAAATGAAATAGTAAAACAACAATGAATCAAAATAAAATTCAACCCGTAAGGGCATCATAAAAGAATCAATGTTCTGATGTATCAATTGGACAATAACGATTTCCCGGGTGAAACTCAAGTAGATTCTAAACCTGTAATTATCAAGGATAATGTATGGATTGGCTGCAGAGTGATTGTGCTAAAAGGTGTTACTATAGGTTCAGGAGCAATAATTGCCGCCGGTGCGGTGGTAACGAAGGATGTTCCGGAGAATTCAATTGCTGCAGGTGTGCCTGCCCGGATAATATCTTCTTACAAAAACCGAAAGGAAGGAAATGCAGAATAATTCAAAAAACGGACATAAACATCATGGATTAGGGAGCCCTAATAAAATTAAGGTTCTAATGTATCACCTAATCACGAATGATAAGAAATTATGTGAAAAACATAGGAATATCGCTGTTCATGTCGATGAGTTCCGCAGTCAGATGGAATTCCTTGACCGTTGCGGATTTGTAACAATAACATTCGAGGATTATCTCTTGTTTTTAGAAGGTGAATTAAATTTACCAAAGAAGCCAATAATTTTATCATTCGACGATGGATTCGCCGATGTTCATAAATATGCTTTCCCAATTCTTCGAGAATTTGGTATGCGGGCAGTTTTGTTTATTATGGGTGACCGAAAAATTAAAACAAATAGTTGGGATATTCCTTCCGGTGTTTTACAACTACCATTGCTCGCCGATTATCAAATCATAGAAATGCATGATGCCGGTTTCGAAATCGGCTCACATGCCTTAACACATAGTATGCTCACTCATATTCCAAGAGAAAAGTCGTGGGAAGAAATATCTCGTTCACGAATGCTATTAGAAATTTTCCTTAATGCACAAGTCAAGTCATTTGCCTATCCTTTCGGAAGCGTTGATGCAACTTTAAAAATATTAGTAAAAGAAGCCGGATATAAGATAGGATGTGGAACCTATTCGGGTCCACCGGTTTTGGGAAAAGACCCTTATGAAATACGCCGAATCCTAATTCAAGGACAATTGAATACCCTTCAATTCGCTCTCCGTGTATCGAGTCCTTATCATTTTTTAGAGTGGACATGGTGGCAATTAAAAAAAAATGGACTGATAAAAAGTAAATGAAAAACCCACAAATGGAACATGCAGCAAAGTTAGAAAATTTGAAAATCCGTGTAGTTACGAACGAGGATGAATTCAATTCACTACATAGCGAATGGGACAATTTAATTCAACATTCTAATGCAAAAGTTTATCAAACATTCGAATGGCTTTCAATGTGGTGGAAGTATTACAAGAATGAAAAACTTGACCGGCTACTTTGCTTACTTTTTTACCAGAACGATAAATTAGTTGGGATAGCTCCATTATATGTTAGGTATAAAACTTTTTTAGGTTTTGAATTTTATCGCCGGATCTATTTTTTAGGAGGCGACACTTCCGTCGGCATATCATTCGGTTTATTCTTCGACGAAGGTCCAAGTGATTATTTAGATATAATTTCTCTGCCAGAATATGAACATCATGTGGCTGAAGCTTTTCTCTTATACTTTGAAAAGAATCAGGAACAATATGATCAAATAGTATTAGGTGATATAAATGCTGAGGGTAATACGTATCGAAATCTTCGCCCCCTTTTACAAAACAGCTCTCTTCAATGGAAAATCTCTGAAGCCGACGAATGTCCATATATTCATACTCCAAATTCATTAGATGATTTTTTAAAAAGTCGCTCGGCTTCCGTTCGCCGCAGGCTTCAACAATCGTGGAAAGAAGTAGAGGAAAAATCGTTATTCACGCTCAAAGAAGTAAAAAATACAACTGATTTACATACTGCATTCAGCGAAATGAAACGGTTACATCAGAACCGATGGAATCGTTTAGGTTATCCAGGATTTTTTGGCGACCCACGTTATGAAAAATTTTTTGAAAATGTTCTGCAGTTATTTTTTGCAAGGGGCTGGCTGTGGTGTAAAACCACAATGACTGGCGATAAATATCTTGCGGGACGTTTAGCATTCAAGTATAAAGGTGAATATTATGATTATCTCTCCGGTATCGACGACCATGCCCCTGAAATGAAACGGAGACCCGGTCTTGTACTTTTACTTGCTATGATTCAAGATGCTGTAACCGAAAAAGCACTCGGCGTCGATTTACTTCGAGGTGAAGAACCGTATAAAAAAGATTTTACTTTAAATATTAAATCAAACTGGAATATTGTAATTACTCTGAATACCGGAATGAGTCAGTTCAAAGTATTTTATGTACATTTACTCCTTGCTCTAAAGTTTTTAGATTATCTCTTTCAACGGGAGTGCAAAATATTTAAGGTAATTTACACGAATAAACGTTTCCCATTTTCTATTATTTTTTTTGCAAATATTCGTACCCAAGCTTTTGTAAAAAAAATAAAACTAATTTTAAAAAAAAGAAAAGGAATAGATAATTAATGAAGGTATTAACACTTGTTTCTTCCGGAATGAACAGGCCTGACCGTCAAACGGTTCTGAACAAAGAAGCATCCGATGAATACCCTCGTGTGTCGCTGTATGAGCGTGCGTTAAATTCCGACATGCTTGATGAGAAATTTTTAGAGAAGATTCCCGCATGGAGGAAATTTTTATATAAACCATTTCCGGTATTTATTAAACAGATATTCGAAGCATTTTGCATCTGCCATAAATACGATATAGTAGTAACCTGGGCTGAACGTCTTTGCTATCCTTTCGCGTTATTATTGAAAATAACGGGAAGACGTGTTCCGCATATTACATTAAACAGTTGGATTTCACATCCTAAAAAAGCTAAAATTTTAAAATTTACTCAATCGCATATTGATAAAATTTTGATGTGGTCTAGCATTCAAAGAAACATCGCCATCAATCAAATTGGAATTCCGAAAACAAAAATTGAATTTATACGAAAATTTGCCGATCAGCAATTTTTCCGTCCGATGGATATCCCGACCGATACTATTTGTGCTGTCGGTTCCGAAATGCGGGATTATCCAACATTAGTTGAAGCGATGCGTGGATTAGATATTCACTGTCACATCGCAACAGGTATGACACGAGGTAAATTGTTCACTACTGTAAAAGCACTGTATGATATCGATAATTTACCGGCAAACATTACAATCGGGGCAAAAGGCTATTTTGATCTTAGAGACCTCTACGCACGTTCACGGTTTGTGGTGGTTCCGATTCTTCCGACCGACACTGACAACGGATTAACTTGTATTTTAGAGTCGATGGCGATGGGTAAAGCTGTGATCTGTTCGCGAACACAAGGACAAGTTGATATAATACAGGATGGAGTAACCGGCATATTTGTTCCACCTCAAGACCCACAAGCATTACGCGAGGCAATTCTATATTTATGGAATAACCCTGAACTCGCTGCACAAATGGGAAAAGCAGCACGAAAATACTTAGAAGTACATCATACACTCGAACAGTTTATCGATCGAGTAAAACAAATAATTGAAAAAGTTATCAAAACAAAAAATAATTAGATATGGAACTCATACACAAATATTTAATCGAAACGGTGCAAAGCTATCCTGGGAAAAAAGCTATCATCTCAGACAAAAAAGATATTTCTTATGGCGATTTTTTAAAGTACACCGTAGCACTCTCTGATACATTGATTTTAGAAGGATTGCACCGTGGAGACCGTATGATCGTTTTGCTGAGTGATCCGGTAGATTTGATTACAGCTTGTAGTGCAGTCATCAGATCGGGGGGAATTGCAGTCCCAATTCAAACCACACTCCCTCCTTCCGAAATTTTGGACATTATAAATCGCACCTCTCCATTTTCAATAATAACAAACCGCAGCGATTATAGGTTATTACCAACACTGTCGACTACCACTGGACAACTTCCTCTATTTTATGATGATGAATTCCTTTCACAAATGTCTTCCAGTTCCCTCTACCATCATCTGAGTGAGTTCAAAGATGAAAATTGGGACAAGGTCTTACAGCTAACGAATTTGAAGGAGTTCGATTACACCTTCATGGACTATAATGCAATTACAAAAGAATTAAGTGTTTTCACTCATCAAAGTATCCTTCATGCAGCACGTAAGATTAACTCACTTACAAGTTTACTTACTGATTCAATCGAGTTCATTACGACTCCGATTACCAATATCATCGGATTTAACCGTGTGATACATTTACTTACTTCAGGCGGCACTTGCGTGATTCGTAGCAATACATCAGATATTCTTGAATATCCATCGACGATTGTGAAGCATAACTGCAACACATGGTACACTACTCACGAAACTATTATGAATGCACTCAATCAGATTAGTTCACTGATGAAGGATACATCTTCGCGTATAAAATTGATCGGTATCGGTGGCGACGTCCCAATCGCTTTTCAGGATAAACAAAAAATCTTAGATGTTTTTGTAAATGCAAAAATTTATTTAAACTACGGACCGCCCGAAGCTCCAACAAGCACAATACTCGATATCAGAAATAATCCGGGTAAATTGAATAGTTACGGTGCTGCTGCACCATCGGTGGAAATTACAAACAATTCTAACGGCAATATACTTATACACGGACCTCACTTAATGGCGGGATATTGGGAAAATAATAATCTCGATAAATCCCGTTTCAATGAAAATGGCTGGTTTAGAACTGATGATTTCATTTTGCTCGATGAGAACGGTAAAACTCAAATGGTTTATAAAAAAGATGACCTAGCTAAAATTACTAATACTTTAAATTCAGATGCTCATTAATAACAAAAATCATATTAATCCTCCCCCCGTAATTCTGCTGGGAGGGAATATAATTGCAGTATCAGTTGCCAGAGCTTTAGGAAAATCGGGTATAAAATGTTATGCACTTGGTGAAGCAACAAGCGAAGTTCATTATTCGAGATTCTGTAGAGGAATAAAATATTCCCCCAATATTGATAAGGAAACCGTATATTTGCATTGGTTACTTAATACAGGCAGACACCTTCATAAAAAGCCAGTAATTATTCCCTGTTCCGATGCGGGACTCATGCTTACAACCAACAACAGAACTGAACTTGAGAAATATTTTACCCTGATGGAGGCTAACGACGAAATTACACTTGCAATGTTGGATAAAGCTGAAACTTATGCCCTAGCACAAAAGGTCGGAATACCTTCTCCTAAAATCTGGCATGTCGATTCATTAGAAGATGTTCATAAAATTTTGGACCAAGTAACATACCCATGTTTACTCAAGCCCCGTTATTCACATAAATTTTTTCCGCTTTTCGAAGGGAGAAAATTATTTAAAGTCGGCGATGAAGGTGAAATGCTGAAACTTTTTGAACTAACTCAGAAATATGATTTGCAAATGTTAATAACTGAATTGATTCCTGTGAATAGTGAAGGATACCATTGTTATTATACACATATAGACGAAAACGGAGAACCCTTATTCCATTTTACAAAATTGCGACCGCGGCAATATCCCAACCTTTATGGCCTCGGGACGTACAATGTTTCAAATTGGAATCCGGAGGTTGCCGATGTTGGACTTAAGTTTTTACAAAAAATTGGACTCCGTGGTATTGGAACAGTTGAATTTATACGCGATAAACGGGACAGCGTACTAAAACTTATTGAATGCAATCCCCGTTTTACGGGTACTACAGAACTACTCCCGATTTGCGGTTTGAATTGGCCCCTGTTTGTCTATAATCGCATGATAGGTGCGCCTCTCCCACCGATGAATGAATATAAGCGAGGGGTTTCCATCATTAAACCTGCAGGCGATTTTTTAGCATTTCGAGAATTAAATAAAGCGGGTAAATTAACTTGGATTGAATGGTTAAAAAGTTTGATGCACCCTTTACATTTTTATTTTTTCCGATGGAACGACCCGCTCGTATTTTTATACACTATTTACCGATTTCTGAAACATCAGTTAAAAAAAATTAGCAAACGAGTCAAGAATAGTTAAAATTACTTATACACTTCAAACATGGATAAAACTTATAAATGGAATATTGAGGAGATAAACACGATTGAGAAATTTGAGATGCTCAAAACGGAATGGAATTCGATTGTAGAGAGCAACCAAAGCTATGGTGTTTACTTAACATTTGAATTTATGATGTTGTGGTGGAAATTGTTTGTAAAGCCAGATAAAAAATTGTGCCTACTCGTTATCAAAAAGGATGATGAAATTATCGGCATCGCACCATTTATGATTGTTCACGAAAAATTTTTGTGGATGCCGACAACTAAAATCGAATTTATCTCAATGGCTCAATATGCCGATTCACCCGCAAGTTTCACTGCTTCGCTTGATATTCTAATAAAAGAACATCACGAGGAAGTTATTCACAACATTATTTCATATCTGGTACAACAAGTACAGGGTTGGCATTATATCCGTCTTAATCCAATCCCGACGAATTCAGCAACATTAAACTTACTTAAAAAAACAGCATCAACATACAATTATAAATTTATGAATCATGAAGCATTTTCATCATTGGATATAGAATTACCCGAAACGTGGGAAAATTACTCGGCAAGTCTTTCAAAGAATTTTAGAAAATATTTAAAATCAAACGAACGTAAGCTACAACAACTTGGTTCGCTCAATTATAAATTAATTACGTCTCACGATGAACTTTTACAAATATTTCCGCTTATAAAGGAAATAGAAAAGCGGAGTTGGAAATGGAACGTAGGCGTTAGTATTAATTCAATCACTTATAACGATTTCTATAAACGTTTTGCTGATGTGGGTGGCAAACTTGGTTGGATTCAACTTTGGATACTTCAGCTTGATGACAAGTACATTGCTTATGATTATAATATTTTATTTAAGCAGACATTAATAAATTTAAAAGGAAGCTATGACGATGCATACAATTGCTACAGTCCAGGACAATTGCTGTTCGCCAAAGAAGTTCAAAATTGCTTAACAAATGGAATCCGGGACATCAACATGCTTTGGGGCGAAACTGTAGCGAAGGAACGTTGGAAGCCAGTTGCCAAAGTCTATAATGAAGTATTTATATTTAAGAATTCTGTTTACTCAAGAATTTTATATTTTCTCTTTTTTCCGTTGTCCCTATACAGTATTCGGAGAAATTATATGGATTTAAAAAATAGACTCTTTCGTAAATTCAAGATTAGATTAAAAAATTCGGAATATACAAGAGCTGACCAAGTCGTGAATAATATAAACTATTAACATGCTATTAATTATGAATTATTTCTCAAAATATTCTATTAATAAAATAATATATAAATTACGACGTACATTTAATACCCCCAGAATAATCGCAAGATCAACCTCGGTAGTATCAGGTTTAATTGAAGTTATAGATATTGGTAGAGAGCGGCAGCTATCAATAAACGGTGAAACACATACCATCATCATGACAAAAGGAAAATGGAATGAAGTTAAACGAGAATGTTGGGGGTATATGAGCCGTTCCCCATTCGCCCTTACCAAACAACCGCGTGTACTGGTTTGCGGATTAGGCGGTGGTGCTATAATTCACCTTTTGGAAAAATCATACCATCCATTTTCTTTTACCGCAATCGAGCACGACCATGAAATTGTGAAAATGGCGATGGATTATTTCTCTCTTGATAAAATTCATAATCTATCGATTATCATCGGCGATGCAAAGGAAGCATTAAAAAAATTAAGCAACTCACAAGAAAAATTTGACCTTATAATAGATGACGTTTTTTATGTAGCTGCCCGTTTGAATGTTGAACCCCAAAAAGATCTGATTCAATTATTTACTTCTTTGTTGTCACAAAATGGTGTAATAACTTTTAACCGGGCAATTGATACCATGGAAGACATCGATAAGGTAAAAGTATTCAAAAGTATTTTATCAGGATCAGGTTATCGGGTGAAATCAAAATCAATTCGGCAGATAGGGTGGAATGATATTATTTACTGTCAGTTGAAATGACTATAACAATGCAAATACAAATAATTAAAACATATACGGAACTGAAATCGCTTGAAAGTGATTGGATAAAACTGCATTCGGAACTGAAAGGGAATGTTTTCCAATCGTTCAATTGGAGTAATGAATGGTGGAATTTGTTTGCGAAGGATAACTATGAGTTGTTCGTTTTAACCGCTTGGGACAATTTAGAATTGTTGGGAATTTTACCTCTATTCAGGGAGAAATTGAAAATCGGGCTACTATCTCTTTCACGTTTACGATTTATTGGGGCTGTTCAAGCTCATGCTGAATACAAACCACTTATACACCCAGATAAACATCAAAATGTACTAACATCGGTAGTTCAAACTTTTAAAGATGAATTACAGTCGGGGCAAATCGACCTGGTATCTTTTTTTGGATTTTCTCCGTCAGCAAATTTTATCCCTGATTGTCTGCAGCATTTGAAGGGGGAAAATTTGAATGTACGTTATGTTCCGAATGCAGTAATTCGCCCGATGATGAATCTTCCTGAAAACTGGGATACCTATCTGTCAAAACTTTCGCCTACCGAAAAAACGATGTTAACACGTAGAACAAAATCGCTTATTAAATATGGAGCTGAAGTTGAGGTTTTGAAAAATTCACAGATAACGCTTAACGATTATTATGACTTTGTTAAACTACATACGACTGCCTGGGAGGAAAAAGGATTTGATGGTTATTTCAAAGCATCAAGTAAATTTGAAACTTTTTTAAAGGGAATTACAACTACCTCGTACGATCATAAAGACACACGGTTATATTTCTTCAAAAAGGGTGAAGAGCGTTTTGCTGCAGTTTATGCATTTTTTGACTATCCGGTATGTTGTTTCTATCTCAGTGGAATGGACCCTCACCACGAACTGAAACGGTATAGCCCGGGTAAAATTCTTCTCAGTTATGTAATAAAAGATGCTATTAAAGCTGGCTTTAAAAAATTCGATTTTCAAGGTGGTAAAGAAACGTATAAATATCAACTCGGAGGTGAGGAAAATTATTTTGCGAAAGCTGAAATATGGGCAAAAAGTTCTCGCTCTCTGAAGGTCTGGATTTTCATCCTTCTTCAAGTAAGCCGGCAGTTCTTTTTATCGCATTTGGATTATAACCCGTTTTCAAGATTTATCAGAAAAATTTTTAAGAAACAAAAATGATTCTAATGAGCCATAAAAATAATACACAAGAAATTAATACCATCGAAGAACTTCGGCAAATTGAACCTGAGTGGAATGCATTACTCGCAAAAAGTGAATCACCAACAGCATATCTCACTTATGAATGGTTAACAACATGGTGGTCTTGTTTTAAAACACCAAACAAAAAACTTTTAATACTCGCTGTGCGTGATAATACCGAACTCATCGGTTTAGCGCCCTTGATGGTAGTAGAATATTCAATCGCCGGTATCCCTCTCCGAAAGATTGAATTTTTATCGATGATGCGATTTGCTTATTCTCCTTCCAATCTCGCAGGGTCGCTTGATTTTATTATCAAAACCGGACGACATAAAGAAGTGTTATCATCTATTATTTCGTATCTTAAAAATAATATAAAAGGTTGGCTGTATCTGCGTTTGCATCCTATCAGCTCCGATTCATCTTCAATTTCTGTTTTGGAATATATGGCAAAAGAACAACGGTTTTCGTTTCATAGAAGAATAGTTTTTCAAAATGTCCGTATTCCAATTGATACAACTTGGGAGGAATACTGCCTACAAAGAGGACAAAATTTTTTAAAGAAATTTAAATCGCTTGAAAAAAAATTTACACAATTAGGCGAATTGAGATACTTGGATATTACCTCACCAACTGATTTTGAATCTACATATAATACGCTCACTGAAATCGAAGCCCGAAGTTGGAAATCGAAACATGGGTTGCAGGTTTATCATAGTATGTATAAAAATTTTTTCCCAAAACTTGCTAAGGTGTGCAGCGAGAACGATATGTTAAGACTATGGATACTTGAGTTAAATGGAAAAGGTATTGCTTACGATCTGAGCATTACGTATTCGAACAAAATCGAATCTCTAATTAGCACTTACGATAAATCTTACGCTAAGTATTCACCCGGGCATCTTCTTTCATATCATGCTTTTTATATCTACTTTCAAGAGAAACTCCGAGAGATTAATCTTTTATGGGGTGAGCTCGGAGCAAAATCTAAATGGACTTCCACGTTTCATAAACATGATGAAATATTTATTTTCAATCGTGGATTCATCCCAAAAATGCTCTACCTTATTTTTCATAGAATAAAATTCTATCGCATTTACAGATTTTTTGCTAATAATTATTATTACTTTAAAAATACACATGGATTTTAATAGCAACTACATAGAAATATTCTTTTAACATGGAAACTATAATAATTACCATCGAAATAGTTTTGATTTCCATCTTTGGAAGCATTTTCCTATACCTTTTTTCCCTCAGTCTCCTTGGATTGTTTTACAGAAGGTTAAAAAATTTTAAAACGATCAAGCAACTTAAATTTGCGATGATTATTCCCGCTCATAACGAAGAAATATCGATTGGCAAAACTATTAAAAGTCTTTTTGAGGTTGATTACTCAAGAAATCAGTTTGATGTAATTGTTGTTGCTGATAATTGCACTGACCTCACTGCTGAGATTGCTAAAAAACATGGAGCTATGGTTTACGAAAGGACCGATAAAATAAATCGTGGAAAAGGATATGCTTTACGCTGGTGTATAGATCTACTATTCAAAACGAACCGGGGTTATGATGCAATAGCAATTATCGATGCTGATAGTGTAATTTCTAAGAATTTTTTATCTGTGCTGAATTTTTATATTAGTAAAGGTTCAAAAGCAATTCAGACCGCTGATCTTGTTGCCCCTCAACCGGATGCATGGAGTTCGGAAGTAACCCGTCTCGGTTTCATGCTTTACAACTTTGTCCGCCCTCTTGGTCGAAAAGTTATAAATTGCAGCGCCGGTGTAAGAGGCAACGGAATGTGTTTTACTACAAAAACTTTAAAGGAAGTCCCGTGGGACACATATTCGCTAAATGAAGATTTGGAGTATGGATTAGTGCTTTTGTTGAACGGAATAAATGTCGATTTTGCACCCGAAGCAATCGTACATGCAACAATGCCAAAGTCTGCTAAAAATGCCGAGACTCAACGTGCCCGTTGGGAGCGAGGCAGATTTCCGATTATTAAAAAATATAGCACTAAACTGCTTCGCTATTCAATCGAAAAATTATCGTTTCGAACTTTTGATGCTTTCATCGAATTGATCACTCCCCCATTTGTAAACTCATTTGCTTTTGCCGTGCTAATGTTATTAATTAATTTGGTTCTATTACTTTTGGGAATAGTATTTTTAAAAACATTCATCATGTTATGGAGTTTTGTTATTCTCGCTGCTGTTGCTCATGTACTGTTTGGATTATTTACAGCACGAGCAGATGTGATGCTTTTCAAAGCATTTTTGTATATTCCTAAGTATATTGTTTGGAAGATTTTATTATACTTTAAAATATCCCGGTGTAACAAAAATGATGAATGGATAAGAACAACCCGTGAGCGATTGTCCGATGATCAACCTAAATAATAATTTATTTAATGAAAGGTTAGAAAAAACATAAATGAGCAACATATTATTAATTGAAGATGATGAACTTCAGCTTGCTCTACAACGGTCGATTTTGATGGATGCTGGTTATTCAGTTTATGCTACCGCCGATGGACCGTATGGCATATCTATATTTCAGCAAAATGATATTGACCTTGTACTCCTCGATATCGGAATTCCAAGTATGAGCGGTTTAGAAGTTCTACGTGAAATTAAAAAGGTTAACCCGAATGCTAAAGTAATAATGGTAACGGGATACCCATCTATAGAATCCTCAACCTTGGCTGTAAAATACGGGGCATTCGATTATATTCAAAAACCATTTGAAGTAAATTTATTTTTAAAGAGGGTCAAAAATGCGTTACACGAAATACAATAAGATAATACACAATTTCTTTTATTGCTTAATTGCTTTACTAATTTTTATATCAGTTCCAGTTTCAGGTGTAGCTAAAACATTCGAACTGAATAATTATGCAACTAACAGTATGCTACCAACAGCCAGCTTTTATAAGGATACCGTTATAAACGACCAGTTTGTTATTGAAGCCAACGCTGGTTCGAATGGAACGATTACACCTTCCGGTTTTGTGATAGTAGATCAATGGAATGATCAGACTTTCAACTTCACACCCAACACCGGTTATACCGTCTTCGATGTTCTGGTAAATGGTGTTTCTGTTGGAAGACCTGCTTCATACACTTTTATCAGTGTTACAAGCAATCATACAATCTCAGTTTCATTCGCAATCGATACACTCACAATTACAGCAAGTGCCGGCGCTAACGGAAATATCGCACCTTCAGGTGAAGTAAAAGTGCCATACGGTTCGAATCAAACATTTAACATTACACCGAATATTAGTTACTACATCTCAGATGTTTTTGTAGATAGTATCTCAGTTGGGTCTGTCCCCTCTTACACATTCAATAATGTTACAAGGAACAGAACAATTAGTTCAACTTTTGCACAATATAATCATAACATTTTAGCGACAGCTGGAGCGAATGGGGTCATAACACCGAGCGGATTGGTCTATTTAAACTCAGGAAGCAATCAGTCATTCAATTTCACACCAAACACAGGCTACCATATTTTTGATGTGTTAGTAAATGGTGTTTCGGTTGGACGTCCAGCATCTTATATTTTTAATAATGTTTCGAGTAATCATACAATAGCAGTTTCGTTTGCAATTGATACACTCACGATTACTGCAAGTGCGGGCGCTAACGGAAATATTTTACCTGCTGGCAACGTAAAAGTATTATACGGATCGAATCAAACTTTCAGTTTTACGCCTAATACAGGTTATAGAATCGATAGTGTTTTCGTAAACAGTGTGTATGTAGGTGCGCCTTCAAGCTATACATTCGAAAACATAATTTCTAATAATACAATCTCTGCTAAATTTGCAATTCTTCAATACACAATTACAGCGACGGCAGGATTAAACGGAACAATAACACCATCAGGTATAGTACAAATAAATCATGGCGCCAGTCAGAATTTTAGGATT
>JAUXOG010000111.1 GCA_030682385.1 Bacteroidota bacterium
AACGCCTCGTCAGACGGGACACAAGAAGCATTACAAAAACAATTTTCTGATGTTGAATATATTTTCAACCCGACTAACTTACGGTTTGCCGGCGGAAATAACGTTGGAATTGATTACGCATTAAGAAAAGGCGCCGATTACATTCTACTTTTAAACAATGATACAACGGTTGCTGATAATTTTCTGGATGAATTAGTGAGTACAGCATCAACGAGTTTAAATGTCGGAATTGTAGGACCAAAAATGTATTATCACGGCGACCCCAATAGAATTTGGTATGCCGGCGGAAAAATCGAATGGTGGAAGGGCTGGATTTCACACGTAGGTGTTCGAGAAATTGATAACGGACAGTACGGTCAAACAATAGAAACTGACTTTGTCTCCGGTTGTTGTATATTTGTAAAGCGAGAAGTTGTTGAAAAAGTTGGAATGCTCGACACTGCTTATTATATTTACGGTGAAGATGTCGATTGGTGCATAAGAGCTTCGCGTGCAGGTTACAGAATAATGTATGAACCGAAAGCAAAAATCTGGCACAAGCTTTCTGTCAGCACCGGCGGACATCTTTCGTGGTTTAAGAATTGGAACAAGCTGAAGAGTCAATTGAAAATTATGGTAAGATATGCCAAGTGGTATCAGTTTTTCACAATACCATTTGGAATAATATTCGAAATAATTAAAAATTATACAAAAGTTAGAACTTCAGGTTTTTGAACATTCGTTTTTATCACTTTCAATAATCAAATTTACATTTTCATTTATATGGCATTTACAATTGAATCTAAGCACTTGAATGGTGTGCTCATCCTTCGGCCACAGGTGTTCGAGGATGAGAGAGGATTTTTTATGGAAGTGTACCGGGAAGATCAATTCAAAGATTTGGGGATTTCTTCCATCTTTCCTCAGGATAATCATTCACGATCAGCAAGAAATGTTCTTCGCGGCTTACATTTCCAGTGGAATCCACCACAGGGTAAATTAGTTAGAGTAACGTATGGGCAAGCTTTTTTTGCCATCGTCGATATTCAAAAAGAATCACCGACGCTTGGAAAGTGGGTCAGTGTTGAACTCTCTGCTGAAAATAAAAAATTTATTTACGTTCCACCCGGTTTCGCCAATGGTTTTTGTTCACTATCTGATTTCGTGGAAGTTCAATATAAATGCACAAACACTTACAATAAAGAAAGTGAGGGTAGTATTTTATGGAACGACCCCAGTATCGGAATTAAATGGCCCATTCAGAACCCGATAATTTCAACACGGGATGCAAATGGGATTACATTAGCACAGTGGCTTGAATCACCCAGCGCTCAATATTTTAAGTATCCAGTTACAGTTTAATCATCTATCAAAGGCATTGATCTAACCTAATGGAGTTTAGCAGACATATCAGTAAGGGGCTATGGGCATTCGCTGACAAAGCATTGCCGGCATTTTACGGAATTGGATACATATTTTTAGTTATTCGGGTATTACCACAAAATGAATTCGGCGCATTCATTATTATTCAAACTATTTTTGTTGTTGTATCAACTATGAGCTTCTCTCTCGCCCTTCAGCCATTAATAAAATATGGAGCGGAGCCAGGCAGTAAATCTCCCTATATTTCAATTAGCTTAATGTTGAGTGCTATAGTTTATATTTTCGCAACTCTTGTCGTTATCTTTGGCAAACATTTTCTTTCCTCATTGCTCGATCCGCACGGGCAAGCAAACTTACCGATGCTTTTAAACTATATCCCAATGTTGTTTCTATCAGCTCTCTATCGTAGTTTTGCAGTTAGTTTATTGCAAATCACCTACGACATTAAGAAAATATTCTGGATCGATGCTGTCTATTTTCTCGGTACACTTTTTCTCATCCTTTTCTTACAGATGTCTGACAAGTTTAAAACAGCAGAAGATTTAATCATTTTGAATATAATCGGTCAGAGCTTATCATCTTTGCTGGCGTTGTTTCTAACCTTTAAGATGATATCAATTCGTTTCCATATTGATCATACTTCTCTCTGGAAAATGTTGAATTATGGAAAATATATATTTGGCGGAAATTCAGCTTATACAGTTTTTACTCAGGCGGACATTTTTTTTATATCATCCTTCGTTGGAATATCGGGTGTGGCAGTGTATGGTGCAGCAAAAATATTTACCCGAATATTTGATGTCCTCGGACAGGTACTCCAGATGTTTCTGATTCCGTACTCATCGAAAACATTTTTCAGCGGGGAAATGGGCAGCATGCGCGTTACTGCTGAAAAAACAATTTGTTTCTCAACGATATTATTTCTTCCTATATTTTTTGTTCTTTTAATCTTCCCAGAACAGATTCTGTATATTCTCTATAGTGGAAAATATACTAACGCTGCATCGTTACTAATGGTTTTCAGCTTCCTTGCACTCATTGCTCCCTGGAATGGCGTTTCAACCAGTTACCTTCTGGGAATGGGAAAAGCAAAGGAAGGATTTTATCTTGGATTGGTATTTATTGCACTAACATCTTTGTTGTACGTAACTCTGACTCCGGCACTCGGTGTACTAGGAACAACATTGGCATTTGTAATTTCTTATTTAATCAGCACAATTCTTTATGTCAAATATTTGAACAGATTTATTCCTTTAAAAATTATTAGTGTTATAAGCAGAGTAAAAGATGTTAATGAATTTCTGAGGAAAAAGTTGGATATATATTTTTTTCATAAACAATCCTGAATTTCAATGGAGAATATTTTAAAATATAACTGTGGGATTTGCGGGTCGGAGTTGCGTGTCCCAAAATTTACGGCATACGATAGAAATTTTAATACAACGGGTCGCGTTTTTAAAATTATTGAATGTCATACGTGTGGTGTCAGTCAAACATTGCCTTTACCCGACCTTACTGAGCTAATCCAATATTATCCTCATATTTATTATCCGACAGGATCCACCTCAGAAATGTATTATAAGAACCATATCGAGCGATTTCAGGTTGACAAGTTAAAGAAGATTCAAACTTATTCTCAGACTGGTAGACTGCTCGATATCGGGTGTGGTGTCGGACATTTTATTCGTACAGCTCTAAACCAAGGGTACGTAGCAGAAGGGGTAGAATTTTCAGAAGCTGCAGCAGCAGTTGGGAGAGAACAATGGAATTTAAAAATCGTTTCCGGAGATTTTTTATCCAACGAGTTTAAACCAGAATCTTTCGATATAATCACATTGTGGCAAGTACTTGAGCATGTTCGACAACCGCGCGAAGTATTGCTTAAGATACATAACCTTTTAAAACCTAATGGATTACTCGTAATCGCCGTCCCTAACTTTGCAAGTATCCAGGCAAAATTATTCCGCAACCGCTGGTATCATCTTGATGTTCCCAGGCATCTGTTCCACTACTCACCGGAAAGTCTGACGAATATTCTTGATAACTGTAACTTTCGTGTCGATAATATTGACTATCACTCTTCAGAACATAATTACGCAGGAATATTAGGAAGTGTAATGCGGATATCTCCGCCAGGTGAATCTTTTATTCATAAACTTATACGAAAAACCGTTGCGACATCGTTTTCTCGCGTGCTTGCCAAATTGGAAACATCAATTAGTAGAGGCGGTACCTTCACTGCCTTCTCTCGGAAGTATTAAATCGTAAAAATCCCCTACTAGAGGTAAAAACCATTAAAAAAAAGTTGTATGTTATGAGATTTAGCTTTATATTTTATATGTTTTTAACGATTAACCAAACACAACAATCAGTAATTTTAAGAAAGGGAAGAGAAACTTCCCCACTATCAGATAATAATCAATATGACAAGTAATATATTGCTGACCGGAGGGAAAGGTCAACTCTCACAAGAAATTCTAAAGATCAACCCGTTGATCGATGCACCGGACAAGGATGAAATGGATTTTTCCATATTCGATCAAATCGAATCGTACTGCAATGGAAAATCCTTTGACATTGTAATCCACGCCGGTGCTGTAACGAACAAGTTCAATGAAAATGTTGATGATGAATATATCACAACCAACATCATCGGTACTGCCAATATCACTCTGTGGGCAAAACGGCAGGGAATACGGTTGGTGTATATCTCATCCGATTACATTTATCCATCGGAGAGCGGTGATTATACCGAGGAATCTGTTTTGATGCCAGTAAACCGTTATGCTAAATCCAAACTTGGTGGTGAGATGGCGGTACAATTATACGATAACAGCTTAATCATCCGAACATCATTCTATTCTCCACTTAATTTTACACAGGCGTGCACGGATCAGTTTACATCCCGTTTGCCCATAAAAGAGGCTGCAGCCGCAATCTACTTTTTAGCGTGTACGGAAAAACTTCGTGGTATAATAAATCTCGGAACTAGTCGTAAACGCAGTTTGTACGATATAGTTCATAATGAATTTAACTCTAATGTTGAGCCCTGTTTACGAAAGGATATCAAGATACCGTATGTTATTCCACCTGATAGTTCCTTAAATACAAATAAATATTACACTATGATCGAATCATCAAAAAAAGAATCAAAAGTTCAGTCTCGATGCAGGATATGTGAGTCCGATAAGTTATCGAAATATCTCGATCTTGGCGGAACGCCACTGGCAAATTCCTATCTAAAAGAAGAAGAACTCCTCCAACCCGAATACAGAGAAGAGTTAGCAATTCAGCTCTGCATGGAGTGCGGCCTCTCACAATTAACTAGAGTTGTGAACCCGGATCTGATGTTTAAAAATTATCTTTATGTCAGTTCGACAACTCAAACATTTCGAGACCACTGCGAGGAGATGGCCAACACAACTGTAAAAATTTCATCTGCTAAAGAAAGAGATTTAGTACTCGACATTGCGAGCAACGATGGTTGCTTACTAAACAAATATCGTGACATTGGAATGAATGTTCTTGGTGTCGATCCGGCGGAAAACCTTGCAGCTGAAGCAAACACAAACGGTATTCAAACGCTATGTGCTTACTGGTCGAAGGCGTTAGCAACAAATATTGTCAACCGATTTGGAGTGCCAAAAATTATTACAGCAACAAATGTTTTTGCGCATGTCGATGATCTCCACGAGTTTGTCGAAGCGGTTAAAATCTGTTTAGCACCAAGGGGAATCTTCGTCATAGAATTCCCGTACGTGATGGATTTCATCAAAAAGAATGAATTCGATACAGCGTATCATGAACACCTTTCGTACATTGGTATTCTACCAATCTCAACATTGATGAATCGACATGGATTACAGGTCTTCAACGTCAAATATTTTGAGGAACTTCATGGTGGAACAGTTCGTGTGTTTGTGTGTCGCAATGGTGATTATGATATCGATCAATCTGTGATGAGATATATTCAAAACGAGCAGACATTTGACATCCAATCAAAAGCACCGTACGATTTGTTTGCAAAACGAATCATGGATAATAAGATAACTTTACGTAACATGATCTTGAACCTACGTGCCAAGGGTAAAACCATTTGGGCTTATGGCGCAAGCGCAAAAGGAAATACGCTCATGAATTTTTTCGAACTGACTCAGGAAAATATTCCTATTGTAATCGATGATAATCCTAAAAAATGGGGATATTATACTCCGGGTTCTCATATGAAGATTGTAAGTATTGATGAACTTGCCAAATTAAAAGTTGATTATCTTCTCCTCCTCGCATGGAATTTCCAGAACGAAATAGTTAAAAGATGTCGGGAGAAGCAATACAAAGGAGATTTCATTCTTCCAGTTCCTGAAGCAACGATTATCAAAAACACTTATAAATATCTGAAAGGTTATCACACATGAAAGTAGTATGTATCACTGGTTGTCTTGGATTCATGGGATCACATTTTACGCGGGCTTGCCTCAAGAAGGGCTGGATGGTATGGGGTGTTGATAAAAAAACATATGCCGCTCATCTCGACCTGCTACCTGAATTCGGAAACAATAAAAATTTTCGATTCCTGGAAGCTGACATCGTAGAGTTAGATCATATATATGACGTCGATTACTTTTTTAATTTTGCAGCTGAAACACACGTCGACAACAGCATAATGGATAGCGCTAGATTTACACGAACCAACATCGTTGGGGTTGAAAATCTGTTAGAATTGATTAGGGGTAAACGTAATTATGAAATGCCGACCCTCTTCCAAATAAGCACAGATGAGGTGTACGGAGACATTATCAATGGAAGACACAAAGAAACCGATCCCCTCAAGCCAAGTAATCCCTACTCTGCGAGTAAAGCTGCTGCTGATATGCTTATACTTGGTTGGCATCGAACTCACAATATTCCCTTTAACATTGTACGCCCAACAAATAATTATGGCATTTGTCAGTACCCTGAAAAATTAATTCCCAAGGCGATAAAGTATCTAACACTGGGTAAAAAAATACCATTGCATGGTGATGGCTCTTATGTGAGAAATTGGCTTCATGCAGAAGACACAGCAAGCGCAATACTTCAAATAGTCGAAAAGGGTGAGAAAAATAAAATTTACAATGTCTCGGGAAATTATGAAGATTCGAATATTAAGGTCATTTCAAAAGTTCTAAACATTTATTTTGGTAAAAATGTGTCGCCAGAGCAATACATTCAATTTAATTATGTCAGGATGGGAGAAGACATTCGCTACTCACTTGATGATAGCGCCATCCGCTCTTTAGGGTGGACAAACTCTAAAATATTCGATGATGAACTAGTGAAGATCGTCGAGTACTATAAGAATAAATTCCTTTGGTGATATGAGTTGAGTGCAACAAATGATTGAAAACTCACACCGGCTGGATGTCTCCATTGTTTTCACTAATTGGAATACGCGCGACTTCATGCGCGATTGTATCAATTCCGTTGTGGAGAAAACACAAGGATTAACATACGAGATCATAGTGGTCGATGATGGCTCGACCGATGGTAGTGTCGAGATGCTAAAAAAGGAATTCCCTGATGTAAAAATTATTGTGAACGAAAAGAATCTCGGTGTTGCCAAAGCATACAATCGAGGAGTAGCTCGGGTGCAAGGTAGATACGTTCAGATGCTTAACACCGACATGATTTTAATTAATAACGCAATAAAAATTCTTTTAGATTTTTTAGAGAACCATCCAGAAGCTGGGGCGTGCGGTGCGTGGTTGCGAAATCGGGATATGTCGAGTCAAGTCTCTTACGGCAATTTTCCGTCTTTTAGTCAAGCATTCATAGATGCATTGTTTCTGAATGACTTATTTCCACGTGCAGGTTTACCAAACCGGGGTACAATTCCACAAGAAACGGTGAAAGCTCCTTTTGAAACCGAGTATCTTACCGGAGCGAGTATGCTCATAAGAAAAGGGGTCATAGATGAGATGGGATTTTTTGACGAAACATTTACAAGCTACTGTGAGGAAACTGATTTTTGCTATCGGATTAAGCATCACAAAAAATTGAAGCAGTATTTCGTACCCGCAGCGCAAATTATTCATTTTGGCGGTGCATCGTTCAGCAAGGTTAGAAAGTATCAGATCCAACTTCTGTACTCAGGATATAACAAATTTTTAACCAAACATCACGGCTCTATGTATTCTTTTTTCACCCGGTTACTTTATTGCTGGCATTATTTTGTTAAGATGATTGTCCGATTCCTTAGATACATCGTTGCTTGCGGTGCACGCAAAGAGGAAAAGAAAGTAACGTTATTAAACTCGTGGCATAATGTTCGTTACAGCATTCTAATAAGCGAAACATTTACTGGGAAATGAAAATCTTATTTATTACTCCTTACTTACCTCACCCAAAATCGGGACACGGTACAGGTGTTTTTACTTATGGAGTACTATATCATTTATGTAGCAAGCACGATATTACATTACTTTCATTCTGTGATGAAAAAGAACTCGTATTATTAAAAGACTTGGACAATCTACCAATCAAAAAACATATTATTGCGAGAGAAAAGGGACGACAAAAAGGCATTTTTCGTAATCAATATTTATTACTAAGAAGAAGTTTTCAATTATTTTTAAGCATAGTTCTATGGGAGCCTTACTATGTGAGTAAGTATAGAAGCGCTCAAATGAAACAGATGATTAATAAACTAACAGAAGAAAATAGTTATGACATTGTTCAAATAGAAATGTCTCAAATGGGGCAATACATAAATTCCATTAAAAGTGGAAAGACTATCCTTCATGAGCATGATGTTGCTTACCGTCCCGCTTTTCGTCAATATAAAAAATCTAGGCTCTCAATTAAAAAATTGATTTTATTCATAGAGTGGTGCCGTTGGGCAAAGTACGAATCTATGATTGTAAAAAAATTTCATCACATCCTGTCTGTAACGAGACAAGACCAATTACTGTTAGAATGGCTCTCTGGAATGAAACACATTAGCTATTTTCCAAGAGGCGTGGATATTCCCGCCTCGACCACTAATCCCGAAAATAGAAATCCAAACACCGTAGTATTCATCGGAAATTTTTCGCATCGCCCAAATCTCGATTCCGCATTCTGGCTTGTTGAAGAAATTTTTCCGTTAGTATTAAAAAATATTCCTTCAGCAAGTCTTCTCATCATCGGACCAAATCCTCCGGAAAATCTTAAGACAGCTTCTATCAAAACAAAAAACACACACATTCTTGGGTTTGTTAAAGATATTTCCCAATATTTACAACAATGCAGCGTATTTGCTGCACCTTTACGATATGGAGGAGGAGTAAAAATAAAAATTCTTCATGCAATGGCAGAAGGGATTCCGATTGTTACAACAAAAGTTGGTGCAGAAGGGATAGACGGGATAAATCCCAATTCTATTCTAATTGGAAATAGTAGTAGAGAAATTGCAAACCATATCTGCAAAATTCTCACTGATTTAACATATTCGGCTGTGCTAAGTAACAATGAGCAAGAAATCATTAATAAATATTATTCGTGGGAAGTTGTAATGTCCAAATTAGAAATAATCTATGAAAATATTATTAATAAATAGATATGAGTTTCAATATGTTTGATTTCGCAAAATTAGATAAATTTATTAATCGATTTGATGCTCGACATGCTTTTTATCATCGAATCAATGATGGCGCAAAAATACTCGAGTTAGGATGCGGGAATGGAGATAATTACCGGGCTATTAAATTACTGCATACAGACGTAGAGTTCTATGGAGTAGACATATTACCCCCTGAAACAGTAGATAAAAATATCAATTATCAACAAAACAATTTAGAGAATACCTCACTTCCGTTTCCTGATGAAGTATTCGATATAATACTTTTTATACACGTCATCGAACACTTAAATAACCCAATCCAATTGGGAAAAGAAATAAATAGAGTTCTAAAACCTCAAGGACTAGTATATATAGAAGCACCAAATTGGATTTCTATGCTCATTCCTTCATTCGGCATACAACGGAACCAACATAATCCATTTAATTTTTTTGATGACCCTTCCCACGTCAAGCCATATACAAAACAAAGTCTTTATGAGTATTTATATCAGTCATGCATTCTAAAAGTAAAAAAAATAGGGACAAAACGTAATCTAATAAAATTGCCTTTTGACTTTATAAAACTATTTTATGGAATCTTGGTTCGAGATAGACACAAAGTAATTTCATCTGTATGGAATTTTTCGGGGTGGTGTATATATGGTATCGGGGAAAAAAAATCACAAACTCCGAGTAGCGTATAAGCTGATTGCGATTTCAATATACACCGAACATCCGTGATTTTGGTATTAAATCTAACCTCTTTAGCTAAATCAGAACAGTTTTCAATACTTTTTTTTCTACTGAATCATTGGTTTTTTAAAAAAAATCTTCTATTGCTTTTTCGATAATATAAACTTATATTAAAACGAGACTTTTAAGATAACTGTCATTAAAACAAAATTGAGGAGAGTAGTATGGTAATGAAGATATTTTTGTCCGCGATGAGATATTTTAGTTTTATACTGTTAATATCTCTTGTCTGTAATCTCACTTTATCGCAGGTTAAACACGAAAAGCCCACAGGCTGGCCCCCTCTTTATCATTTAGATCCAACAGCTACTTTTTATCCTTTACCTAAATCAAGTAACTCTGATCATTTAAAAACCAAAAGTGTTCCGATATGGGAAGAGAATAGTGAAATTTTTATCGACTCAACTACTTTTACACCCGTAGACTTTTCATTTCCAGGTGTAATGGCGGGTGATGCTGTCTGGTTCGACTATGATAATGATGGTGATCTAGATATTATTGTTTCAGGACTTATCGATTCAAAAGATTTTTTAACAAAGATTTATAGAAATGACCTTGGCGACTTTACAGATATTGAAGCACCCCTGATGCAATTATGGACAGAAAGAGGAGTTGCATGGGGCGATTTTGATAATGACGGTGATTTTGATCTGGCAATTCAAGGAAGAATAGATACAACAGGTTTCAATAATGTTACTAAAATTTATCGAAATGACGACGGCAAATTTATAGACATTAACGCATCACTAATGGGGTTATGTGGGGGATCAGTAATTTGGGCTGATTTCGACAACGATGGCCTTTTAGATTTACTGATAAGCGGTTCACCCGATAATGGTTCAACTTTTTATACTAAAATTTATAAAAACACAGAAAATAATTTTGTTGACATTAATGCAAATCTACCCGGCGTATGGGGAAGTTCTATCGCCGCAGGCGATTATGATAACGATGGAGATTTAGACATTCTATTAACCGGATACGGCCATTATAGTACAATTACCCGACTCTACCGCAATGAATTACAAAATGACAAGATTACATTCGTAGATACATACGCTCAATTACAAGCCGTGAACAGTAGTGCAGTTGCTTGGGGTGACTACGATAACGATGGATATTTAGATATCGCTTTAAGCGGCATTTCTTTTGGCCAGCCAGTTACAAAGATTTATAGAAAAAATGCTGGAATAAGTTTTATTGATATTAATGCTCCATTAAAACCTATGGCTGTCAGCGCTTTAGCTTGGGGCGATTATGACAATGATGGCGATTTAGACCTGGCAGTCTCAGGTGCAGAAGATTTTTGGTATGGAACTAATCCAACAACAAAAATTTACCGCAACGACTCAGGAATGTTTGTGGATATAAATGCCAATATTACCGGTACTTGGTTTGGATCGCTAGCGTGGGGTGACTATAACGAAGATGGAAAACTAGATTTGCTCATGACAGGAGGAACTGTATCGAGACCATATTTTCATTATTTAGGTCCTTACTATCCTGTTACAAAAATTTACAAAAACAATTCTCAAAACTCAAACACATCACCCTCAACGCCCAACAATCTTTCGATAATTGTATCACAAGGAAAACCCCAACTGACTTGGAATGCTTCAACCGACAATCAAACTGCAAGTAATGCATTAACTTATAACCTTCGCGTGGGAAAAACACCTGGCGGACACGAAATTGTATCTCCTATCGCAAATGTATCGACGGGGTATCGTCGAACACCGAAATTTGGAAATCAAATATTTATGAAAAAATGGGATCTTAAAAACTTACCTCCCGGCACATATTATTGGAGTGTCCAAGCAGTTGATAACGGGTATGCAGGATCGTCATTTGCTTCTGAACACACCTTTACCGTTACTTCAAACGGTGATATTATTGAAGAAAATCTACCAAATGATTTCTACCTTTATCAAAATTATCCTAATCCTTTTAATCCCTCGACACGTATCTCTTTTTCTCTTCCCAAAGAAACTTTCATTACTGTTAAAATTTTTGATTTACTTGGCAGAGAAATCGTTTCTCTAATGAATGAAGTTAAACCACTAGGAAATTACGAAATCGAATGGGATGCAAGCAACTTCCCCGCAGGTGTCTATTACTACAAATTACAAACACAAGAATATGTAGCTGTAAAAAAAATGATACTAATCAAATAGTGCCAAATGGCACTTACTTTTTATTAAGGATATTTCACCGTTATAAATCTTCAAACAGGTTTATAACGGTTTTTCTTTTGTGAATTTCAGTCTTGGAGTTTTATAGAGTTTTGTTTATATTTTCGAGAATTTTAACTCATTATGAAAGTAACAAATGTCAAAAATTAAGAAGACCCATCATACGGTAGCAACAACCACAAAAACTAGCTGGTTTGATAATCTTTCAGATTTGAAGAAAGATTTTATCTCTATAGGTATCATCTTTCTTTTAGTGGTGATTTTATTCAACCAAATAATTTTCAAGAACCAGATATTCTCCGATGCAGGAGATACAGCTGCTGCTCACGCCTGGGCAAAAGCCGGCGAATATCTTCAACATAAGGAGGGACAAATTCCACTCTGGTTTCCCCAAATCTTCAGCGGAATGCCGGGATTCGGAAGTTTGGCTTCTATTCCGCATAATGTAAGTTATCTCCAAACTGTGGTTCATTTTATCGGAAAACTTTTATTCCTAAATGGAGATATGAGTTGGTTTGTGCTTCATTACTTTCTTGCCGGAATCTTTATGTTCCTGCTTGCAAGAACATGGCATTTTTCTCACATCCCTTCACTGCTCGCTGCAATTGTTTTTATGCTTTCGCCTTATGCTGTCGGACTTGCGGGCGAAGGGCACGGCTCAAAAATGATGGCATTAAGTTACATCCCACTAATGCTTTTGTTAACTTATTACTTATTCGAAAAACGAAATTTACTTTCACTCGGTTTGTTATCAGTTGCTATTGGTACAGCTCTTTTGACTAATCACGTTCAAATGGTTTACTATGGATTTATGCTTATCGGATTATTCTTTGTATATGAATTCATTTTAAATTTCAAAACACAAAAAATATTGATGGGTAAAACTGCTGTTTTCTTTTTTATAACTTTGATTCTCGGTTTTGGAATTTCTTCATATGTTTATCTGGCTGTTTATGAATACGCTCAATTTTCAATTCGCGGTGGTGGCGAATTGGGAATAACTGGTGGTTTAGGTTATAAATATGCAACAGATTGGTCGTTCCATCCGTTCGAAATACTGAACTTGATAATCCCGTCCTTCTTCGGCTTCTCATCACCTTATTACTGGGGATGGATGCCCTTTACAAACAGCACAGTTTATCTCGGCATAGTTCCTATTATCCTCGGCATAATTGCTTTGATATACAAAAGAAATAAAGGCACGATATTCTTCGCACTCTTTGCAGTTCTGTTATTTTTAATCTCTTTCGGCAAACATTTTCCATTTTATGATTTGCTCTTTAACTACCTGCCATTCTTCAATAAATTCCGCGCCCCCACAATGATACTGCATTTACTCCCGCTTATGTTTGGAATGTTAGCCGCCTACGGTCTAACTTTCTTTATCGAACTTCCGGCGAAGTTTGATACAACCAAAATGCGAAAAGGGTTTTATATCACAATGGGAATTATCGCAACCATTTTAGTAATCGGTTTTATCGGAAAATCTACTATTTACACTACACTATCCGGATCTATGTTTGTTAAGGAAGGCGAAATGCAACAGCTTCAACAACAATATGCTGCTCAAGCTCCTCAGGTATTACAGCAGTTAAAAGAAATCCGCTTTGATATGTTGTGGAAAGACTATATAAAATTTGCAATCATTGCGTTAGCATCGCTTGGATTAATCGTCTTATACCTCAACAACAAAATCAAATCAACTATTTTGGGATCAGCGTTGATTCTGATATTGATAATCGACTTATTCATAATTGATACAAAATATGTTGACCCAAAACCGAAATCCGCTGCCGAACAACATTTTGCACCCGACCAAAACGTTCAATTTCTAAAAACAGATAAATCGCAGTATCGCATTTTTCCACTCGGTCAATTATTCATGGATAACACCTGGATGTATCATACAATCGAATCAATCGGCGGATACAGCCCTGCAAAAATTAAAATTTATCAGGATATGATTGATTCGTGTTTATACAATAGCACCGACGCGATGTTCCCGATAAATATGAATATCGTAAATATGCTGAACACAAAATATTTAATATTCCAAGGAAGGCTGCCGGAAGATAAATTTACGATCGCTGCCTATGATCAAAATAAACAAACCGCAACTTACTTAAATCCCGCTTATCAGCCAAGGGCTTTCTTCGTGGACGAAGCTATTGTCGCTAAAAACAAAACTGAGGTTTTCAGGATACTGAATTCGTCAGAATTCGACAGCCGTACAAAAGCCGTTCTCGAAAAACAGCCATCAACACTCCTGGCTAAATCCGATTCTGTACATATTAATACACTAAACTACAAGACAAACTTGATCGAGCTTTCGACTTATTGCAACAACACATCGTTACTTGTTTTGAGCGAAGTTTATTATCCTGCTGGTTGGAAAGCATATATTGATGGTAATGAAACCGAAATATATAAAACCAACTACGTTTTAAGGTCGGTAGTCGTTCCCGCCGGCGAGCACAAAATTGAATTTATTTTTGATCCCGGTATTTACAAAACAGGTTACATAATATCGCACATAGGATGGGGAATTTCGATTTTACTAATTTTAATTGGATTATTTTCAAAAAAGGAGCAAAAAAAGTAAGTATTTGACATTATGCTCCCAATTACTTATATTCGTTATGAATTTTTTATTATTATAACTATATCTTAAACATTAACAGGATTTAATTATGCCAGATATTTCATTAGACGCATTAGGAATGGTAGAAACAAAAGGATTGGTTGGCTCAATTGAGGCAGCCGACGCAATGGTGAAAGCCGCAAAAGTAACTTTGATTGGTAAAGAAGTTATCGGTGGCGGATATGTTACCGTAATGGTTCGCGGCGATGTCGGAGCAGTAAAAGCAGCAACCGATGCAGGTGCAGCAGCAGCTCAAAGAGTCGGCGAATTGGTATCGGTACACGTAATCCCACGTCCGCACATTGATGTTGAATTAATTCTTCCCAAGCGTCCCGAAGGAAAATAAACCGTAAGGTTAAAAATGGAAATGTTAGATTTTGCACTCGGTTTAATTGAGACTCGAGGTTTGATCGGATCGATTGAAGCCGCCGATGCTGCTACTAAAGCAGCCGATGTGAAACTTGTTGGCAGCGAAAAAATTCGAGGCGGCTTTGTAACGATTAAGGTGATAGGCGATGTTGCCGCAGTGCGGGCGGCAGTCGATGCCGGCGCGGCTGCAGCAGCGCGTGTCGGAGAGCTTATTTCGACTCATGTAATACCACGTCCGGTTGGTGAACTCAAAAATTTGATATTTACAAAATTGGAGATGCCGCCAATACCACCGTTCATGCCAAAAGTAATTGTTGAAAAAACAAAGCCAATCCGTGAAAAGAAAACGAAACCACGAGAGGCAAAACCTCCGGCTAAAGAAGTAGTTCAAGAAGCAGTAACTGTAAAGGAAACAGTTTTACCAGCAACCGAAACAGAACAGGAATATCTGCAACAGCTTGAATCGCTGAGCGTACATCAACTCCGGAAATACGCAAGGGGTGTCGAGGGTTTAACAATATTCGGCAGACAAATTTCAATGGCTAACAAAGAAAATCTGATTACTGAACTAATGAATGCTAAATTTCCCAAGTAACAAAAATTTAATTCAAGAACTCCATCTTTCAGAACATTATACGTTCTTCATTTCAAACGAAAGATGGAGTTTTTTTATTTAGTAACAAATGAAATCGAAGCACTGGCACATAATACTTGCTACAATTTTGTTTGCAACATTATTGTGGGCATCGGTAAGCATGACTTACGAATACACAACTTCTGTATCGCTCCCTGTACAACTCAAAAATTTACCCGCTCAATCTGCTTTAAAAAAGACTTTACCAAAATCAGTAACGATGAAATTGAGGGGCACCGGTTGGCATCTTTTAAAATATACAATTACCAGCGAGAAAATATTTCTTATAGATGCTTCATATTTTTCAAAAAGTTCCATCGTTTATACAGATTATTTTATTTCCGATTATTTCTTGCTGCCAACGGAAATTACTTTGATGGACTCGTCCCCCGACTCGATTGCAATTGAAATTGATATATCTTCAGAAAAGAAAGTAAAAGTTATTACTGATGTAGATGTGGAATTCAGCGACGGTTACGGACAAATCGGCGTGGCGAATATTCTGCCCGACAGCGTCGTTATTAAAGGGGCTAAGAGCATACTCGATACTTTGAACGAATGGACCACCGAAAAGAAAAAATTTGTAGAAACCAGCAAACCGTTGAACACAACACTTAAGCTAACCGAACCGCTGCAGTATATACTCAGCCTCGAACAGAGTGAAATTAATTACAGTATAAACGTACAGCCGTTTGCAGAAAAAACCTTCCCCGGAATCAACATTGAAATCAGATTATTACCTCCTAACCGCGAAGTTATTTTAATACCTCCAAAATTAGATGTAATAATTCGCGGCAGCATAGATATGCTTGCAGATTTTTCTTCCGAGAATTTAAAAGCGTATATAGATTATCAATATTTGTTAGCTGATTCAACAGGATATATTCAACCTGAGATTTCTATTCCGGACGGTTTAAAAATTGTCCGTAAACAACCAGACCAATTTCAATACATAATTAGAAAACGATTACAATGAGATTAGCGATAAACATAGACCATATTGCAACATTAAGAAATGCACGGGGAGGGAAAGAACCTGACCCCCTCGAAGCGGCTTTGTTAGCCGAAAAGGCAGGGGCTGAATGTATTGTTTGCCATTTGCGTGAAGACCGCCGCCATATCAAGGATGGTGATGTTTATAGATTACGAAAATCGGTAACTACGAAATTAGATTTAGAAATGGCTGCCACGCAGGAAATCGTAAAAATTGCAAAACGAGTTAAACCGGATTTATGCACGTTGGTTCCCGAACGGCGTAAAGAATTGACAACTGAGGGCGGGCTTGATGTTGTTAAATACAAAGCTTCTCTTAAGAGATCAATTCAACAACTTCACGACAGCGGAATAAAAGTTAGCTTATTTATTGATCCAGTAGATGAACAATGGGAAGCTTCGAAAGCAATCGGTGCTGATATGATCGAAATTCACACAGGTGAATACGCTGAAGCCAAAACGAAAAGACAAATTGAAATGCATTTAAGCAGAATACAAACCACCGCATTGTATGCAAAGCAATTAGGTTTGGGAGTTAATGCGGGACACGGATTGGATTACGAAAACATCAAACCGATTACAAAAATAAAAGAGATTGATGAAGTTAGTATCGGTTATGCAATAATTGTCCGATCGATGTTTGTGGGTTTGGAAAATGCGGTTCGCGAGATGAAGAAGCTAATCACATCATAAACTTATTTCAAAAAAATAAGTCCGGCTTTGTGTTAAAAGTCGAGCTTTTATTTTTATTTAGACTATATACGAAATAGCAGCAGCTATTTATTTACAATTGTATCCAACAATTCCTTCGATTCTTTACGAAACTTATCGTCGTCTTCATCTTGAGTCCCGTTTTCCGCAAAGAGAAAAAGTCA
>JAUXOG010000117.1 GCA_030682385.1 Bacteroidota bacterium
TTTCTACAGACATTGAACTCCTACGGAGTTCTTTTTTCTTAAACATTCTTTGGTCTTATTTCGAACTCATCCCCATTATGCAAAACTGAACATAAGTCCGACGCAGGACGGTCGGAACGAGAAAGGTAAACTCCGTTTCGCAGCCTATGGAAAATATCGATAAATCTCTTATTGCATTGAGAAAAATTATTCAGGGCAGGTATGTCATTAAAAATAAAAGTCTCAATCTCCTGCCTAATGGGCGAGGGAATCTTAGAAAGCTCTTTGAGAAACCGTTTCCTGTAATCGACCTTCACTGTTTCTTATCCAAAGTCTGATAATATACTTTGGCTTCGGCAATCGACAGCTTTTCTTCATTATTAACTTCGTTTATCAATTGAACCAATCCAAAGTTTTCCAAAATTTCCTCGATTTTTTCAAAGGTACTGATATCAAGTTGTACGGCGACCTTTGTATTATTTTCATCAACAATGTATGTTTTTGGAATATCGGTCATATCTAAATCCTTTCGTAATAAATATCATGATCCTTTATGCAACACTGAATGTATTACCTCCAAAAGCTTCTCAGCAGTGTATGGTTTTGCGATGAGACCATCAGCAATATGCTCGATGCCTTTATCGGTATCATCTTTTTCCATAAGTCCGCTGGAAAGGATTATTTTCACTGCCGGGTTGATCTTACGTAACTCTCGAATCGTTTGCGGTCCGTCCATTATTGGCATCATCATATCGGTAATTACCAAGGTTATATCCTTAGCTCTGGATTTAAATATGACTAATCCTTCCGCACCATTAGAAGCAGTAAGAACACGGTATCCGAACATCTCCAAGATTTCATTGGTAATTTCGCATATTGATAATTCGTCATCAATTACAAGAATAAGTTCACCGTTACCGGTTATAAGTTCTTTTCCTTTACTTCCCGATTTCTCTGTCTGTCCCAATTCCGCGGCCGGCAAATATGTTTTAAATGTTGTTCCATTCCCGGCTTCAGAGTAAACATTGATAAATCCTCCATGGCTTTTTACTATAGCATGTACTGTAGACAAGCCAAGGCCTGTGCCTTTTCCGACAGCCTTTGTTGTAAAAAATGGGTCATATATTTTATCTATAATTTCTTTTGGAATACCCGTTCCAGTATCAGTAACTGAAAGAATAACGTATCGTCCCGGCTTCGCGTCGATATGTATTTTTGCCATGCTCTCATCAATTTCAAAATTTTCTGCAGCTAACTTTAATTTCCCGCCATTCGGCATTGCGTCTCGTGCATTCACACATAAGTTCAATAACACTTGGTGTAGATTTGTAGCATTACCTTCAATTGTCCAAAGGTCCTTCGCAATTTTTAAATCGAGTCGTATTAACCTGGGGAAGGTTTCCTTTATAATATTTACCATTTCACTTATCAAATGCTTCAACTGGATTATACCTTTTTCACCTTCTGTGCCGTGTGCGAAAGTAAGCACCTGCTTTATAATATCGGCACCGCGCTTTGCACTTGACTCTAAAGCATCAAGCATACGCTTTCCGTTTTCATCTTTAATTATTTTCCTAAGATACTCAACCGAAAGGAGAATTGGCGCCAATACATTATTAAGGTCATGCGCAATTCCACCTGCGAGTGTGCCAATACTTTCCAATCGCTGTGTACGTAAGAACTGCTGCTCGAGCAGCTTCTTTTCTGTAACGTCACGGCTCACAACAACCACATTGGTAATTTTCCCTTTCTTAACACGTATTACGCTTCCCTGCGATTCGATGTAAACGATTTTTCCATCAGGTTTGAAAAACCGGTATTCTGCGCGTTGGCCAATACCTGTTTTTATTGTCTCCTGGAAAATGGATTTAATTTTTTCCCGATCCTCTGGGTGAATCTCCCGGAATGAGTCTGTTCCGCGGAGTGCTTCCGGATCCCCAAGAATGTTCTTGTACGATGGACTACTGTACACACGCCTTCCTTCAAGGTCAAGCACTGCGATAAGGTCGGCTACGTTTTCTGATATGAGGCGGAATTGCTCCTCACTATGTCTAAGTTTTTCTTCGGCACGTTTGTGCTGGATGGCTTTTGCCACCTGCGATGAGACATATTCCATCATGTGCAATTCGTGCTCGCCATAAACCTTCGGATCGTTGTAATCTTGTACGACCATGACGCCGATTGTTTTGGTGCCAACGATTAACGGTGTTCCCAACCATATCGCTGAAAGCGCTCCAATAAGTTCGATTTCTCCCTGCTGGGAAAGTCTTGTATCAGTAGCTTCATCACAAAGGAGAGATTTACCTGTACGGAGAACATACTCCGTCAATCCTTTCCCAGGTTTAACAGGTGGAGATGGAACATCAACTTCATCTACAAAATACGGAAAACTGATGAGATCTTTCTCTTCATCGAACAAAGCGATATAGAAATTTTCTGCTCGCATTACAGTTTTAACAATATAATGAATGGATTTGTAAAGATCGTCGAGCGTTTCAGTTTTATCTGTTTCTTGGAAAATTCGGTAAACAGCATTTTGTAATAACTCTGCTCGCTTACGCTCAGTAATATCAATAGACAAAATAAAAACTCCTTCAGGCACAGGTTCCATATGGAGATTAAACCAAGCTTTTGAACCATCTGGATAAATAAATTCGTTTTCCATTTCCTGATGAACCCGTTCCATCATGCATTTCCGGAGTTTGCTAAACATTTGGCTCTTTTCTATTCCGGGGTACCTTTCCATCATTGTATGTCCGAGCGATTCCTCTTTAGTGCAACGACCTTGTTTAGCTGCAACATCGTTGATGTATAAATAGCGGTAATCAAAGTCAATAATCTGGCAACCTTCCATCAAATTTTCTAAAGTGCTGCGATAGCGTTCTTCACTCTTAAGTAAAGATGCTGTTCGTTCTTTTACGCGGTCTTCAAGTTCTTCGTTCAGTTTTTCCAGTTTTTTTTCCGCTTTTCTACGCCCTACAATATCTTTATTCACTAAAAGAAAAATGAATGCCAGCAAAAGCACCTGCACCGCAAGACTGAGATAAGTAATAAGCTGGTTGCGATTTGCCTGACGTGTTTCATCCTCACTTCTCGTTTGTAGAAGCTGGTCTTCCTCCGCAATCATCCGTGCAACAAGAACGCGGATGCTATCGGTGAGCATTCTACCTCTGTTTGTTGCAAACAACAAACGCGCTTCTGCTTCTCCCTTCGTCATTCTCGTGGAAACCAACCGGTTGGAGAATGCAACGCGCTCTTCAACTAACTTTTCGAGCGATGCAAACGACTTCTGTTGTCGTGGGTTATCGGCTATTGGGGAACGTAGGTTGTTCAGGAGAGTGGGGAATTCATCAAGTGCCCTGTTGTATACAACAAGGAAATTGTCATCACCGGTGAGAATGAAACCACGGTCACCCGATTGAACTTCGATAACATGAGCGAGAACGGCTCCAATCTGATTCTTTACTTGTTGTGTATGCTTCACCCAATTGCCTGCTTGAAGAAGAGACTGGATACTCGAAAGAGAAAGAATCGAGATGAAGATGATGACGGCGGCTGCGGCAGTAAGTCCGGCAAATAGTTTTTGTTCGATCATGATCGGTGAATGTTGCCGCTCATAGGCGGTGAAGATCATCCCGATACACAGGACGATAAAAGCGGCTGCTGTGTGAATTGCCATTTTTGTATATGCGGCGGGTCCAGCCAACTCCACGAGCCCAGTCACATAACCCACAAACCCGATGACACTAATAGAGATTGCAAAGACAAGAGGAAACTCAATGAGAAAGCTGCTGCGGATTCTTTGATACGTGAGAACAAAGAAAGCAAATCCTAACAGTAAAAAGTTCAACGCTGTATTAGGCGCCATCAGACCCGGATATGATGTTGCAATCGCACCTGGCGGCTCGCGGAAAAGGATATCATTGATTCCAAGGTCCCAGCCGAACAGGTGATGACAGAGTGAAAGGAATCCCACCATCGCAATCATAACCGCACAGAGGCGCACAAGCGCTTTGGCGGTGTAACTCGACCGCTGCAGGAGGATGAGAGCAAGTCCGGCAAGAAGAAATGCTGCGGCTGTGTTTGCTTTCATTGAAACTGCACCGGGAAGTGGGCTCTTGAGTATAGCAATATCGAACTGCCAACCGATGAGCACGAGAAGTCCGACCACTGCCGTTAGTGCTCCAGCAATGGTAGAAAGTATTGATAATGAAAACCTATGTTTCATATAACACCTTTCGAATGTTTTTAAATTACTTAATTTGGTTAATGAATTTTTATATGCAAAAATAAATCAAGTATAGATTATCTTTTTCTATAAGGATAAACGCCGATTTTCAGTAAGAAGACGTAAAAAATATAATGTTATTTACGAGTAATGTCAACTATTTTTTAAAATTGTCGTAATATGGCTTTGCACATTCCGGGCAGATACCGTGCGTAAATTGAGCATCTGAATGCTCGATTATATATTGTTCTAATTGATTCCAATATCCCTTATCATCGCGTATTTTCTTGCAAGAAGCACAAATAGGGATTAAACCGCTTAATGTTTTTATGTTGTCCATCGCTTGTTGCAACTCCACGATAATTTTTTCTCTCTCGGCTTCCGCCTGCTTTCTCTCGGTGATGTCGCGGACAATAGCTTGCAGATAACTGATACCATTAAGTTCGATTTTGTTTAAACTCACCTCAGCATCGAAGGGTGAGCCGTCAAGGTGGCAATGTTTCCATTCAAAAAACTGAGGTTCACCGTTTAATGCAGCACGAATTTTTTCGACTGCCTTTTCAGCCGATAAACGCCCATCGGGTTGTTGTATTGGTGAAAATTCGACGGGGGAATGACCGACAATATCTTTCATTGAACATCCAAACATTAATTCGGTTTTGGAGTTGCAGTCCAGGAAGATTTTCTCGTCCATGATAAAGATTGCATCGTTGGCTGTCTCGAACAGAGTTCTGAACTTGGTTTCATTTTCTTTGATTGTTTGCTCTGCGCGCTTGCGCTCGGTAATATCTTGGGCAGAACCATATATCCTTGTTGGCTCACCTGAAGCATCAATAGCCACAAAGCCTTTGGCTGATAATATTCTTTCTTCTCCGTCTTTTCGAAGTATTCGGTTTTCAAATTCGAATGGCTTATGGTCTCGCAGAGCATTTTCAATTTTATTTTTAACCAACCTTCTCTCATCAGGATTCACAAATTCAACAAATTTCTCTAACGAAGGGGTACAACACCCGGGCTCTAAGCCATACATACGATATAGTTGATCTGACCATATTACGATGTTCGTATGCAAATCGGCATCCCAACTACCGATGTTGGACATTTCTTGTGCAATGGAAAGCTGCATTGCAATATTCTGTATTGCCTCTTCTAATTTTCTGCGTTCTAAAACATCTGCCAGGTTCGTTCCGACCACTCTTAGCAGGCTTACTTCATCATTCCGCCAAGTGCGTTCAATTCGGACGGAGTCGAACCCAAGAAATCCGACCAAAGAATTACCGGAAATCATCGGAATGACAACGATGGATTTGATATCCTGCGACTGGAGAATTTCTTTTTCAGCACTCGCTTCAGGCGGCAGGTCGGCAACATTAGCGATAACAATGTTTTCAAATCGTCGAAGTTTTTCCATCCACCATGGGAATATTTCAACAGGAAGCCCTTGAAGATTCTTAATCTGCGGTTCGATTGCTTCTGCACACCATTCGTGTTTATTACTCATCTTCGTTCCGTCGTCCGAAAAAATAAAAACGTAACTGCGGTCAACCTTAACAAATTCTCCCAGAATTTGAAGTGCTTTTTCTACTGCCTCATCAATCTCAGATATTTTAATATTGACAAAGTTTGAAGATATAGTGGTAATAACTTTTTGGAATTCATGGTGGTAAAATATTTCTTCCTCTGCTCGCTTACGCTCCGTAATATCCCGCGCAACGCCAACCAATGCAACCGGTTTGCCATCGTTATCTTTGACAAGTGATGCCCAAAGTTCTATCGGGAAATCACTGCCATCTTTACGACGATTAACAAGTTCACCGTACCATTCTCCGGTAAGTGTAGCAGGAAGTATTTGTTGGGTTACTTCGGGCGATGTGTTAGGGGAGCGAACCATAGAAATATTCTTACCCACTAATTCCTCATTAGAATATCCATACACATTAACGAATGCATCATTTACAAATATAATGTTATCGTTCATATCGGTAATAGAAATGCAATCCTTTACAGATACAACAGTCTGGGCAAGTAATCTTTTCTCCGCTTCTTGAGATGTGCTTTTAGCGATTTCATTTCTTAGTTCCCTCCATCTACGGATCGAGAAAATTCCAAAGGCAAATGCCAATATTATCAGTACAGTGAAGATTTCATCGAGCGGATGGAAAGTACTATGAATCTTTACAATAATATTTATAATCTTGTCAGTAAAATTATAAATGGATGCAATTAAAAACACGAGGACTGCAACAATCGTTATAACAAGTAGATCCTTGTATGGCGCTATAATTTTCTTTTGAATTTCTTTATTGTTCTTATTCATATACACGTAGAAATATAATGTTATTTACGAAGTTTATCAAATAAAAAAAAACATCTATTCTGTGTAAGAGGCTGTCCAAAAAGTAAGCGATTTGTCATTGCGAGGAGTCCGTCAGTTGACGGACGACGAAGCAATCTTTTAATGCAATCTAAAAACGATACGTTGAGATTGCCTGCCTGCGGCGGGCAGGCTTCTCCCGACTGAAGTCGGGATCGCAATGACTTTTGGGACAGCCCCTCAGGTGAATTTTTAATTTAAACGGAATCTTTATATATTCACAAGGAATAAATGTCAAAATAAAAGAGAGATTCTTAAAATATGTTAAATACGATACTCAATCGTCAGAAGAATCGACGACTTACCCAAGCACCGAAAAGCAAAAAATATTGGGCACTGGGTTGGTAAAGGAACTTACTGAAATGGGTTTAAAAGATGCAGCGATGGACGGATATGGATACGTAACCGCCACATTGGAAGCCACTACTAATAAAAAAGTTCCTGTCATCGGTTTGATATCGCACATGGACACTTCACCCGATGTAACAGGTGAAAATGTAAAACCGATTCTTCATAAAAATTATCGAGGCGGCGATATTGTTCTGCCGGCAGATAACTCAATTGTAATAACCGTCGAAGAAAATCCCGATTTAAAAAATCAAATCGGAAACGACATAATAACTACAGATGGTAGTACACTTTTGGGAGCCGACGATAAAGCCGGGATTGCTGAGATTTTCGATGCAATCAACCATTTGATAAAGCATCCTGAAATTAAGCACGGGAAAATCCGAATTTGTGTAACACCCGATGAAGAAGTCGGTACCGGGACTAAATATTTTGATGTAAAGAAATTTGGCGCCGATTACGCCTACACGGTCGATGGCGAACAGTGCGGTGAAATTGAAAACGAAACTTTCTGTGCCGACTCAGTTACAATAACAATAACCGGTCGAAATATTCATCCCGGTTATGCAAAAAATAAAATGGTGAATAGCGTAAAAATTGCTGCTGAGATAATTGAAAAACTTCCCAAAGATAAACTATCACCCGAGACCACAGAAAAGCGCGAAGGTTATGTGCATCCTCATATTATAAACGGCGGAGTTGAGCAAACTGTTATCAAATATCTGATACGCGATTTCGAAGAAAAAGAATTGAAAGAAAAAGAAGATTACATTAGAAAAATTGCCGAAGAAGTTATGGAAAAATATCCGAAAGCAAAAATGGAATTTAAAGTGGATGAATCGTACAGAAATATGCGTTACATAATAGATAAACATCCGCAGGTAATGGAGTATGCCACGGAAGCGATAAAACGTGCCGGCGTTGAACCGATAATGAATATTATACGGGGCGGTACCGATGGTGCGAGGTTATGCTTTATGGGACTGCCGACGCCAAATCTTTTTGCGGGCGGGCATTCTTTCCATTCAAAGCGGGAGTGGATTAGCATACAAGATATGCAGAAGGCAGTAGAAACTATCGTCAATTTGGTTCAAGTCTGGGAAGAGAAGTCTTAATTGTGTCAATTATCACTGTAGAATTAAGAAATTATTCACAGATTCTGTTGTAACAGATAAAAAAAATAGTTAAATTAAACCAAAATTTGAACGAAAACTCGATAACATGATTCTAAAAAAGTCTCTTACAAAAATCTTATTCATCGTTTCAGTTACAATCTTTCTCAATTCTTCGTCTTCTCTTTATTCTCAGGACACGACACAAAATTTACATTCGCTGCTAACCAAAGCATACGAAACAATCAGCACCAACCCACAGGAGGCAATCTCATTATTTCAACAAGCTTCTTTGATTGCTCCGACCGACGTGCAAATTAAAAAACAATTGGGGTATCTTTTTTTAGAGCAAGATAAAAAGAGCGAAGCAATCGAACAGTTCGTTGCCGCCGACCAATTAGCTCCATCCGATACAATCAAACTTCAATTAGCCTACTTATATAATTCTTTAGAACGAAATGATGAGGCGCTTGCCTATTTCAGACAGTTAGAAAACTCCGATGATCCAGATATTAGAGAAAAATCGCAAGCCGCAGTAATAGTTTTAGGCACTGATGAGGGATTACAAAAACACCCTTGGTGGGGCGAGGTTTACGCATCGCCTTATTATGATTCGCGATTCGAAAGCATTTTTAGTTTTATACAAGTTCGCGAGGGCTTTTCGATAGTTGGTAATAAGTTGGTTTCGGTGTTTGGTTCTTTTGAAATTTCGGGCGATACTAAATCGAAAAGCGGCAACACCGAACAGCCGCCAATTATTTTTTCAGATAATGCGGCAATACTCGGATTAGGTTTAGTGTCGAATCCTTTAGCCGGTCTGAGAATTTTTATCCAAGGAGGTATTGGAATCGATTTGATAAAAAGTGAAAACTCATCGCGTATCAAAGAAGATTTTCGGGCATTGATAACTTACGGTAATGGAATATATCCGGAAATCTCGACGCCGGCTGTTGTACGATTCGGCTTTAAACCATTTGCGGATGTTTATGGTTCTTGCGGATATTATTCGAGATATTCAAATCTCATCGGTTTTAGTACAGGCAAAGCAGGCGGTAGAATCGTTGAATGGAAAAAAAGCGCTCTCGATATTTTTGCACGCATAGATGTTACTCGTGATACGAAAAAACAATTTTATAATAATGTGGTTGAGTGGGGAGGAGGGGTTCGCATAATTCCGCACCATACATTTGGCTTAAGTTTCCTTGCTGAATTTCACAGAGGTACATACTGGAAAGTTGGTAACGAACCAATTCCGTATCCTTCGTATTACAATTCATACAGGTTATTCATAATTTTCGGGCGTTTGTTATGATTGATCTGATAATTTCGTTTTTCAGTTCAACTTATGATTATTTATACATCGGTACTTTTGTAGTTGCAGTCTTTCTATTACTTAGTGCGTTAGACGATATTTTTGTTGATTTATATTATTGGTTCCATAGTTTTTTTGATAGAAAAAAATTTAAAAAATACCGTTATACTAAACCGGAAGAGATAGAGGGATTAGAAGAAAAGCATATCGCTATTTTCGTCCCCGCCTGGCACGAAGCAGATGTAATCGATAAGATGCTGACGAACGCAAACCGGACTATTCAATATACCAATTACGATTTTTTTGTAGGCGTTTACCCGAACGACCCCGCTACAATAAAAAAAGTTGAAGAAGTAAGTGCGATATTTCCGAACGTGCATGCGATTGTAACCGAGAGGCCAGGACCGACCACTAAAGCCGATAACTTGAATCAAGTATTTCAGGGACTTGTTAAACATGAAAACGCTACAGGAAAACGTTACGACATTATTATAGGTCACGATGCCGAGGATATTATCCATCCGATGTCCTTAAAATTACATAATTACTTTATACCCGAATATGATATGGTTCAGGTACCGGTTTTTCCGCTTCACGTTGAACATGCAAACATTATCCACTGGACTTATGCCGATGAATTTGCAGAAAATCATACGAAGGATTTAGTAGCCCGTGCGCATTTCAGTGGTTTCGTTCCTTCAGCCGGAGTTGGAACTGCTTACAACCGATGGCTGCTGGAATTTGTAGGAACATCGTTCGCGAAAAATATTTTTAGAGCAGCATCGCTCACCGAGGATTACGATATTGCTCTGCGACTCGCACTCGGTCGTGCTAATTTATTATACGTTTACAAGCCCTTCGGAATTGATGTATCAACGCGGGCATATTTTCCACACTCACTGCGAGCAGCAGTCAGGCAACGAGCACGCTGGTTAACAGGTATTTGTCTTGAATCGTGGAGAAATGTTGGATGGGTCGGCGATGCTAAATTCAGGTTCACTCTCTATCGAGATCGAAAAGCTGTAATTACGAATTCGATTAATTTTTTTGCTTACGTGGTCGTTTTCTATTTATTACTATATGAATCAATCCGTTGGGGTTTTGCGGCAGGGGCGCTTTTTCCCCCCATTGTCGTTAAAGGTACTTTACTCTGGGATTTGGTTGTAATTGATACTATGTTAATGTTATGGCGGCTTGCTCACCGCTTTATAACAACAAAACGTGTGTATGGACTTTGGGCGGCAACTTTGAGTATCATTCGTGTTCCGTTATCGAATATCATAAATTTTTCAGCTACTGCGAGGGCTTTGTATCTTTTTACAAAATCGGTTTTAAGAGGTAAACCTCTGAAGTGGGATAAAACTGCACACACATTCCCACAAACGGAACATTCGCCCCCTTCGGCTGAACACGATTGATTTGTTATCTTTTTTTTTGTAAATTACTATAAAGAAGGAAATTAATTATGGATAAAACAAAAATATTATATGTAGATGATGAAGAGGCATTAAGAATATTAGTTAAGAGCCAACTTGTATTAGAGGGCTTTGATATGGAAACTGCTGACGATGGCGACACTGCTTTAGAAATGTTGAAGAATAATAATTACGATTTGATTTTATTAGATATTCGAATGCCGCGTGTCAATGGAGTTGAAGTGTTAAAAAATTTAAAACAATCCGGCTCGAAAACCCGCGTCATCATGCTTACTGCAGTTACTGAATTGAGCAGCGCTATCGATTCGTTAAAATTGGGCGCAAACGACTATATTACTAAGCCTTACGATATCGAAGATCTTTTGGGGTGTATCAATCGTGTGTTATCACGATGACGTGTAATCTGTATTCGATATTTTTTATTTTATTTCGATTTTCTTTTCATCAGAGTTTCCACGCACTTCGGGATAATACATCAGCGAGCCAACAGCAGGCATAACGTGATATTGACCGGGGATTTCAGCACGTGCAATGTATGAAAAAGTGTGAATGCCGCTGCTGATGTTACGTGCAAAGAAAGCTGTCTTCTCATCTCTGATTTCCCTCCACCACGACCAACCACCAAAAGCACTTTTCTCAAACCCTTCTTCACCGGGAATTTTATACCCACTCGCATCTTTGATAACTTCAACACCGGGAAGCAGCGG
>JAUXOG010000119.1 GCA_030682385.1 Bacteroidota bacterium
GGGCATGTTTTCTGGTACACTGTAGAAGGTAAAAGCGATTTAGGCACGCTTCGCTCAATTCAGGATTGGTACATCAAACTTAACTTACAAGGTGTGCAAGGCGTAGCCGAGGTTGCATCAATCGGTGGATTTTTAAAACAATATCAGGTTGATATTGATCCTGATAAAATGAAAGCGTACAGCGTCTCGATTGCCGATATACAAAATGCTGTAATGCGTTCCAACAATGATGTCGGCGGGAAAATACTTGAAATCTCCGATGCCGAGTATTTTGTTCGCGGTCAGGGATACATCCAATCAGTGCGTGATATCGAAAACATAGTTGTCGGGACAAGCTCGTCCGGAACACCTATTTATATACGGAATATCGGAGTAGTTCAACTTGGTGGCGACATCCGTCGCGGCTCGCTTGAAAAAGACGGAAAAGGTCAGGTAGTTGGTGGTATCGTTGTGATGCGTTATAACGAAAATGCCAAAGATGTTATCGACCGTGTGAAGAAAAAAATTGAGGAGATTACACCGGGCTTACCCGAGGGTGTTAAAATTGTTCCAGCTTACGACCGCAGCGATTTAATAATGGCAGCAGTCCACAATTTGAAAAATACTCTTATTGAAGAAGGAATTGTAGTAAGCATTATGGTACTTATTTTCCTTCTGCATGTTCGTAGTGTGCTGCGAGTGATTATTGAATTACCGATAGCTGTGCTGATTGCATTCATCGGAATGAAAATGTTCGGAATAACATCCAACATAATGTCGTTGGGGGGGATTGCTATTTCGATAGGAGTGATTGTAGATGCCTCAATAGTTCTCGTTGAAAATGCGTATCGCAATGTTGCACGTGCACAACACGAAAAAGGAACTTTGACGGATAAAGATTATACCGAGATCGCAATTATGTCGGCAAAACAAGTTGGACCTGCAATTTTCTTTTCAGTTGCTATTATGGTGGTTTCGTTTCTTCCTGTATTTTTACTTACAGGACAGGAAGGAAAGTTGTTCCACCCGTTAGCGTTCACAAAATCTTTCGTAATGATAGGGTCAGCAATCATAGCTATCACGCTTGTCCCCATGTTAATGACGATGTTGACGCGAGGTAAATTCCGTTTGGAAAATCAAAATCCTGTAACCAAGCATTTAAATAATTTTTATGCACCGATTATCAGATGGACGCTGAAATGGCGGAAGACAACAATCGCGATAAATATCGTTGCCCTACTCATTACAATACCAATGGTAATGAATACCGGTTCGGAATTTATGCCCTCGCTCGACGAAGGTAGTTTGCTCTTTATGCCTGTAACTTTGCCATCAGCATCTATCACAGAAGTAAATAGAATTTTACAGGTTCAGGATGCGATAATCAAAACAATACCGGAGGTGGACCTTGTCCTTGGAAAATCAGGTAGAGCCGAAACATCTACCGATAACGCACCCGTGAGTATGATCGAAACGATTATAATGCTTAAACCGAAGGATCAGTGGCGGACTGGTATTACGAAGAACGATATAATTTCGGAACTCGATGCAAAATTACAGATTCCCGGAGTCCGGAACGGTTGGACGCAACCAATTATCAACCGCATCAATATGCTTTCGACTGGCGTGCGGACCGATTTGGGTGTGAAAATATTCGGCAAAAATTTAGATACACTTGAACATCTTGCAATCCGTGCAGAACAGATTTTGCGAAAAATTCCCGGTGCTGCCGATTTATACGCCGAAAGAACGCAAGGCGGGTTGTTCCTTGATATTAAAATCGACCGGGAGGCGGTTGCCCGATACGGAATCAATATCGGCGATGTTCAAGACATCATCGAAACTGCCATCGGCGGTGAAAATCTTGGAGTAGTAATCGAAGGAAGACAGCGATTTCCAATCCGTGTCCGCTACGACCGTGATTCCCGGGATAACATCAAAGCCCTGCAAAATTTGTTAGTTCCGGTAAATGTTGTTGACAGCAAAAAACAGATGCCAGAAGCAACAAGCCAAAGTTCTTCGAGTGGTATGTCTTCAATGTCTGGTAAATCAAACATCCAAAATCCCCGCCTGACGGACGGGCAGGCAAAATCCCCGCCTGACGGACGGGCAGGCGAAATCCTAACTTCCGTTTCTTCCCGTTCCTACCTCCCTCTCGGACAATTAGCGAAAATCGAAATCGTTCCCGGTCCACCTATGATTTCAAGTGAGAACGCACAACTTCGTTCAATCGTTTATCTCAATGTTCGGGGGCGCGACATGGGAAGTTTTGTCGGTGAAGCAAAAGAAGTTCTTAAAAAAGAATTTAAGTTACCCGACGGATACACGCTTAAGTGGAGCGGACAGTGGGAAAATCAAATAAGGGCGAAGGAGCGTTTACAGCTTTTAATGCCTATAGTTTTTGCAATAATTTTCGTTATGCTTTATTTCGTAACTAAAGACCCCAAAGAGGCATTCGTTGTAATGCTTTCAGTTCCGTTTGCGTTAGTAGGTGGTGTGTATTTGACGTATTTATTAGGGACGAATTTTTCCGTTGCTGTGTGGGTGGGGTTTATTGCCTTGTATGGATTAGCGGTCGAGACAGGTTTAATAATGGTTGTATTTCTTCACGAAGCGCTGGATAAACGGCTTCGTGATTTTGAACTCGGTAAACGCGGACCATTAACTCAGCAAGACATTGTAGAGGCAACTTATGAAGGATCGGTATTGCGACTGCGTCCGAAAGTAATGACAGTTTCTACTACACTCATAGCATTAGTTCCGATTATGTGGAGTACAGGCGTTGGTGCCGATGTTATGCAGCCTTTAGCAACTCCGATAATTGGCGGCTTAATTACATCTGCAATACACGTCCTTATTGTAACTCCAATATTATTCACTTGGATGAAAGAGCGTGAATTGAAAAAAGGAACGCTGAAAGTTTCTAAAATGGCAAGGTGGATGAAAGAAAACTAAATCAAGGCAAGATGAAAAAGGCAAAAGTAAAAAAAATAATTAAAGGCTAAAATAAAAGGAGAAATAATATGCAAAACATACATCCTTATTTTGTACACTTTCCGATTGCGATTCTTTCAGTCGGATTGCTTTGGGACTTACTTGGTATTTTGTTGAAAAAAGAATCATTCAAGAATGCCGGCTGGTGGGCACAGCTTTTTGGCACCGCTGCAATTGTCATCACGGCTATAACCGGTTTAATTGCCGCAGATACAATTGTACACAATGATGCTGCACATGAAATTATGGAAACTCACGAGACAATCGGATTGATAGTTACCGGCGTTTTCATTGTTTTATTTCTTTGGAGAAGTTTCCTGAAGACAGCGATACCATCGCAGAGACTCCAACAAATTATTTATTTAGTAATTGGCGGACTCGCCGTAGCCACAATGCTCTATGGTGCACATTTGGGTGGAAAGTTAGTTTACGAGTTCGGTGTAGGTGGAAGTGCTGTGCAACAGGTAACTCACTCTCACCAGCATAAGGAAGTGAACGAGGAACATGAGCATGAAGGTGGTCATGATTCCACAGGCAAATCGGAACATCAACATTAAATCTCAATCATTAAACAAAAAGGAATAACAAATGAAATTACATAATCTGATAGCTCTGTTACTTGTAGCTTTAGTATCAGTTTCAGCGGTTCTATCACAACATGATACCAAAAAAACGGACGCAGCGAAAGAAAAACAAAAATTCTGCTGCCCAAGCGACAAAGCTGCAAAGACTGAAGCTAAAGCAGAAGGCAAAAAATCGGACTGCACATCGAAAGATGCAACGCACAAACACGATGGCAACTCCGATTGCATGAAAAAAGAAACCACGAAAGAACTGGAGAAAAAAACTCAGAAGAAGGGCGATATCTACGGATGCTCGATGTGTCCGAGTGTAAAGTCGGATAAACCCGGCAAGTGCCCGGAATGCGGGATGGCACTTGAAAAGATGAAACCCTCCGATAAGATAACTGCGATATATAGTTGTCCGATGCACCCTGATGTTACATCAGACAAAGAAGGAAAATGCTCGAAGTGCGGAATGAATTTAGAAAATATTAAATAATAAGAAACCGATTTTAATCAAACAACAAGAAAGAATAAAACATGAACACGAAAATATTATTCACCTTAATGATTGCTGTGGTAGAAAAAAATCTGCATCTTATAAGTGAGTTTGCTATGAATGATACCCTCTGCCCTATCAGCGATTCCATGGGATATGGAATGATGGATATTGCAATGATGGAATCACAAATGGGCGATATGAATATGATGGCAAATAATATGTTCTACCACTTTACAACTATTGACACGACCAAAATAGGAAATGGGCATGAGGGTCATCATTAATGCCAACACCTGAAGAAATACCAAAAATGGCAAGCCCGCCTTAGCGGGCAAGCTGGATGAAGGAAAATTAAATGTTAAAATATAAAAACCAAACAAAAAATAAAGGAAAGAATTTTATGAAACACTTTTTAGCCGTCATTATTTTTGTTGCAGTTACTTCACTCACCGGTTGTATGATGATGGGTGGAATGATGCACAAAATGGACGACGATGGACACAAAGAAATGTCAGAAAAATTAATAAAAGAAGTAGAAATAAACGACTATAGAATTACAGCTGAATTTCCAGCACTGTTTTATAAGAGCGATGCCCTATTCGGGATAAAAATCTATTCGCTTAAGGATAGTATGACTTCGACAGCATCTGTTCGATTAATGATTTCTGAATTTGGACACGAGATCCATTCAGATGCAGTTCAATTCGATAGAGATTTATATAAAGATTCAGATGGGAATTATTCTACTACTTATCTTGTTAAGACAAAAAAGGATATAAAGGTATCTTACCTTATATCAGAATTAGAAGATGTAGTTTTAAAAAAGCCCGTAGAAATTGAAGCCCAATTGAGCATTCACACCGCACATAAACAACATGGTGGGTGGATGCACGATATCGGACCGTATGCAATAATAGGCGGTGTAGTTATGCTCACGATGATGGTTTTTATGGTGGGCAGAGTTTTCTAATTTGAATTTTTTAGGTTTATGCGTTGCATTGGTCTGGTGAGAGCATGAGTGGTTATCGGGTTAACCAATCTTACCTATAATATTTGCAGAGCTGTTCACTTGGGATTAGATATGATGAGGTAAAAGTGTGTTCAATTCTGAATGTGAGAAGAAAAAAAGATGAAAACGAAACGAAAAGAGAAGGGAATCCGCCTAAGGCGCAAGTTTATATGAAACCAGTACCCTGAAAAGAGTCATGAAGAATTCAATTTAAACCGAAAAAATAATTAATGTTCATCTTATATGACATAATATGATTCAACTACCTTTTAATACTAATTTTGGGAACTGCTCATAATTTATAATTTAGGTCTCTATCTATTATACGATACATTTTTATTTTAAAGATGGAAATCGCCAGTCAAATCCTTTACCCTCGTATAACGACAGGCCCGCCTTTAATCGTTTTGAGATCATTCGGAATGCTAATAATTTAGATAAAATTGCGGCAGGTATTACCATTAGAATTTCAACTATATTTCCTTTAATTATCGATATAGGAATTGCTGAAATTATCATTATAAACAATAAAATGAGCACTGGGAATGACCACCACTCATTCTGACGAAGAAATGCCAATAAACATACTAAAACAATTGATATTCTGAGACCAGGCCCAATTTCTATAACCCAGTTATACAAGTTAAATTCTTCTAACATTTTATTTAATTTTTTTTTGAAGTTTTCTATTTCTAATTGCTACAATTCCTGCTAAAGTTCCACCAAGAAGCGTCCCCAAGTAAGCACCTATACTCCCTATGAAAAATAGTACGGTCTTTTCATCCAATACAGTAAGCCAGTATAAGTACCACATTACAGTAACCATAAAAAAACCTGCCCATTCTGCAAGTGGAAACTTTTTGTACATTAATATAAGTATAATGTAAGGTAAAAATAATAAAATAAGTAAAATTAATTTCAGCATTTATAAATTGTACCCTCTTAATTATTTACTACTTAACAAACCCTCCATACACCAAACAACTTGCAAGAGAATGTGAAGCTGCAACCACGCCAAGTATAGCAACGAAGCACAAAAAAATTGTCGCACATGCGGCAAGTCCGATAATAGCTGCTATGTATCCTAATCCCGCTAAAATACATTCCCATAAGGTTTTAAAAACTGTGATTGGTTCATCAGAATCTTCGGCAATTGTTGCAACAAGAGTGGTTACGTTAGTGGTGGTTAAAACATTCTGTAGATTTTTTAAAGATTCTGAAAACTCTTTGACATCAGAGGATTGTTTAATGATTCTTAAAATACCTTCATAAGGTCCGAGTTCTTTATTTTTAATCAATCTTTCTATATCGGAATTATTAATTGCAGCATGATGCTCGTTTCCATTAAAATTTACTGTTATTTCTTGTGCATTAAAAGGATTTTTTAAATCTTGAAAAACTTGTTGTAATGATAAACGATTTTCAGCCATAGATAGTGATAGATTTAACCCGTTCCTAATATAATTTGCTGAAAAATTCAGAGTACCATACTCCGAAATTAAATTTCCACTGACACTTTCATGATTGCGAATAAAATTTTCGATATCTAATGTTAAAACAGTTTCAGCTCGCATCTGCGATTGATACGTCCCAATTTTATTATATTGTGCCATTTTTTCCTCTTTGTTATTAAATTCTAAATTCAATATATATCTTCATAGGTAGAAAGTCAATACTTTTACTGTTTTTTTTTTCAAAAAATATTTTATTAGATAGCTAGCGAGTACTCATTACAATTTAGCTGCAAGCACAACAGCCCATTTAACAGTATTAACATTTCCGCTTTTTGTATCAAATGCCTCCCAAAAAATATTACATAAATTCCAATTCGGGTTTTTTCTCTGCTATTGTTCATCCCATCCCAAATAAATTGTCCACTAGATCCACCCGGCTCATTGTTTACAAGTGTACTAATAATGTAATGCTTCAAGGGAAAAGTTACAATATTTTGTAATTTTAATTCTCTTTCAACAAGGAATGTATAACGTTCCAAGTCTTTCTTCTTTCTTTCCTAAAAAATAATCTTCCGGTGTAAGATAATTAATTGAAGCATGAAGTCTTTTAGTGTTAAAGTCTTCAAAGCAAACTGGTGATTTTATCCTTAAACATTTTTCACCAATAGTCCTATGGTAACGTTCAATTTTACCGATTATCTGGAGTGCAGGTGTAGGTTCAGATGTTATGCGTCCGATAGCCGCACCGATGATTGGCGGTTTAATTACATCAACGATACATGTTTTGATAGTAACACCGGTTTTGTTAAGCTACATGAAGGAACATGCATTAAAAAAAGGGAAATTAGAAGTTTCAAAAATGGCAAGCTGGATGAAGGAAGGATAAATTGATATAATTTGGAATTATTATTCCGTATCCTGTGTTCAAGTTACAAGATGTTCAATATTTGAATTAAGTAAAGAAAAGCTTAAATTGTAGCCGTTATACAGAGTTGCAAAGAATATTAAATAAACAACTAACTTAAACAACAAAACAAAAGGAGTAACAAATGAAAATACGTAATCTGTTCGCCCTGCTAGTAGTAGTATTAGTATCAGTTTCTATACTATTTGCACAAACTGAAGCGAAGAAAACCGATGCAGCAAAAGAAAAACAAAAATCCTGCTGCCCAAGCGACAAAGCCGCAAAGTCTGAAGCTAAAGCCGAAGCAAAAAAATCTGAATGCACATCTAAAGATGCAACACACAAACACGATGGTAAAGCGGATTGCATGAGCAAGGAAGCTAAAGATGTAAAAAAAGAATGCGACAAGGGCGATGATTGCTGCCAGAAAACCGGTGCCAAGCACGGCGAGGATTGTTCAAAAACGAAAGATGGCAAACACGAATGCCCGGATAAAGCTGAAAAGAAAGAAACAAAGAAAAGTTAAGGAATCAAATAATGTATCAATATTTTGTTCTTTCAGTAATGTTAATCGGCTTGTTGCTAACCGGCTGCGGACAGAAACAATCCTCCTCCGGCGGAGAACAGCCAGCAGCAACGAATCTTGAAACCACCACGATTAGTACCTCCTCAATTATGTGCGGTATGTGTGTTAGCACAATCGAGAAGGCGGTTTCTGGTGTTGATGGCGTTCAAAACGTTGAGGTAAACTTACAGGAGAAATCTACGACTGTAAAATTCGATAAAGCAAAATTAGATATTGCCTCACTCGAAAAAACGATTTCTGAAGCCGGTTACGATGCCAACGAAACTTTACGCAACCGTGAAGCATACGACGGTTTGCCGGGTTGCTGCAAAGATGGTAAGTGAAATACGAATATCTAATTTCTAAATACTAAACAATTTTGAAATTCTAAATTCGAAATTTAAAAACAATACCACGCCAATGTTTAACCGACATTGGCGTTTTTAATTAGGAGAAAGGTAAATGCAACACATCGACCCTGTCTGCGGGATGGAAGTTGAACCAAATAGAGCAGCAGGAAAAAGTAAATACAAAAATACCGATTACTACTTCTGTGCAGTCGGATGTAAAAAACGATTCGATGATAATCCGGTTTTCTACCTGACCAACAAGTCTACCGGAATGCCAATCCAAATAAAAATACAGTCGCCCGCCAACATTTCTCTCTCTCAAAATTCTATCATAAGTAAAAACTTAAAAAAGATTCAGCTTCCAATTTTGGGTATGAGCTGCGCCAGTTGTGTATCAACAGTTCAAGAAAGTTTGAGTAAATTGCCGGGAGTTGTTAATGCTAATGTAAATCTTGCAACCGAAACCGCCACAATACAATTCGACGAAACCAAAGTGAACACAAGTCATTTCAAACACGCGGTCGAATCTATAGGTTACAAATTAGCCGAAGTCCCGGAAGAAAATATCTGGGAGTTCGAAGAACAGGAGCATCAAAAAGAATACGCGCGACTTCGAATTCGTTTTATCTTCAGCGTACTTTTAACATTACCCATCAGTATTATCAGTATGTGGATGATGCTGGATCATTCCCCATTTACATTTTTACGCCACCAAACCTGGAATTATATATTCTTCGCACTAACCACCCCTGTTCTCTTTTGGGCAGGCGATCGTTTCTTCAAAGGTTTCTGGGCAACCTTGAAACATTTCAGAGCCGATATGAATACCTTGATAGCAATAGGTACGTCAACCGCTTTTATCTATAGTTCTGCAATAACTTTTTTCCCATCCTATTTCACATCAAGAGGTCACGGTTTAAACGTTTACTATGATACGTCTGTGGTTATCATTACATTAATTTTGTTAGGCAAATTATTGGAGATGCGATCGAAAGGTAAGACATCAGAAGCAATAAAAAAATTAATCGGACTTCAACCAAAATTAGCTTCTGTGATCCGAAATGGAAGAGAAATTCAAATTTCGATAGAGCAAGTGGTGCCTGGAGATATTTTGGTAGTTCGACCAGGCGAAAAAATTCCCGTCGATGGTGTTGTTACAGAAGGATTTTCGAGTGTAGATGAAAGTATGATAACCGGCGAAAGTCTCCCTGTTGATAAACAAAAAGAAGATGAAGTAATCGGTGCAACTATAAATACGACAGGAAGTTTCAAGTTTCATGCAAAGAAGATTGGTAAAGATACTATGCTCGCTCAGATCGTAAAATTGGTGGGTGAGGCGCAGGGCTCGAAAGCACCTATCCAAAATTTAGTTGACCGCATAGCAGCCGTTTTCGTTCCAAGCGTAATTGGGATTGCAGGTGTTACTTTTATAGTTTGGTATTTTGCATTAGGATCATTTACGCCTGCAGTAATTAATTTTGTTGCTGTTATGATTGTGGCTTGCCCTTGTGCGTTAGGATTAGCAACTCCAACTGCAATTATTGTAGGAACCGGAATTGGCGCCATGAACGGAATTCTAATTAAAAATGCTAATATTTTAGAAAAGCTTAGAAAGACCAATGTGATCGTTTTCGATAAAACGGGGACTATTACAACCGGAAAGCTGAATGTTACAGGTTTATTCCCTGTCAGTCCATTTACAGAAGAAGAACTGCTCCATTATGCTTCTTCGATCGAATCACTTTCCGAACATCCAATTGCAAAAGCAATTATTTATTTTTCTAATAAAAAGAACATTATGCCATCCAAAGTAGAAAAATTTAAATCTATTACCGGATATGGTGCAGAAGGATTCGTAAATGATAAACCGATTTATATCGGAAACAGAGATTTATTGCTGCAAAAAGGGATAGATATGCATCCTTCATCGTTCGAGGAATCAACACATCCGGGAAAATTAATTGTATATGTTGCTATAGAGAACTCACTCGCTGGTATTATCACAATAAGCGATATACTCAAGCCCGATTCGAAGAAAGCTGTAAGCGAATTAAAGAGTTTAGGATTTAAAACGGTTTTGGTTACAGGCGACAACGAGCCTTCTGCTGAAATTATGAGCAAATCTGTTGGAATAGAGCAATATTTTTCAAAAATGCTCCCAAAAGATAAGGTTGATAAAATTAAAGAACTTCAAGCAGACGGAAATCGTGTAATTATGGTTGGCGATGGAATAAACGACGCACCAGCCTTGTCTCAAGCAGATGTCGGAATTGCTATGGGAACCGGGACAGATGTCGCAATCGAAGCGGGCGATATTACATTAGTGAAGGGCGATTTGAACGCTGTGGTTAAAGCAATAAAGCTTTCAAAGAAAACCGTAACTACTATATATCAAAACTTGTTTTGGGCTTTTATTTACAATATCGTTTTAATACCGTTAGCTGCTTTTGGTATACTCGACCCGATGTTAGCGGCAGCAGCGATGGCGTTGAGTTCGGTTTCAGTTGTGAGTAATTCGTTGAGACTGAAGAGGATGAAATTTTAGAAATTGCTTGCTTATTCGGAAACAGATTCGTATTTTAGATAAAAATGAAGGTAAAAGCATTCGCTAAAATAAATTTAGGTTTAAGAATCCTTAGAAAACGTGAGGACGGATATCATGATATTGAAACTGTATTCCATCGGATTAACCTATTTGATAAGGTAGAATTTTCTACTGCAGATATAATTTCTATGGAATGTGATAATCCCGAAATACCCATTGATGATAATAATTTATGTATTCGTGCCGCAGGGCTACTCAAACTGAAATTTAGGATAAACAAAGGAGTTCACATCAGATTGCAGAAGAATATTCCGGTTGGAGCAGGACTTGGTGGTGGCAGCTCCGATGCTGCTGCAGTTTTACTCCATCTGCCAAAATTTTGGGGATATGAAATTAATAATAGTGAGCTTAAAGAGATTGCAACAAGGTTAGGTTCTGACGTTTCCTATTTTCTAGAAGTTGGAACTGCTTACGCAACCGGCAGAGGTGAGAAATTAGAATATTTTAAACTCGATATTCCCTACTGGATTTTACTGGTCTATCCTAATGTCGGTGTTTCGACGGTTTGGGCATATAAAAACGTGAATATCAAGTCTCAAAAGAAAACCACAAATTTAATGAATGATTTGATTGAGAATATACATAATTCTGAAGAGTTAAGTAATTTGGTTACAAATGATTTTGAAGGCATAGTTTTCAAACACAATGAACAGATCAATAACATCAAAACCCATCTAAAAGAACTTGGAGCCGAATTCTCACTAATGTCCGGTAGTGGTTCTTCGGTCTATGGATTTTTTAAAACCGAACCCGATATAAACGAAGCCTTACAAAAATTTGGTTCCAAACATAAAATATTTATAACAGAACCATTTTTCAAACCCATCATCTGATAACTATCAACTTCTTCGTTTGAGCGAAGCTGCTATGCTCACCTGAGACCGAGATGCGGTAAAAATAAACACCTGTCGAAACAAATGTTCCGCTTGTTGTTCTACCATCCCAGTTAACCGAGTAATTCCCTTCTATCTTCTCTTCCCCATCAATCAGTACTGCAATTTTTTGTCCGAGTATGTTGTAAACTTCGAGTGTAACTCTTCCGGCAGCCGGTAAACCGTATTCGATTGCTGTTCCAGCGTTGAATGGGTTGGGATAGTTTTGTGTAAGTCGGTAATTGGATGGAACAACCATTTCCTTTAATTCAATGGGATTGAATAAATAGACATCTCCTTCACGCAATGGATAATATGGATTAATTCTTAACACGTCGCCATCTTTAAAATCATTTTCTAAGTTCGTTCGTCGAAGGGCTACCAAATACATTAATGGTAGTTGAGGAAACTTTGTGATCATATCAGTTTGCCTGTAGCTATACTGTAGCTTGGCAGTATCGCTATATTTGGAAGAATAAATTAGTATTACTTCGTCGCCCTCGTAATGCTGATACAATTTATTTCCGATAATACCCAAATGAGGTGAAGGATTCCATCTACCATCAACATTTCCGGTGTAAATATACTCTTTAACAGAATCAACCGGAGAGAGTTTTTTCCATCTATAAAGTGTATCGTTCCTTTCAACAATACCGGCATCTAATTGTCTTGACTTATTTCCTTTTGAATCAACCTCCCAGACTGTGAAGGGCACAACATACCCGCTATCGATTTTACCAAGTCGATATTGTTGATAATCTTGATATAGAAATCCGAAACCGACAGAGTCAATTACGAACGGTCTAAATTCCGGATGGATAATTTCCCTGATCGGTCTTATTTGTATTCCTGATAAATATCTGTAAGCTTTTTGTGTTTTGTTTTTATCGAAATGAATTTCCACATATCTTAAACTGTCAATACTTAAACCGCTCTGGATGTTCGTATATTTGCTGATACGAGGATATGTGATAAATCCCAGGCGATCCGTATATAAATCCATGCTGCTTCCTCTTACTCCTGTAAACCATTGGTTAGACGAGGGAGTATATTTCCAATTCTTAAGTCCCTTATTCGTTGTTGTTGTACCTATGGTTATTTTAAAACCGTCTGTAACCTGTATGTTATGCCCTAATTCGTCGGGTAACGGGTGTCTAAATAACAAAGATTCATTTGTCGTAATGTTGGTCAAATTAAACAGAGTTGAATCCTGAATTTCTTCTATGGTAATCCGGTAATTATGGTTTTTTAGTAATTCAGGATTAATAATTCGCAAACCGAATGCCCCTTCAGCTTCTCCGGTTTGTTGAGATGAGAATATTTCCTGCGGCGGGAAGTGAGGCTTATAAATTTTGATTTCGACAGTGTCGAACCACACGTTTAAATATTTATCTACAATCCGAAATAATATTTTTTCAGTTTCATCGACTGTCGCATCTTTTGAAATATTGAAAGATATATATTTTGCAACATCTAAAAATACTCCACTATTTCGAACGAGATTCGCATTTAGAATTATTGGAGTTAATTCCCGGTATGATTGTATGTTTTTAGTCATTGGAAAATAGCTGATGGCAAAATTTTCAAGTGTATCCCGCGACAGGTTTTTTATCCCGAAAACACATCTGATGTTTTCTCCCGGATTTGCCTTGCCATCTGCATTCAGGTTATCTGAAATAATTTTGAAATCGACTATTTGCATTGGACCGGCAGTAGTAATATGAGTTGCTACATCCTGCCATAATATTTTATCTCCGGTTGTCTGCTCAACTTCAAGAGATAATCTGCTAGGGATTTTTGATTGATAAATAGTGAGATCATTACCAAACACTCCATCGTTAGCTGCATCGTCGCTGTGCAGTCCGTCGTCGTATAGTTGAAATATTTTTTGGAGCCCATCTTTATCGCGGGACAATATAGCTTTTACAATTTTTGTATTTTGCAAATTAACTTTTAAAGAAATGGAAGTGGAATCACTCGATAGATATCTTGAGTTCCATTTTACACTCGGTAAATTTTTAAAACTATTATCGTAAGCATAACGGATATTAGTTGAAAGTTCACGCAATTTTGTAATTGAGTTCAAACGGTCTGAACCTTGAGCAATCAAAGATGCAAAGATTACATCTTGTGAATCGCCCGGAGACATATTGAATGGCCCAACATTTACAAACATTCTAACATCGTTAGAGTCAGTATAATCTTTATTTATCCACCCAACATCTGTTACAGGATCACCACTGAAAACATATTTTGTTTCTTGTCCATATTTATCTATCCAGGGGCGTCCCGACCATAGTAGTCCTTGTAAATAGTTATATGTTACCTGGTAATAAGGTCCATCACCATATTCGCCAGATGGATAATTACACGAGTAAAACGACACAATGTTGCTGGGATTACAAATAAAATTGAAAGAACTCATTTCTAAATTTTTTAAACCTGTAATTTCCGACCCAAAGGAGAAAGCAGTAGCTACTGAATTACTCTGGATGATGGGCCCTTGCATCAATTTAAATCCAACCGCTGGTGGTTTATCACCATATCCATATGGATTATCATCGTCATCTCCATTATAACAATAACCCAAATCGTGTCGTTTACCTCTTAAATCCACTCCGATGTCACAACCGGCATAATCATCAAATGGGTTTCCCATATCTGGATCTGACCATATTCCAATGTAAGCATCGTTCCAATTATATTTGCTTTTGTTATGAATTTCAAATCTTAAAAATTGAACATCGGGCAAAGATGTATATGCCCATGCAGTCTTGCGTATTTCAGCACCGAGTGGTCTCGTCCTTCCCCATATCCAACTATGTGCTAACGAGTCAGCATCGTTATATACATAGTAAAGCATCATATCAGGGAATGTTGCTCCAGCGGGGAACTTAATCCCTGGTTTATCTACTTTCGGATCCCATTTACCATCTTTATCAATATCTATCCAGGGTGCACCTTGTTCAATGGGCCAATTTAAATAATCAGGATTCGAATGAGGAGTGTCCAAGTTTGGTTGGACTCTGTAAATTTTGTATTCGGGTTTTGTGTAATCATCGGGAAGACCTGTAAGAGAATTTATTTTCCCCGGTCTATATTCACTTCCAAAATGTCCTCCGGTTGCAACCCTGATACTTTCAGAAACTCCCGGTTCAAAAACTTTAGCACCAATCCATAAAGCTGAAGAAAATATAGCATGAATTCCGCTTCCCTTAGGCCATTCAAAGCCAGGGCCCATAGAATGATCAGAATAAAACTCACCATCATTTCTAAACCAAGCGGCAATATTGTTTACATCTAACAATTTCCTTTCAATTACTTGTATCCCTTGAGTTTTTTGTAGATTAACTCCCTCCAACTGTTTGTAAGGTTGTGAAAGAACAGAAACATTGATAAATATAGTAATACCAGCAATCGAAAGCCATATCGAAAATAATTTCCGCATACTACCTCCTAATAATTTATTTGACTTTATTTTTAATGTATCAATATTCTAATACAGAAAACCGGGTAAAACTATAATACCACCAGACTTTAATCGAACTTACATAGTTTGCTTTGCTGCATTCGGGTCGGCTTCGTACTTCGACGGACACTTTGTTAATATTTCTGAAGCGTGAAAATAATCCTTGTTATATTTTCCTTTTATTACCACACTTGTAGCTATCTCAAAATTGTTCGGTTTCGCTCCGTCAAACACTACTTTCATCGCCTTACCATCAGCATCCTTCATATGGAAAATAAACTGCCCTTTATCAATGTCGAACGAGGTTGGAATATCCTTAACCCACTCACCGTTCACTTGTATCTTTTTAGTAGTTGCCATTGCATCTGTAAAAGTTCCATACTCAACATTACTCTCTAAAAACGAAGATGCACCAAATATTAAAGCGCCAACGATAATTACGCTCGCAACAATTACTTTTATTTTCATTTTACTGCCTTTTATTCTTTATTAATTTTTTCTTCTAATTTTTTTATTTTTTTATCTAATGATAAAAGATAACCGAATATGCCAAACCAGCATATCACGGTAATAATCAAAACGATGTATAATGAGTTCTGATTTAAAAATTCCATTACTCCTGCTCTTTCATTTGTTGTTGATAAAGTAATTTTGAAAAACGTACTCTCAAATTGAACATCCAATAATAAACAGCCGTGAAGCCGGTAAGTGATGAGAGAAAGATTACAAGCATTGTGGGATTCATATGAATTTTACCCTGTGGATTTATAATCGGATCGGGATGTAAACTCGATACGATGCGAGGTATTATAAAAATAAAGAAAGGGACTGTTAATCCTGCAATGATAGAATAGACCGCTGAAAGAGACGCACGCTTTTCCTCAACCTCGATAGATGACCGAAGCGCAAAGTAGGCGCCATAAATAAGCAGCAATACAAATATTGAAGTTTGGCGCGGATCCCAATTCCAGAAGGCGCCCCAGGTAAACTTCGACCAGATTGCCCCAGTAACAGTTGCTAATATGCAAAACAAAAATCCTAATCCGGCAGCAGTAACCGACTTTATATCATATAATATTTCCTTAGTCCTCAAATATTGAATCCCATAAATGAGAGATGTTATGAATGCAATTACGCAAACCCAAGCTGTCGGGACGTGAAAGAAAATAATTCTCGCTTTGTCCTCGAGTCCGGGAACGACGGGCAATTCGAAAAATGAACTTGGATTGGAAACCATTGGCAGAGCGATTCCTGCAATTATTACTAACGTCAGTCCGATGCCTAATATTATTTTAAATACCATAAAAATACTTGATAAATTTCTATTTAAAAATACAAAATAGTTTCTTCAGTAGCAAGGTTAATCTTTCCAAACATAATCGAATAACAAATACGATACAGCAGTAATTACAACGAAATATGCAATCATAACCTGAAAATCGCCCATTGCTTTAGCAATCTCAATTCCTTCGAGTGCCGATTTGGTAGATTTAATTACAATCATAAGCAATGGTAGAAGAATTGGAAATGAAAGCACCGGATAGAGTGTCCCCTTCGTGTTCGATTTTGCAATTATAGCTGCAATTATGGTTGATGCGGCAGATAATCCAATCGTTCCTAAAAATATTGTTAGCAGGAAAATATCATAGCTTTTTATTATAAAACTCGGAATTAAAATAAGATACAACACCACGGTAAATATATTCATTAAAAATAACAGTATTAAGTTGAACAACAATTTACCGAAAAATACCGTTGAAGGTTTAGCAATGAGGTGGAGCGTCATCACAGTTCCCCTCTCCTCTTCGCTTACGAATGTGCGAGCCATTCCCGACATTGCAGAGAAGAAAATTACTATCCAAAGAATTCCTGCCGATATTTCGATTGAAGGAGTTTCGTTTGCGACGGCGAATAAGATTATTGCAAGAGTAGTAATTACGAACATAATCAAAGCGTTCAAAGCGTAACGGGTGCGTAATTCCGAACGGAAGTCTTTGATAAATATTGTGAGTGCAGAATTTATGTTGAAGATTTTATTCATTTCGCTATATTTCTGAATTGGTTAAGATCAATTTCTTGATTGCAGAATTGAATATCTTCAGAATCGTTTGTTGCAACAACCACGCAGCCGGATTGTTTCTGTTCTTGTATAATCTGATAGACCACCGATATTCCTTCGGCATCTAAATTTGAGCGAGGCTCGTCGAGTATGAGAAGCGGCGGTTTGTGTAATAACGCGAAGGCATATTTTAAACGCTGTTTCATCCCTGAAGAATACTCGCGAACGTAGCTGTCCTTCCGTTCATAAAGATTTACACGTTTCAAAAGTAAGTCGATATAATCTTTATCCACTTCGATATTCCGAATGCGTGCAAATAGTTCAAGGTTTTCCATAGCTGTAAACTCGTCATACATCTGAAGATATGGGGCGACAAATCCAAAATATTGATAGCGGTTCTGCAAATCAATCGACTTGCCGTTCAAGTAAAAGTCCACCTGCCCGTTTGTCGGCGAAAGAACACCGGCAAGAATTTTAACCAGCGTCGATTTCCCGGAACCATTTCGACCAGTAATAGCTAATGCGGATTTATTTTCTAATTGAAAATTAATATCGGAAAATATTTTCCTGCCGTTAAATATCTTTTTAATATTTTGAACTTCTAATTTTATATCCATTACTTTCGTACAACTGCAAATTTACCGACATATTCTTTATTATTTAAAACCACAACATAAATATAAATACCAGATGATATTTTTATCCCGTCATTATCTTTTGCATCCCATTCGATTTTTTGTTCGCCATAATCTTTTGAAAAAACTAACGACATATCAGAGCTAAATATATATAATTTTGAAGCACCTAAAGATGGAAGTTCTATTTGAATATCTCCGCCACCATCAATGACATAAGGATTTGGATAGAGTGTTAAAGAAGAAACAGGCGCCTGCCCCACCGATGAGAAGGTCCAGTTATGAGGATCATCTACACTTATTTTTGCAAACAAACCTGAAACTAATTCGCGATAACCATCGAGCTGACTTGTGCGAAAGATGAGAGAATATTTTTTGTTATCCTTATTTCCAGCCTCTGCAGCATCTTGATTGATATTCGTGGTAATAATTGGGACCGGTGTTTCGTTAAATAAAACGGGGAGATAAATGGAAGAAAACGTTCCCGTGCTGTCGATGTATGTGCGTGAGGTGCCAACCATTTCGATGGCTGCCCTCTCTTTTATCAACGGATAACTTGATGCTTCAGAATAATATTTCCCGGATAGCGACCGGTTTGCAGTAAAGTAATTCCATTTTGCAAACTCAACAAAAGCAATCCGTAAAGTTGAATTTACCTCAATAAGAGCATTGTCGAGCGACTTAATGCTGTTAAAACTACGCATACCCTCCCAAGTGCGACGCATAATTGAAGCGGAATATTTTTCTTCAACAAATTTTCCCCAAATCGCCCGACTGTATTCAATTAGCCCATCGGTTAACATAAACGAACTATTAGGCTGTGCAAAATGTCCACGCGGTGCACCCGATGAATATTTGATGTACTGATAATAATCGTTTATGTCGTTGTACAAAACATCTTCCATCCACGTACTTGTTATCTCATAAAAGTAGCGGTCGGCTTCACGATAACCGTAGCTTCCGAGTTGAATTGCGTGATGGAACTCGTGTGCCGCTGTAACCCGCAATCCCGGCAATCCACGGCTTGATGGATATACTGCAATAAAATCGTTATCTATTTCGATATATGAAGTATATCTCGAAGGATCTTCACCAGGATTGATTGGATAACCATTCGGAACTGTTTGCCCGTACAATCCGCTCCCTAGTTCAGTTAAAACGATATTATATTTATCATAACCGGATTCAAATGGCGGAAGCGTATATCCCATTTCATTAACGAAGGATGACCAAACGGAATTAAAAATCCGTAGTGTCGAATCGACATATTCCGAAATTACACGCATCGAGTCGGTATAGTTCTTAACATAATTAGTATCACTAAGCATCCGTCTCGGGGGTGTTGCAGGCGTTAGTAACGAAGGGGTGTGATAACCTGTTGTATCGTAGTGAACTGTAAAATTTCCTGAAGTCCTCGATGTTTGCCTATAGGGTTGTAATAATAATTCACTAAGTTTTTGTTGTAAATTTACAGGCATATTTGGATAATTTTGTAAAATCTCGAATGTTAAACCAAGCCCGCACTTTGGTTGATGCTCATCATCCGAAATATTAATAGCATTTGTCTGTCGCCACTCTTTAATTTTTTCAACGAAGGACTGTTGTTCCGTGGTTGATAAAAATTGTTGGGCATAAATAAATTCTGCAGGAATGGTAGCAGCAAGCAATACAATAATCAATAATATATTTGATAATATTTTAATCACTATTTTTGTCCGAACATTATTTTTACAATACCATCCTCAAAGTAACTTAATGCTAAATCAGGAACCGAATCGTTATTGAAATCGCTGACTACGAAACTGCTGACTGCTTCGATCCCTAATAAACGTTCAGGTGGCAAGAAACTACCGTCGCCTTTTCCGGAATAGAGCTGCATTGTACGGGTATGGTAATTTGCAATTATCAAATCGTTTTGGTTATCACCATCAAAATCACAAACCTGTGCATCGGTAATGTTATTCATCTTTATGTTTTTTAATCTTTGGTGCGGTTGATAAAACGATGTGTCGTTGTTGTTCAGTGATAATATCAACTCTTTAGAATTCGGCGAATAAATAATCAAATCTTGATACTTATCGTTATTCAAATCACCTTTGGTGAACAGAACTTTTTCGATGGTAGTATCTTTAATTGAATAGTAACATTTTCCATTTGTAGGTTTTTGCGCAATGTTTGTATTTTTAGAGCAGAGATTTAGAGAATTTTTCGAAATTTCTTTCAAGTAAACAAAATTATTTCCAACAGATTGTGCACCATTTAAAACAAAACCGCCCCTGATTTTGGGAGTCTCTAAATTTAACAGCTCCTTCTCAAGATATTTCGTTTTACCAATCTGTTCGAATTTGAAGAATTGAAAGTACTTTTGTTCAGGTTCTGTTGCATTTATAAAAATATTTAAAAGACCGGTTGATTTTGATACTGTAACATCCATAACTGTCGGAAACGGACTTGTTGATATCGCATAAGTCGAGCTGGTGTAATCGGTAAAATCAATTTCTGTAACAGCTATCTGTGAAGTTGATGAATGCGAAGTAATTGCATACATCTGATCAGAATTTTTATGAAGGACTGTGAGAGCGTTTGGTTTTTCACTTGCGATCGGGAAACTTACCTGCCCTGTAAAAACACCCCCGCCTTTGTTCTCAAAATAAGAAACAGATTTTGAACCTTGGTTAGCGAGAATTAAATCTATATTTCCGTTTTTTGTTACATCGTATGCACGTAAACCGGTTGGATGCAATCCGGTAATGTAATTAGCTTCGCTTTTAATTGGAGAATTAGAATTTGAATTATCAACCAGAAATATTTTTTTTTCAAGAGGTGATGCTATCGCAAGACTCAAATAATCTGATGTCCGATTAGTAAACAATAATACATCATTAGGATTTTTACCCGCACTGTAAATAGTTCTCACAGCAAACATACCTGTTGTATCTTTTTGCCATAGCGAAAGATATTCGAGCGATTTGTTGAATAATAGAAAATCGATTGAGCCAGTGTTATTAATATCATCTGCCAATATTTTATCTACGGGATATAAGAGTTCTAAATTTTGATAAAGTTCAAAATTTCCGAAGCCATTACCTAAAAAAGTTTTCAATATGGGTTTATCTTTAAAAATGACAATCAAATCGATCAAATCATCAAGGTTGATGAATGCAGAGACTACTTCAAGAGGTTCATCGCTGAAAGTTATAGTGGAGGGCAAAAGATATCTTAACTTTGCATAAGATGAAAATAATTGTACTTCATTTGAAACCCAGTTAACACAAAAAAGATCAGGCAGGTCGTCGCCGTTAAAATCACTTACACTAACTGAACTGAAAGAATAATCGGATAAAACATTCTGAGGTGGTTTGAATGTACCATCGCCGCGACCTAATAAAACAGTTAAACCGAGAACATTTTTACCATAGAGTAAAATATCTCCATTCCCGTCATAATTTATATCCGCAGTTTTAATGAAATCGTAACTCTGTTTCAACTCAGCTTTCCATTTATAAACTAAAGTATCGGGTTGCCGCGAAAGGTATATTTTCATTAAGCGCTTATCCGAAGATAAAGCAGCAAAATCATCTCGCCCATCTTTGTTAAAATCGGCGGTTACAGCACTCATAATTTTAAAATCGGTTAAGAACGATTTTGTGTCCCATTCGGTAGAATCGTTTATAGAATAAGAAACAGAAATAAATTTAGAACCATACGAGGCAATATCAGTAACACCATCGCCGTTAAAATCGCCTCTGAGCAAATATTCGTTTCCCCTGCTAACATTCAGTCCGTTCACAGTAGAGAAAGTGGAGACATGTCGTTGAGAATACACAACCGATAGTTCAAGGAAATTGATAATGAACAAACTTAACAATATTTTGCGTGGATTCTGGAAAGGAGAAGAAAATATATCGAAAGTGAAAACCATTATTTTGTAACTACGAACCTCCAGTTCGAATACCCGCTAATCGATGCTTTCGTCGGATAGCTGCCTCTTTATAACGACGTTTCTCTTCTTTGGATTGGGGTTTTATAGTGCAGACCTTTACCCGGTTTTTAAGTTCGTCGAGCGCAACAAAAGTAAAATAAGCGCTGTTAGCGACGTTTGATTCGCCGGTAAGCTGATTTTCAGCAATCACCTTTACACCTACTTCCAAAGATGTATTAAAAGCCCGATTGACCGAAGCTTTTAAGTTAACTATTTCACCCAATCTGATTGGATGATGAAACTCCATTTGATCGACAGCGGCAGTTACGCAAACACGATTCGTGTGACGTTGTGCTGCAATTGCTGCAGCAATATCCATCCAGTGCATTAATCGTCCGCCTAATAAATTTCCCAACTGATTGGTATCGTTCGGAAGGACAAGTTCAGTCATTTCTATCTGAGATTCCTTCACATTTTTACAAGCCTTTTTCATAACGAACCTTTGAGTAATGAATCTATTTTCCCTCGATATGTTGTATTAGGATAACGTGAAAATAGTTTTTCGGCTTCAATAAAAGCTTCTTCGCGTTTTTTACGTTTCATCAAAGCTTCGATTTTTCCAACGTAAGATTTTTCAGCATATTGGCTATCGTGAAAATTCTCTAAAACATTGTCGAAATATATGGTTGCTGCTTTAAAAGAATCCATCTTCATATAAAGAACAGCTGTTTGATATTCCTTTTCCGCTAACCTATCACGCAATTCATAAATTTTGGTTTCAGCGTTCGTAACTAATGTATCGGCAGGAAAATATTCGATGAATGCCTGAAACTCATCGATGGCTTTTAACGCAAACGATTGATCAAGAGAATATTTTGGTGAAAGCTGATAATTACACAATGCGATTTTATATTGGGCTTGCGGCACTAATGGACTGGCGGGCATATTTTTTTTGAGAACTTCATACTCATAAGAAGCGAGCAAATACTCTTCTCGCATGAAACGGCATTCACCCAAATAAAACTGTGCATCATCGGAAACTGCACTACCGGGAAACTGCAATGTTATTACAGTGAACTCATTGATTGCCTCAAGATAATTTGCATCATTAAATTCGTTCATTCCTAAATCAAAATGCTCTTCGGCAGTTAAACTCTTTTCTACTTTCGATGAACTGCACGAAATAAATAATGTTAATGTTGTGATAGTTAAAATAACTTTTATTATCGAATAAAATAATTTCATGTTTAATTAATTCCTTAAAGTGAAAAATAAATAAGTGATTACTGCGACAGTTGAAACAACGACGGAAGGAATAATCAATCTTTCGATTATACTGTCGTCAGGAATTATTCCCTTTGTTGCAGGAATATTTTGTTCTTCTAAACTGCTTATTGAACTGAATAAAACAGTGTCTTTATATGT
>JAUXOG010000120.1 GCA_030682385.1 Bacteroidota bacterium
TTACGCAAAAGAGTCATTCTGAACGAAGTGAAGAATCTTAAACCTCAAATTCGAGCTATTTTTAGATGTTTCGCTTCGCTCAACATGACAAAAAGTCAATTCTGCGTAACTTCAGTAAATTACTAAAAACTGGAATTTCAAAATTGAACACACAAAACAATATATCTTTTACTGTAATCGGCGGTGGACAAGAAATCGGCGCTAACTGTTTTCACCTGAATATAAATGGCACCGGAATAATTCTTGATGCCGGTTTACATCCGCAGAAAAAAGGGAACGATGCACTCCCGAATTTTGCTGCTCTAAAAAATTTAGATTCCGATTTCGTACTAATCTCACACGCACACACAGACCATATCGGCGCACTGCCGTATCTGATACAGCAGTTTGCTTATCTTAAAATTTTTGCCACTCCCCAAACACGCGACCTCGCTGAAGTTATGCTGCATAACAGCTTGGCACTTACACAAAAAGAAATCGCAGATTCCGACCCATTACCAAAATACACTCACGAGCAAGTTGACCTGCTAACCGAATCATTTAATGTTATTAAATATAATGAACCGCTCCCGATTCAAGGTTACCGGCATTTCAGTAACGAAGACATCCATGTAACTTTTTTAGATGCGGGCCATATTCTTGGGGCTGCGGGAATTCTTTTACAAACAAATGGCGCGAAAATTTTCTACACCGGCGACACTAATACAAGTAAACAATCAATCCTTGCCGGAGCCGATTATCCGAAAGAACCTGTTGATGTTCTGATTCTTGAAACAACATCCGCATCTTCTGACACGAACATAAAAAGACAAGATGAAGCGAAACGACTTGCAAAATCGATCAATAAAATTGTAGAGAATGGTGGTTCGATTTTAATTCCGGTATTTGCATTAGGCAAGCTTCAAGAAACTCTCAAACTTCTTCACAACTTGATGCGTAAAGGTTCAATACCTGAACTTGATATTTATACAGGAGGTATGGGACGTGAAATTTCGGACATCTACGATATTCACAGATACAACACAACACAAATTAACAAAGATGCCCGGTTGAAAGATATCCCGCAGCTTCCTATTGATTATGAAGAATTATTGTCTGCAAAATACTTCAAAGTTCCGAGTATAGTTTTAGCGTCAAGCGGAATGATGTTTGAAGGAACTACATCATTTGCACTCGCACAAAGATGGCTGAAAGAGAAAAATTTTGGGATATTTTTTGTGGGATACGTAACCCCTGATTCACCAGGATATACAATTCTAAATTCAAAAACGGGAGATATTATTGAACTCGGTGAAACTTCCGGAAAAATTAAAGTAGCATCTGATGTTGAAAATTTTCGGCTTACCTCCCACTCTAACCGAGATGACTTGATAACGCTTGTAAAAACACTGAAACCAAAAACTGTAATACTGATTCACGGTGAACAAAATGGAATTGATTGGATGGAAAAAGAGTTGTCAGATCGTTTTCCATCCATCAAAATTATAAAACCAAGAATTGGAGAGAATTACCCGATTGATACTAATTAAAATTTTTCGTATTTATCTTTAGCAACACCACACACCGGACATTTATCAGGCGCTTCCCCGATAACAGTATGACCGCAAACGGGACAAACATATACATCGGCGGCAGAAATATCTTTTCCTTGTAAAACAAGTTCCTTAGCTTTCATATACATTTCCTCGTGAATCTTCTCAGCTTCAATTGCATAATGAAACGATTTCAGGGCTCCTTTTTCGTCTTGCAACCTAGCAACAGCATCAAATGCAGGATACATTTCGGCAACCTCATAATTTTCGCCACCTGCTGCATCTGTTAAGTTGGTTGCAGTATTGTTAATTTTTTCTAACAACCGCAAATGGTTAGTAGCGTGAACTTTTTCGGCATACGCTATCGCCTTGAACAATTTAGCAATTTGCGGAAAACCTTCTCTCGCCGCTTTTTCAGAATAGATGAGATACTTCATATGTGCCTGACTTTCGCCGGCAAACGCCGCCTCAAGGTTTGATTTTGTTGTGTGTTTCATATTTCTTTCCTTTTAATTTTGTTTATTTTTTTAAATTTATTTTCTATCAAAAAACGGACTCTTCGGACTTACGCTTAATGGAATTCCGAAAGCAATCTTCACATCATCGCCTAACAATTTCATATCTACGACAGCTTTTCCCACCGAGTACATAACCCGGTTGTCAATCCTATGATTAGCGGCAACACTCACAGCCGACCCGATTGCAATTCCCAAATCATTCGTGTTGAATATGCAAGGAACATCCGGCTGTTTATCTTTTGCCTCGCAATTTGCGAAACCGCACAAGTTACACGGCTGAACGTTAATACTTTTAATTCGTGTACCAATTAAAAATAAATATTGTGCGTTTAAAATATTGTTCGCATCGCGTTTAAAAAACGAAGATGATTCTTGACGATTCGCAATCTCTTCCATCGTTTTGGATATTTTTTCGATTTCGTTCTTATCGGCAATTGCGATAACTAAATTGTCGATGCCTCTTGCTTTAGGCGCTGTTCTTGCGGCTGCAGCCATTTGCTTTGCAACGGTGCAAATGGTTTCTGTTCTAATATTTTCTTCAAAAATAAGTGTCATAGTTACTCCTATTTATTTTGATTTGAAATTAATAAAGTAATATGAGAATTACAACCCAAAGTATGCAAAACTCGTATATCAGCTGATATATAGGACACTGATGAACACGGATTAAACCGATTTACACAGAGATACATCCGCTTCAATCCGTTTTATGACCTATAAATTCGCCTCTTATATTCGATTAGTATATTTTCTGAAACCATAAATTGACTGTAAACTTTATCATTTACCTTTTTCACCATCACTACTTCTGCCAGCGAGTTCGTTAAAAACACCTCGTCGCAATCAGCTATCTCCGAAACATTTAAAATTTTTTCTTCAATATGAATCTTCAATTCCTTACAAATTTCAAAAACTACTTTTCGAGTTATTCCAGGTAATATTCCACATTCAAGCGACGGTGTGAAAACAACTCCATCTTTAACCAAAAATACATTCGTCCGCGTCCCTTCGAGTATGTGATTCTCTGTATCAATAAAAATTGCTTCATCGTATCCATGCGATTTTGCTTCACGATATGCAAGATTGTTTTGGAAATAGTTGGTCGTTTTGTGCATCCGCAGTTTATCGCCGTGTGCAAGTTTTTCAGAAAAAATCATTGCGTTTGCAATTTCAGGAAAGCTCGGTTGATATTCGGATGTTTCAATCAAAACAATTTGTTCGTCAGTTTCAATGTTTTTACTTACTGTAGTTCTGATTCGTGCAGAAATCAAGCCATTAATTTTAATTAATTCATTCACAGCATCCGAAATATTTTTCTTTGCAATTGTTTTTAAACCGAGTGCCGAGAGTGAGTTATTCATTCTCTCAAGATGGTCAGAAAGTCGGAAAGGAACACCGTTGTAACTCCGAAGCGTTGCATAAATTCCTTCACCATACAGAAATGCCGAATTAAACGGAGATATTATCGCAGATTCTTTTTCTATAAACTTACCGTTAATGTAAACTATCATTTTACCTCCACACTAAGTGCTCTGAACATCGCGGCTGCTTTATCCAAAGTTTCCTGAAATTCTTTTTCTGGATCGCTGTCGGCAACAATTCCGCCGCCAACGCCGACCGTAACTTTTCCGCTTTCATAAGTCATTGTGCGGATAGCAATATTAAATTTTGCAGATTTATTAAAACCTATATATCCAATCGCACCTGTATAAACACCGCGCTTGTTCGGTTCAAGCTCATCGATAATTTGCATAGCTCGGATTTTTGGCGCTCCTGTTATCGAACCTCCGGGAAAAGCCGACACGATTAAGTCAACAATATCACAATCATCCAGCAACTCACCGCAAATCCTCGCAACCAGATGATGCACACTCGCATAAGTTTCAACCATCTTTAAATCATGAACATTAACACTTCCCTTTTTGCAAACTCTGTTTAAATCGTTTCTTTCCAAATCTACGATCATCAAAAGCTCGGCATTGTCTTTCGGACTCTTGAACAACTCTCGTTTTAATTTTTCATCTTCTTCAGGAGTTTTTCCACGCCGAATAGTCCCTTTAATCGGTCGGGTTTCAACATTTTTTCTTTGCACATCCAAAAATAATTCAGGTGAAGAACTCAGCACCCAATCGTTTTCACCGACACACATCAGTGCGGAAAACGGAGCGGGATTCATTTCCCGCAATCGCTTATATAAAACGAGCGGAGGAATGTTTATATCTCCAGAAAATTGTTGCGACAAATTTACCTGATATATATCCCCTTCAGCGATGTATCGCTTTGCTTTTTCAACTTTTTTCAAATATTCGTTACGTGAATAATTTGATTTTACTTCGATGTGAACCTGATCCGAGACCGATATAAGCGAAGGTATAGGCGGTTGATGCCTTCCCTCAACACTATCTTTAATTAGTTTCATATACGGGCGCACGTCATCAACACCAGCAATCATCCATTTTTGTGTAGTATGATTGTAAGTAAGCCCCCAATCATAAACACCAAAGAAAATTTCGGGAAGATTGGTAGATTCCGGTTTTGTGAGTTTCACATTCTCGAACGAACATCCGAAATCATAACTAAAGTATCCGACGAGTCCCCCGGAAAATTCTTCTCCATCTTCATTAGTTTTGTATTGGTTCAGAATAGATTTTAAATATTCGAGCGGATCTTCTGTAATTTTGTTTCTATCCCCATCTTTATAATTGAACAATTCTCCATTTTCAAAACTGATTATTGCAACCGGATCAGTAACGATGATTGACCTACTTCCCAAGTCATGATGCTGCATTGTGCTTTCCAATAGAATCGTTCCGCTTTTGTGGCGTAGTTTCTTAAACAATTCGAAGGGAGTAATATTTATTTCGAGTAATTCCATTTATATTGATTTTAATATAGGAAAGGTTAAAAACATTTACAATCTTATTTAGATTCGTTCAAATTTACTTATATTTTCTCAGCGGCTTCTTTGAAAAAATAAAAGTTACCTGCTAGCTCCAATCATTCATATTCAGTTCACACTCAAACTGTAAAGAATTGTTTGAGATTTTGAAACGTTTTTAATCAAAAACTGTAATTTTACTCCATAGTGAAAAATTTAGTTACGATCGGATGGGGAAAGAAATACTTATTAGATTTCCGAAACCACGTGTTATATTGCCTGAGGTTGGAAAAAATGTTTGATATAGAAAAACGAATGATTTTAATGGTAGTTTGCGTATCGAGTTACACCAATATTCCCGTAAATACTCTCAAACATTGCTTAGACTGGTTAATAAATTACAAACACCATCACTACATCTATCATGATTTAATTTATCTAATTTCTCTTATTGTACACTGCAATTGAATAAATGTAAAAGATGTTTTAGCTGGGTTCGTCCCAAAATCAGTTAACTTTATTGTAAAAGAAAATTTATCGTCTGATTGATCAACAGTTGCTCCCTTCGTTGATGTCGGGAAAAAAATATATTCTTTATCGGCTCCAAAGCTCACGGCACAAAAATCACACAAGAAGGTTTCTCCATGAAATAAAAACCAAAAATTATCACCATACGAAATTTGTTCCATATTTTTCTGTGGAGTCAAAGTAAATAAAGTATCGACCACTATCTTGCTATTGAGTACCGCAAGACGCCTACTTTCCGATTCTTTTCTCGCTTGGTCAATCATATAATTCTCATAACCCGATGAAGAAATTAAAACTAGTTCTTCTGATTTATATTGTTCAACTTCTTGTAATAGGAAGCGTTGATCAGTTATGATTTCTTCAATTGGTTTATCGTAATATAATGCTACATTTTCCTCACCATCTTTATCCCAAATCACGTTAGGACCAGGAGGAACCAATGATTTGGCTTTCATATTATTCAAATCAATCTCGATTAAACCATTACCCACTCCTTGCATGCTTTCAAAATTATCTATTGTTTGAATATATATTTTCTCATATTTAACAGAAATATCCCTAGCAGAATGGTTCACAAGAACGGGATGTCTAAGAACACCTATCTCACCACTTGTTATATTATAAAATCCTATCCCGCCATAACCTTCATATCCTTCACCTTCATAAAAAGAAAATCCCACCCATATTTTGTTCTCATCTATTGTTGTACAATTAATATCGTATGAAATCCCTTGAATTTCTTTAAAAAGGTCTACTGATTCATATTCTCTATCATCGAAATGAGTTTCCATGATGTGTCTGTATTGATCGAGAAGAGTAATTGTAGGCTTAGGAAAACTTGCAATAATATTCGGCACTCCATTATTTAAACGCAATATTTCGAGCCCAGATACGTAAAATGTGTCATTGCCAACTACAAAATTATTCCATCGTTTGATCGGTAGACTTTGTTTTTCCCAAAAATTCGTAGAGTTAAAATCATTTTCGAATAATCCTCCAGAACTGACGATATAGAGTTGGTTGTACCCTTTCCTTGTTAGATAATTGACTGTTTCAAATACATTTTGTCCAATCAAAATATATTTTTGATTTGTATCTGGATAACTTTTAGTAAATTCACCAATACGACTAAAAGAGAATGATTTTGAACCTTGAGCGTGGGCTTTTAAATATTCTTCATAAGGACTTACGTCAATAAAATCAACACAAGCAGAGACAAAAAGAGAATGTGCTTGTTGTGGAGTAATAAATTGATAAATTTTCGAATTGTTGTTTCCCTGGCAATAACACACATAACATTGACTCATCCATACAAAAATTATGAACCCAAGGGAACACCTTATTAATAAACTGAATCTTTTGTATCCCATTTTAATTCCCATATACTTTCACTATCTCGTACAGCGTTGTTCTCTGTACTGGTATAAATCCCGCTTGCCGGATTATATCTATTACTTCTTCAGTGTTAGTTTTGCTAACATAGTTCGCCGCAGCGTGAACGTTTTCTTCTAACAGCGTTCCTCCGAAATCATCGGCGCCAAAGTGAAGTGCAACCTGTCCGATTTTTTTACCTTCCGAAAACCAGGATGCTTGGACGTGTGGAAAGTTGTCTAAATATATTCTCGACAAAGCAAGTATTTGCAGATAACGAGTTGGAGATGCATAATGCGGAATAATTTTTTCGAGCGGTGTATTCCCTGGTTTAAACGACCAAGGTATAAAAGCTGTAAAACCCGCTGTTTCGTTTTGCAGCGAACGGATTCTCTCTAAATGTTCGATTATCTCCTCTTCCGTCTCGATGTGTCCATACATCATAGTTGCAGTCGATTTATAACCGATTTTGTGTGCCCGACGCATAACATCAATCCACAGGTCGGCTGTTTCTTTTTTATTCGAAATTTTCTTCTTGACTCTATCGGATAATATTTCGGCTCCGCCACCGGGAAGTGAACGCATACCTGCATCCCACAACTGCTGCAATACTTCGCCAATTGATAATCCCGAAACTTCCGACATTCCTACGATTTCAGAAACAGAAAAAAAGTGAGGATAAATTTCAGGAACTTCTTTTCTCGTTCGACGGACAAGTTCTAAATAAAAATCAAAGGGCAAGTTCGGATTTACTCCACCCTGCAACAAAACAGTTGTAACACCCTTTGCCGCAGATTCTTTAAACTGTTGAATAAGATGGTCAACTGTATAAGTGTACTCGCCATCTTCGCCGGGGTGACGGTAAAAGGCACAGAAGATGCAATCGATTGTGCAAACATTCGTGTAGTTTGGGTTTGTATCAACCACGAATGTAACCTGAGGTTTTGGATTTTTCCGATACCGCACAATCGAAGCTAACTCACCAAGTTCCAGTAGCGGAGTTTTTTGAAGAAGCGTCAGACCTTCATCGGAAGTTATACGCTGGTTGTTTTGTATTTTTTGATACATATTCTTTAACATACTACCTACTATTTACTACCTACTATATTTCTAAACACTTCAATCGCTTCACGCTCACGTTCTCCAAGAACGTAATTAAAGCCTTCGAGATATTCCTTTGTTTCCTTAGATGTATAACCAAGTGTTCTCCCGTGATTCGAACCAATTACCTCTAAATTGTTCTTTCCTTTTGTTAACGACTCCTTTATCGAGTGTTGAATTAGATTCTTTAAATCCTGAGAAAGACCTTTACTCACCGCAAAAACAGCAAAGACGAATGGAAGCTTTTGCCAATCGAACCACTCAGTAGCTAAATCGTATCTAAACTCGAATCCGGAAATACTTTGCTTCAAATTTTTTAAAGCTTCATCCCCGATTAATATCACGGCTGAATAATTTTGATAATTGTTTGGTTTCATTCTCTCAAGAGAAGCAGTAACTCCATACTTTTTTTTCAATATAACTTCCAAGAGTTTTACCGAAGTTGAAGTATCATCAATAACGCCGATGGTTTTACCGGCTAAATTCTTCCATTCATATTTAGAAAAAAGTACAACACTCTGAACTTGATCGCGGGCTGCGATACACCATTTCATTAATTCCAAGTTTTCTTCCTGTTCAAAATAATCTATAAGAGAAATCAAACCGGCAACTACAGTTCCTTGTTTGAACAACACTCCCAACCGTCGAGGAGTTACTGGTAATATTTTAAAATCCTCGCTATTGAGATAGTGATAAATTGGAACAGAATTTAAGTACGGAATTTTCCCGATTAAATTTTCACCATGAATTTTTAATGGATTATAAAAAACGTCTCTCTCAACAGGAATTTTCCCGGCATCTTTAATGATTTTTATTAAATTCTCTTTTGCGAGTTTCATGGGACTTAATGCGCCTGCGTCATGGGCAATATGTTCTTCACCGACAGTTCCATCCATATCATCAGCGCCAAAGTTAAGTGCCACGGCTGCAACTTCTTCGGTTAGCATAACCCAGTATGCCTTAATGTGTGGGAAATTATCTAACATCAATCTTGAAATTGCAATAGTTTTCAAATCATCAATTGCGGATGTGTATTCATTGCGAGGTTTTATACCTGTTTCACCCGGTTGAAATGCAAGAGGGATGAACGTGAGAAATCCACTGGTCTCATCCTGAGCTTCTCGAAGTTTGATTAAATGTATAAGCCGCTCTTCGATTGTTTCGATATGACCATAAAGCATTGTCGCATTGGTCGGGATTCCCATACGGTGTGCGGTTTTATGAACGTCGAGCCAAACTTTTTCACCAACTTTTTGATTAAAGAGAAGCCGACGTACACGTTCGGAAAAAACTTCAGCGCCGCCACCAGGCATCGTCTTCAATCCGGCTTCCTTCAACTGGCGCAGGACTTCTTCTATCGACATTTTAAATTTTTTGTGGAAGAAATCTATCTCGATAGCAGTGTATGCTTTTACATCCGCATCGGGAAATTTTTGATGGATAGAAGAAACGATTTCGAGGTATCTTTCCCATTGCCAGTCGTGTGGCATACCGCCTGTAATGTGGACTTCTTTAATTTCGGGAGTAATTTTTGAGAGGATATCGTTCGTGCTCATCTCGTAAGCCCCTGCTTCTCCTTTTTTCTTTGCAAAGTCGCAGAACTTACAAGAGAGCACACAGACATTTGTATGTTCGATTTTTTGATTCAGAACAAAATAAACAGCATCGCCATTTTTTTGTCGTTGAACATACTGTGCCATTTTACCAAGCGATATGAGGTCGTTGGTTTTGTATAAAATTAAACCATCTTCCAGGGAGAGACGCTCACCACGCTGGAGTTTTTGCCAGATGGGAATTAACGCTATATCATTGAAATTTATTTTAGACCACATAATTGATAATTAAAAATTAAGAATGAAGGACGGAGAAAGAGATTATATCGATTGACCACGAGGTTTTGGTAATTTCGTATCGATGTTAACTGGTTTTGTAAATATTGTCGCACTTTTTCGTGGTTCTGATACCGTTTTCTGGTTCAAAATATAAGTCAATATTCGGGGTTGGTGAGACTTTAGGAATTTTATGAGAGTGGATGTTTCAGGTCTATGCCCACATATTTTTTCTGTGTTCTCAGCAAGTAACTCAAGAAGTAAAGAGTCCGGTTCCTCTATAATTTTGTTCCACGCTACCGGAATTGCATCCTGAATTGCACCTTCTTTCATTTTATCTTGATGGATGGCTTTTGCTGTGTGGAGTGCTTCTCCCGATTCTATATTTTTCTTTGATAGTAATTCAATCAACTTATTAGCAACGGATACCGATTCCTGAGCTTTTAAATCGACTGTAGAGAACTTCCTTGATTTCCAATCCACACCTGCTGTAGGTAAATAAAGATACCAGGTTATTCCATTCGTAAAAACCGCAAGCTCTACACTAACCTTATAAGAGTATTTCAATAATTGATCCTGATGGCCTTCATTATCCAAGTCCTCTGTAGGTCGTTTTGCTTCTAAAAAAACGACCTGCTTATTCTTCAGGCGCAATGCATAATCAACACGTTGATTCTCGATTGAAAATTCTGGAAATACCTCATCAATATTCTCGGTGTCCCAACCAAGCCGACGTAGAATTGGCAGGATTATTCCATTTTTCGTCTGATCTTCATTATACGAAGAGACATATGAATTGGATTTTATCTTTTCGATCAGTGTTACCAAGTCGTCAATCATATTGTTCATTCCTCTATTTTTTAATGTCCTAATTATCTCCGATTTACCGCTTGTAGTTTTGCAAGTCCAAGTTTTTCACGGATAAACTTTCGAACAATCTTTGCGCTATTTCGAGCAAGCTTTGCATCATTCTTGTTTGCAAAATCAAATGGATACCTGAATTGATCGATTCCAGTAATATCGTCGCATGGCGTTCTAATGAATTCAAATGTTGGATCGATTGCGATGCAATCTTCTAATAGAGGAATCAATGAATGAATCCATTTATAGCTTTTCCCGTGATAGACACGGA
>JAUXOG010000123.1 GCA_030682385.1 Bacteroidota bacterium
GAATTTGGCACGCAATGATTATGTGGAATCCAAGATCAGTTATGTTTGAAGTTGCCTGGTGTGTAATGCTTTATTCAACTGTTTTAGCATTAGAATTCAGCCCGGCTCTTTTAGAACGATTTAAATGGAAGACTCCTCTAAAAATTGTTAAAGCTATAACGATACCTCTGGTTATTGCCGGTGTTCTTTTATCTACATTACATCAATCTTCGCTTGGTTCTCTATACCTAATCGTTCCCAATAAATTGTACGGATTATGGTATTCCTCTTTGATTCCTGTTTTTTTCTTCCTATCAGCTTTAACCATTGGTTGTGCTATGATTATTATTGAATCGTACTTGAGTGCACGGGCATTCAAAAAGGAATTGGAATTTCCCTTGTTGCTAAGATTAGGCCAAATTATGGTGATGTTAATATTGGTGCAACTTGTAGTCCGTGCTATCGATTTTACGGATCGTGGTGTGCTGAATTTACTTCTTATCCCGAGAACGGAGACTTATTTATTTTACTTAGAAATTATTTTAGGATTGATAATTCCATTAGTATTGCTATCAATAAAAAATATTCGTACAACGAGGGTGGGATTATTTTACGCATCCTTCACGGCAGTTTTGGGTTTTGTTCTGAATAGGATGAATGTAAGTATCACAGGTATGGAAGCTGGAAGCGGTGTATCATACCTGCCTTCCTGGATGGAAGTATTCGTTACAATGGGAATTGTTGCTTTAGGATTTGTAGCATTTAGCTATGCAGTAAAATATTTAAATATTTTCGAAGAACCTGTTAAGGAGGAACACACAGTTAATGATGTTGTTGCTACGGAAATTAATTTTAACACAGCGTTAGTAGATTAAATGTTTAATGAATAATGATAAAATAAATATCAACTCAGAATTTGTTTCATCAAATGATGCAAAATGTGTCTGGATGGCTGCGGGTGTAGTTTCCTATAAGCTTTGTAATTTAGAATTCGAATGCGAACATTGTGCGTACGATAGAATAATTCGTTCTAAAATCTCGAGCGAAATTGTAAACGGAAACTATAGAACACCGAACAATGAAAAAACGGTGAATTACTCCGACCACGCAAAAATGCTGATTGATAAATTGGTAGATTCGGAAATCAATCCAACATATTATTATTCAAAAAATCATATTTGTTTCTGCAAAGATGAAGATGACGTTGTATTAATCGGTATCGATAATTTGTTAGCAAAAATTCTCACATATATTACTTGCATTGTATTGATGCCGGTCGGAGAGTTAGTAAGGCAAAAGAAAAGCTTTTGCTGGTTCATACAAAAGGATAAAACACTTACTTTATATTCACCTATCAATGGAACAGTTCTTCAAAATAATTCTTCATTACTAAATTCCCCCGACCATATTCGAACAACCGATTTGCAAAAATCGTGGTTAACAAAAATTAAACTCAAAAACGATTCGAGGTTACAAGATTTCTACACAGGCGAAGAAGCCAAAGTTTGGTTCCAAAAAGAATTAACGAGAACTAAAGATACTTTCTGCGAGATAATCGAGAAGCACAGACCTCCAATATCTTCGACTCAATTTGATGGTGGCATATTCAGCACGTCTTTATCCGAAATCCTACCATATGTTGAATATTGGAAGTTCCTTAAAAACCTCTGCTTTCTTAAATAAACTATTATTGATTTGTAAATTGTTGAAAAATTCCACAAATTACTGTGGATTTTTTTTTGTATTTTATAAAAAATGTGGTTACTATGAAAACTTTATTTAACACTATCTCATTTCGGCTGTTCTTAACATTGCTTTTCGTGATGGGCATTTTATTAGGGGCTTATATTTACTTTACTCTCCAATCCCAAGAAGAACACATGCTCACCGGTATGAAGATAAATTCAAGCCGACTCAGCGATTTTATCAAAGGTTCGACCAGATACGGAATGCTATTAAACCGCCGCGAAGATACGCATCAAATTATTAACCGTCTTGGTATTGAACCGGGGATCGAAGTAATCCGGATTTTTAATAAAAAAGGGGAGATAATGTTTTCGAGTAACAAGGAGGAAATCGGGACGAGTGTTGATATGACTGCCGAAGCATGTTACGTTTGCCACGCTGCCGAAAAACCGATTGAGTCAGTTCCTGAAAAAAGTCGCGCCCGTATAGTTACACGTCCCGACGGCCACCGCTCGTTAGGTTTAATCAATCCCATAAAAAACGAAATAGATTGTTCAACTGCCGACTGTCATGCCCATCCTACGGATATTAAAGTATTAGGTGTGCTTGATATTAAAATGTCGCTCGACCAACTCGATCAAAACATACAAGAGGCACAGGATCAGGTATTTGCATTTTCAATTATTATCATCTTGTTGATAAACATTGTATCAGCAGTATTCATCAGGCAATTAGTTCACAAACCTGTTCATCAATTGATAGATGGAGCAAAAGCAATTTCAGAAAAAAATCTGAATTATAAAATTCCCATCACCTCAAAAACGGAAATCGGTGAACTCGCCGATGCGTTTAACGATATGACTGATAAATTAAAAAGAGCTTACGACGAAATTAAAGACTGGTCGATAAGCCTCGAAAATAAAGTCGATGAAAAAACAGACGAATTAAAACGTGCTCATGCCCATCTGATTCAAATCGAAAAAATGGCATCGCTTGGACAGCTTTCTGCAACAGTAGCTCACGAACTTAACAATCCGCTTGAAGGTATTATAACTCTTACAAAACTTCAGGTGAAAAGATTGAATAAAGATAATTTGAAAAAAGATGATTATGAAAAAATAATGAAAGATTTAAATTTTGTTGCTGAAGAATCGCTGCGGTGCGGTAACATTGTTAAAAACCTTCTTTTGTTTTCGAGACAGCAAGTTGAAGAATTTAAAGAGGCAAACCTCGAACAGATAACCGAGCGAAGTATCATGTTGATTGCTCACCACATGCAGATGCACGATATCAAATTAGTACGCGATTTTAAATTAACAAACCCAATCATCTTTTGCAGTGCTGCACAAATCCAACAGGCAACAATTGCTTTGATGATTAATTCGATTGAAGCGATGCCAAGTGGCGGAACTTTAACAATTAAAATGTTCGATACCGATGCCGATAATGTCTCCATTCAAATTAACGATACAGGTCACGGGATACAGAGTGAAATA
>JAUXOG010000135.1 GCA_030682385.1 Bacteroidota bacterium
CTTCGCTTTCCCCGATAAATCGGGGAACATTTTGGCTATCGTGGGGCGGATGAGCCCCGCTAACAGCGGGGCTTCAGCCTGTAAATAAAAAGTTATGATTACTATAAAATATATTAGAAATACGAAGCGGCACTTCAGCTACCCCGAAAGCTTTCGGGGTGAACGCCTGCCTGTGCGTTGCCTGACTGCGAGCGCTCTCGCTCAGGCAGGCACGCAGACAGGGCTGAAGCATAAATGTCCCCCTGCGGGGGACACTTCGCTCATCCGCCCCACGTTATACGCCAGCGCGCTCGAGTTGCCTGTAAAATTGAATGAATACTGACAAACTAAATCGGTTAGAACTTTTGGCTTTTAAGAACGCCTTGAGGCTCCATCAAGATTCTATTCATCTTTACAAACGCAAATCGTATCCAAGTGCTTTTGTCATATCAGTGTTGGCCTCAGAGGAGTTCGGCAAGGTTTCAATGTTAAATCATTGGTCGTTGAACTGGTATCTTTATGATAATGAATGGAAGAAACGCTTGATTACCGACATCTACTCTCATGTCCTTAAACAACGGATATTCCAATTTGATTTTGACCAATTCGTGAGAGGCCGTTTCTTGTCCAGCACACCCACACCGACAGAACATCTGAAACAGAGAGCTCTCTATGTCGGCCTGCCTAGAGTAAATGGAAAAGTTAATATCAAAGGAAGAATAAGTTCACCGGCCAACGTTACGCCTGCTATGGCAAGAATGCAAATTACGATGTTCAATGATCTTTTGCTCGATCTCGCATTGGGCATCAAGCATGGCTACTACATGTGGGATACGTTTCAAGTGCAGGATCTCCTGAACAACCGCCTAATCTCAAAACTAATTTCGAGTTGGCGCTATTCCACACAAATTGCAGCAAAACAATTCCGCACGAAGTATGGCCTTACTATCAAACGCGCCGGCATATAACAAACAAAACAACGACGTTGGAAATGGCAGGGGATGAAAAGCCTCACTCAATATTTTTGTGAGCTTGAATGAGATTACTATGCTCACAAAAGTATTGCGTTATTTTGCAGAACGATAGCCAAAATGCCGCTTCGCTTTCCCCGATAAATCGGGGAACATTTTGGCTATCGTGGGGCGGATGAGCCCCGCTAACAGCGGGGCTTCAGCCTGTAAATAAAAAGTTATGATTACTATAAAATATATTAGAAACACGAAGCGGCACTTCAGCTACCCCGAAAGCTTTCGGGGTGAACGCCTGAAGCATAAATGTCCCCCTGCGGGGGACACTTCGCTCATCCGCCCCACGTTATGTGCCATGCCGAAACAAAGGAAAGGAGTCCGTCATGAAACCGAACACGTTTTCTCTTATGGTACTGTGTTGCTGTCTGGTGCTTGTATCATGCAGCATAGAGAATACTTCGTCGACTCTACCAACTGAAATCGACCTATACAACAGTCAGTGGGTATTCAGAGCATTTGAAGTTATAGGCGACACAGTTGAACTTCTGCCGCCGAATCACCAGTACTTCCTGACGTTCGGAGAAGGATTGCACGGTGAAACCGACTCTCTGTGCATTAATTCATATGGTAGTGAATATGCCATTCGACCACCAACCAGCATATCGATTGGTGATATCTTCAGCACCAGAGCTTACTGCAGAGAATCATACTGGCGATATCTAGTTGAGCTGAAGCAATCAGCCAGCTACGAAATACGGGGTACCACACTCTACCTTTGGTCACAGGACAGATCGAAAAGGTTAGTATTTGAAAGAGTTCAACAATAGCATCGGCACGGCACATAACACGTAAAATAACGACGCTGGAATTATCATGATGACAAAAACTCTCGCTCAACGTTTTGTTCACGATAAATAAATCTATTTGGAGTTCACAAAAGTATTGCGTATTTTTGCAGGACGTTATACGCCATTGTGCCTCAAATAACAAAAACCGAAAGGTAAATATATGATTGAAAGAATGTGGGAAATCCTTACAACCTTTTCGGATGAATCCCAAAAAGCAGCGCTGAACCAATGCACCGAAAAAGGCTTCGATATAAAGCGAGGTGTTGTTTCTCTTGATGAATCTTTCATCAACCTGAACTCTGCCAAACATATTCTATCAGACGCAATAGAGAAGAAAAAACTAGTCCAACTGCCGATAACCGTTCAGAAGGTGCTGCTTTCCTACCTTGAGTCCATCTCAAAGTCATTGACCAATCTAATCAATGGCACTGATGAGGTCGAGAATTTAACAAATTATATTGAGCAATTGAACACTGCCATATGGCAATACGGTCTTCAAAACCTGTCAAAGGAGCTACTCGGATATTTGAACAAGATGAATCAGATCAAGCAGCAAGAAGTAGAAATTGCAAATCTGAGGCGTGAACTGGAAATTGCTCTTAAGCAAAAGAAATCCCTAGAGCAACTTGTCTCAGACGCGAATAGCTCCGTTGAAAGTCTAAAAGGTCTTGTCAGTCAATCTGAAACAAACACTAAGAAGGTAGAAGAGAACCTAACAAACACAACCCAGGCAATTCAGAACGCTGCTGCTCTGCTTGCAACCATACAACAGAACGAGACAACTACAACTCAATTGCTTTCAAGCACAAAAGCAAGTAACGCAGATGTTTTGTCGCTTGAACCAAAAATAAAAGAGTTCTATTCCCAAATAGACCAATACCGAACAAAAATTACAAGCACGACAGACGATGCACAAAGCGCAGTCAAAACCAATAAAGATGCGACTGACGAACTCATTGTCAGATTAGGGCAACTTGAAGATCAGATCAAAGATAAGATCCAAAAGGCAACTGGCTTCTCTCTATTCCATTCCTTTCAAACGAGGCAACATGAGCTTGCTGGCTCTAAGAAATTTTGGATATGGGCTCTTGTAGGACTGGTTGCTGCATCATGGGGCGTTTCAATTCTTGTAATTACGACAACAGCTAACTTTGACGTTGCTTTCTTCGGAAAACTCTCAATGACCTTGCCTCTGATTTATGCTATCTTCTTTTGTACGATTCAATACGGTAGGGAGAGGAAACTCGAAGAAGAATACGCTTTCAAGTCCAACATCTCAATCTCACTCGTGCCATACAAAGAGCTTGTTGAAGAATTGGTTAACGTACAACAGCCCGGAGAGCGAGAGAAATTTACAGTGTTTGTCATAGATGCCATAACCAAGGTTTTCACTTCACCGACAGATAAAGTATTCGACACCGAACATAAACAAAGTCAATCATCTGGTGATGCGATGAAACAGCTTGAAAAGTTCATGAAGGCTATCATCGAACCACTCGAACCCTTGATCAAGGCGTTGAAACATTAACATTCGGCACAACGGCATATAACAGCAACAAAAATGTAAAATGAACCATTGCTTCGCTCACGAGAAATTTGATAATAAGAGTTCGCAAAAGCACTGGGTTGCTACTGCACACGTTATGCGTCATGGCCGCCCCATATTGAGGATGGAACAATGATTTGTCTATCTATGAGTGCTGAGTCTCTCTTTTCCTTAGAACCAATCGGTGCCTGATGAGGAACTCACAACTAATGTCGAAGAGTCGTATTGGGGCTTTGCCAGCGAGGTATTCGTTCTTTCTCAATCGCTATCCCGACGTTCGCTTCAGCCGTTGTCCGAAATGTCGACGAGAAACCAACTATCGGAAGTTCGCATTGCTGATCCACGTCGATGCCTTGGGGCTGGTGGTCCTTGGCAAGACATCCCGCTACTGTCCTGTCTGCGAGCTTATTATTGTTCATCAAGATCAACTGGAATCTCAGCTTGCCAGCATATACTCACAGAAGCATGCAGGCCGAGCTGGCAATCCGTATTTTGTGATCGGGACTGTGGGACTTCGCTCTTGGAAGGCCGGATTGCGAAACCCTGTTGCTCTCGAACAGATCCAAGGACATACAGCTGTTTTCAAGTATCAACTGAAGTTTACGCCAACAGTTGAACAATGATTGAACAGGCAGAGACTTTTACCAAGGCTCTTTTGGGGGCGCCCACGAACGCCTAACAGCGCCAAGCACTTCATTCTTAGCCAAAACTATCCGAATCCATTTAACCCGGCGACGACGATTTCGTTTAGTCTTCCGTCTAACTCGTTTGTATCGCTGAAAGTCTTTGATGCTTTGGGAAGAGAAGTGGCTGTTCTTGTCTCCGAACAGCTGGCTGCCGGAAGGTACGCACGGCAATGGAGTGCAGAAGGTTTGCCGAGTGGCGTATATTTCTACCGTCTTGTGGCGAAGGCCATCCCTTCGGGACAAGCTGGTTCGTTTAGTGAAACCAAGAAACTTATTTTGATGCGGTAAAAATCGGAATGATGGAATAATGGATTGAAAGAAACTTTTTTGTTTTTTTTAAAACTCCTTTGACACAATTCAGCAACAAGCCAAGTAGATTTTATTTAGATAAAATTTCTGTGTAATAATCCTCGTACTCATTGACTATTTTATTTTCGTTAAAAAGAGTTACTGCCCTATCGCGTGCAGCATTTGCAAATAATTTATGTTTTGGTTCATTCGTCAAGAGATCAATACCGTATTTAGCCATGCGCTGTATGTCCCCGATTTCGGCGATGAATCCTGTTTCGCCGTGTAACTGCAATTCAGGTAATCCCCCGACGCTCGAAGATATTACAGGAACCCCGCATGCCATAGCTTCGAGAGCTGCCAGCCCGAAACTTTCCGATTGGCTTGGTATTAAAAATAAATCTGAAATTGATAAAATAGGAACAACCTCGCTCTGTTTCCCTAAAAACTTTACATTCTCGCATATCCCCATTTCCCTGCATAAAGCTTCGCAAGCCGAACGTTCAGGTCCATCGCCCACTAAAATCAACTTCGATTTTATTTGTTTCGATATTTCAAAAAATATTTTTATCACATCTGGGACACGCTTCACAGTTCTGAAATTAGAAGTGTGAGTAATAATTTTTTCACCGTTCGGAGCGATTGATTGTTTCAGAGCGTCATTAGAAGCACGATAATACTTCTCAGGGTCTATGAAATTGTAAATTACGCGGATATCTTTTTCGATTTGAAAATTTGTGATAGTTTTATCTTTTAAAAACCGCGAAACAGCAGTAACCCCGTCGCTCTGTTCAATCACGAATTTCATTATGTGTAAGAAACTCGGTTCCAAACCGACTAAAGTGATATCGGTTCCGTGTAAAGTAGTAATTATCTTCAGTTTTTGACCGATAATTTGTTTTGCTAAAAAGGCGCTAATTGTGTGAGGGATTGCGTAGTGGACGTGCAGGATATCTAACTTTTCGAATTTTGCAACCTCCACCATTTTGCTGGCGAGTGCCGGTGTATAAAGGGGGAATTCAAAAAGGGGATAGCTCGTCATTTCTACTTCGTGGTAAAATATATTATTTAAAAAACCATCCAGCCGCATTGGCATTGCGTAACTTATAAAATGGACTTGATGACCTTTGATTGCCAGAGCTTTCCCGAGTTCAGTAGCAACCACTCCACTGCCACCGTATGTTGGATAACAAGTTATGCCGATTTTCATTTTAATTCTCTTTTATTGTTATGAAAGTAATCAGAAAAAGCTAAAATTACAAATTTGATTGCCGGTTCTTTTGCAATCTACATATAAATTTTGTAATTTAAGTGGCAATAAAATCAAACTACCCGTAAAGTAAGGTAGAAAACAAAGCATATTATACTTAATATTAATGGCAGCAGGATACTTGATAACGATGATGGTGTTAGCAATAAAAGTTTATGATCCAATTCGGGTACTCCGGATGGATTTATCAAATTCGTTTCTTGCCCTTGCCCCGGCTCAGACCCGGTGGCTGCGCTGCATATATAAATCAAAGGAACGAGAAGAAATAAATGAAAAAAGAGATATTTATCAATGCAACCTCAAATGAAATTAGGATTGCAATTACAGAAGATGGGCGTTTAGCCGAACTTTACGTCGAAACATCAGAAAAAGAGAGAATGGTTGGCGATATTTATTTAGGGAAAGTCGCCAGAGTTATGCCCGGTATCAAAGCTGCATTCATAGATATTGGGATGAGGCAGGACGCCTTCTTACACTTCTCAGATATTGTCAGCACTCTTGATGAGTATTCCGCTATGATTGGCGACGAAGATTCCGATTTAGAGAACGATGAAGATATCGGGGATGATGACGATGAAAGCCCTGGAACTCCCGCAGCCTCCCAGCGAAAGTATCCAGACCAACCAAAGAAGGATACCCGGCCAGCCAGAGTTACAGTTCCTCAAATTACGAAAGGACAAGAAATTATAGTTCAAGTTACTAAAGAGCCATTAGGTAAAAAAGGTGTTCGTGTAACTTCAGAGGTATCTCTTGCCGGGCGATTTTTAGTTCTGCTTCCGTTTAATAACCGCATAGGAGTTTCGAAGCGGCTGAATAGCTTTCGTGAAAAACGCCGTTTGCGTCGTATCGTCCGTTCGATGCTGCCCGAAAGTTTTGGAGCTATAATCAGAACCGTGGCGGATAATATTGACGAAGAGTTGATTAAAGAGGACCTTACCGAATTACTAAAAAAATGGAAAGAGATCGAACAATCAGTTAAAACTGAAAAACCACCATCACTCGTGTTTAAAGATATATCCACTACATCAAGTGTATTTCGCGACTTGTTCAGCGAAGATGTTGAGCGTGTTGTAGTAGATTCAAAAAAACTGCATAAAGAAATCCGGTTATATGTGAAATGGGTTGCACCGCATATGTTGGAAAAAATAGAATTCTATAAAGAACGGGAACCAATCTTCGATGCTTTCGGTGTCGAAAAAGAAATTGCAACCTGTTTAAGCAGGAAGGTCTGGCTGAAGAGTGGCGGCTATGTTATAATCGAGCAGACCGAAGCTATGGTTGTTATTGATGTGAACAGCGGAAGGTACGCAGCTAAGAAGGAACAGGAAATGAATTCGTTGAAAACGAATCTCGAAGCTGCTCGTGAGGTTACACGGCAATTGCGCCTGCGCGATATTGGCGGGATTATCGTGATAGATTTCATCGATATGGATGATGAGCGAAACAGGAAAAAGGTTTACGATGAACTGAAGAAAGAATTCAGAAGAGACCGTGCGAAAGTAACAGTACTGCCTTTGACTGAATTTGGCATTGCACAGATTACACGGCAACGAATCAGGCAGAGTATTTTACAGAGCTTTTCCGAACCCTGTCCGGTCTGCGGCGGTGGCGGTCAAATACTATCTAAGCCAAGCATCGTGAACCACATCGAGCGGTGGTTGCGACGTTTAAGACACGACAAACGTGAATATCGTTTAAAACTTTCGGTCCATCCAAGTTTAGCTCAGTTTTTACGAGAGGGAACCATCAGCAAGTTAACAAAAATGATGCTGCGATTCCGTATTCTAATCAAACTCGCCGAAGATTCTACATTAGCAGTTGATGAGTTTAGATTTTATTCTTTAAAACAAAAAAAAGACATCACTGAAAATTATAACGTTTAAAGGTATGTAATGAAAATTTTTATCGACACTGCAAACATTAATGAAATAAAAGATGCCAACTCGATGGGGCTGATTGACGGCGTTACAACAAATCCCAGTTTGATTGCGAAGGAAGGAAAAGATTTTAAAGAACTAATAAAAGAAATTTGTTCGGTAGTAAACGGACCTATCAGCGCCGAAGTAATTTCCCTCGAATACAAAGGGATGATGCAAGAGGCGCATGAGCTTGCTAAAATTCACGAGAACATTGTAATCAAAGTTCCACTAACCAAAGATGGGCTGCAAGCTACAAGAAGTCTGAAGTCGGAGGGAATCCGGACGAATGTAACGCTCTGTTTTTCGCCGAACCAAGCATTGCTTGCTGCTAAAGCGGGCGCCTACTTCGTTAGTCCGTTCGTGGGAAGGCTCGACGATATCAGTACATCCGGTATGGAATTAATCAGCCAGATAATTACAATTTATCAGAATTATGGATATGATACTCAAGTGTTGGTTGCTAGCATACGTCATCCGCTCCATGTTGTAGAATCTGCGATGATGGGTGCCGACGCCGCAACAATACCTCATTCAGTTCTGATGCAATTAATAAAGCACCCCTTAACAGATATCGGTATCGAAAGATTTTTAAGCGATTGGAAGAAATTGCAAAAATAAATATGAAACGAACATCCTTCTATAAAATTTATAAAGAATTAAACGCCAAGCTTGTACCGTTTGCCGGATTCGATATGCCTGTTCAATATCGGAGTATCATCGACGAAACTTTAGCTGTTCGCAAGTCGGTAGGTGTATTCGATGTTTCTCACATGGGTGAAATTGAAATTTACGGAAGCGACGCACTCGCTTTTATACAAATAGTAACAACAAACGATGCCTCAAAATTAACACCGGGCAAAGTGCAGTATTCAGCGATGTGCTTCAACGATAGCGGTATTGTTGATGATATGTTGGTATATAATTTTGGAACACATTATATGTTGGTGGTGAACGCTTCGAACAAAGATAAGGATTTCGATTGGTTGAAAGAAAATTTATTCGGCGATGTTAAACTTGTCGATAAAAGCGATGAGATTGCGCTGATTGCTGTGCAAGGACCGAACTCTTTATTGACACTCCAAAAACTTACAGGTGTAAATCTTTCGGATATGAAATATTATACTTTTGCTACCGGGAAATTGGCAGATGTTGAAATGATTATTTCGCGGACAGGTTATACAGGTGAACTAGGATTTGAATTGTATTTCACTTCAGATATTGCTATATCTGAAAAAGTGTGGAACGCAATATTCGAGGCGGGTAAAGAATTTAACATAGAGCCAATCGGCTTAGCCGCGCGCGATACTCTTCGCCTCGAAATGGGCTTTTGCCTTTACGGCAACGATATCGATCAAACAACTAATCCGCTCGAATCGGGACTCGGTTGGATAACCAAACTCGATAAAGGCAATTTTAATGGACGGGATGTTATGTTGAAATTAAAATCAGAAGGTTTAAAACGACGATTAGTAGGTTTTGAAGTAGAAGATAAAAAAGCTTTTCCTCGGAAAGGATACGAAATTTTTATTAATGGAAACCCTGTTGGTATTGTAACGAGTGGTACGTTTTCGCCAACGTTGGATGCCGGCATAGGTTTGGGTTTTGTAGATGCAAACAAATCAGAGCCCGGTACTCAAATTAGTATTAAAATACGTAACCAAGAAGCAAAAGCTAAAATTGTAAAATTACCCTTCGTAAATAAATAAATTATGGATATTCCAAAGACAAAAATAACAGCAGAAATATTTTTTACTCCGGCACAAGTTGACGATTTATTTTTGCGGGAAAAAAATGTAGCAGTAGTTGATGTACTTCGTGCAAGTACAACTATAATCACAGCACTAAGTAACGGTGCGCGCGAAATTATTCCCGTTCCTTCGATAGAAAGCGCCGTAAAGATTTCCGGGAGCTTATTCGGCGATGTTACACTACGCGGCGGCGAACGTCACGCTAAAATGATCGAGGGTTTTAATCTCGGAAATTCACCGGCTGAATATACCGAAGAAACTGTAAAAGGTAAGTCGATAATTTTTTGCACAACGAACGGTTCCCTTGCCATTACAAAGGGACGTTATGCAAAAAATCTCGTGGTTGCGGGATTTGTGAATATTTCGAAGGTCGCCGAATTTCTGGCATCATTAGGGGAAGATTTTTTTATACTCTGTGCGGGTAATCAGAACAATTTCTGTATCGAAGATGTAGTATGTGCCGGAATGATCCTCTCGAAAACTGAACAAATACTAGGTCAAAATTTTGTAATTGGCGATTCGGGTCTTGCCGCTATGTCGCTTTACAAAACTTACAACAGGTCAATTTTAAAAATGATTCGTCAGTCGGACCATGGCAAATATCTTACCGAGTTAGGTTTCCGTGAGGACATCAAGCTCTGTTCTGGTATTGATTGTATTCCGGAAGTCCCAATTTTTGCCAACAACGTATTGACCCTGAAACGCGATGACACTAAGAAAACTGAAACAGAAGTTAAACCTAAACAAAAATCTTCGCAGAAAAAATAGCAATTCGTATGGCTGAAACGAGAAGTAAAAAAAACGGGGACAGGAAGAACGGAAAGCGACAGAAAGTTGATCGCAAATCTCAGATACTTTCCGTTCTGATGATGTTGTTTTCGACTCTATTAGTAATCGGTATCTTAACATACTCGAGGAGCGACGAACAATTTACTGATATTTCTCTGCTTGATCTTTTTAAACTTCCCTTCGACGACATCTTAAAAGAAAAAGCTTCACACGTTACTAACGCTCTGTCGCTCGTTGGGGCTTTGATTGCTAACTTATTAATTAACGGTACAATCGGTTATGCTGTAATTATTCTGCCGGTACTATTGATGATGTGGGGTTGGATTATTTTAAGAAAAAATGATCCGACGAATGCATTAAAGCTTACGAATTATGCAATCGTGATTGCAATTTTATTTTCAGCTACGATGGGGGTTACCGGTCAGATTTTTGGTACTGTTGAGAAGGAATGGAGCGGACTTGTAGGTGCGTTCATGGGCGATGTCCTGACAAAATTAATCGGAAAAGCGGGTGCAGCTCTCATTGTTCTTACTTCTCTGTTAATAATTTTAGTCCTCGCAGTCGATTTAGATATTTACAAAACTCTGAACAGAATTAAACAGGGTTTCGATCGGGTAGCGGGTTGGTTCGTTTCAAAAAAGAACGGACAGAGAGTTGTTGACCTTGACGTTGAAGATGAAGATGCTGCTGATGCCGAAACAGAATTTACAATTAAAAAATTCGATGAAGATACAACTCAAAAAGACGAAAAACCGGTAAAACCGAAACCGCCGAAGCAAATAATTTTCAACGCTCCTGAAGATGAAGCAGAAGAAGAAGAAATTAAAACTCCTGCTTTGACGAATAAAATTGAAGAACCGGAAGAGGAAGAGAAATCGGAAACAATGGCTCCGGAATTCCAAGAAGAAGAAGAAATAGATTATGTTTTCCCGTCGGTCGAGTTATTGGATTCGCCACGCCAAGCCGATGTTGTGAACGACGAAGAACTTCGTGCTAATGCTGAATTGCTGAAATCAAAACTTGCCAACTTCGGAATTGAACTTGAAAGTGTGAGCGTTACACCCGGTCCCGTCATCACGCTTTACGAATTAGTGCCGGCATCCGGAGTGAAAATCAGCCGCATCGTGAGTCTTGAGAACGATTTAGCCCTTGCATTAGCAGCAAAGGGTATTCGAATTATCGCTCCGATTCCGGGTAAAGGTACCATTGGTGTAGAAATTCCGAATCATAATCCATCTATCGTGAATATCCGGAGCGTCCTCAACTCAACAAAATACCGCGAGGCAAAAGCTGCATTGCCGCTTGCGATGGGGAAAACAATTTCCGGAGAAGTTTTTGTCGATGACCTTGCTAAAATGCCTCACCTCTTAATTGCCGGGGCGACCGGTTCGGGTAAAAGTATCGGAATTAATTCTATCATCATCAGCTTGCTCTACAAATTACACCCATCGGAAGTAAAGTTCGTAATTATTGATCCTAAAAAAATTGAGTTAACACTTTACAAGAGATTAGTGAATCACTATCTTGCAACTTCATCCGATTTCAGAGACGAGATTATAACAACGCCTGAAAATTCAGTTTCAATTTTAAAAAGTGTTGAAGTTGAAATGGAAAAACGTTACAACCGGTTTGCAAATGCCGGCGCCCGTAACATCGCTGAATATAATGATAAGGTTAAAACAGGGAAAATAAAATCAACTCCCGAATTTAAACATTTAAAAATGCCTTATATAATAGTTATCATCGACGAGTTAGCCGATTTGATGATTACTGCAGCAAAAGAAATTGAAGAACCGATAACTCGTCTTGCTCAGATGGCACGTGCAGTCGGTATCCACTTAGTTGTTGCAACTCAACGCCCATCAGTTGATGTTATCACGGGTGTAATAAAAGCGAACTTCCCCGCAAGAATTGCATATCAGGTTGCATCGAAAACGGATTCGCGGACAATACTTGATATGAACGGAGCCGAAGCGCTATTAGGCAGCGGCGATATGCTCTATCTTCCGTCAGGAAGTCCGAAACCTATGCGAATTCAAAACGTTTATGTATCAACCGATGAAGTTGAAGCAATAATGAATCATATAGCAAAGCAAAAAGGATATACACGCTTGTTTAAGCTTCCCTCTGTTTTAGAGAAGCGAAAAAACGGATACAGTGGCAGGGCTGATGAGAGGGATGAGCTTTTTAATGAAGCCGCTTATTTAGTAGTTCGGCATCAACAAGCCTCTGTTTCTTTGATTCAACGGCGGCAAAAAGTTGGATACTCACGCGCCGCCCGCATTGTTGACGAATTAGAAGCTGCCGGTATCGTCGGTCCGTACGACGGAAGTAAAGCCCGTCAAGTGTTAGTCGAAACTGAAGAAACTTTGAGAGAAATCCTGAGGAACACAGAATGAAGAGAAAACTATATCTGATCTTTTTAGCAGTTTTATTCTTGCATCTATCAATGGACGCTCAAGACGCAAGTAAAATTTTGAAGAAGGTAGAAAAAAAATATGAATCAATTAAAGACCTAACAGCGACCTTTACACAAAACGTTATCTTTGGAGTTTCAAAAATGGAGCAGAACTTCGAAGGTACTTTGAAAATGAAGAAAGGGAATAATTACAGGATAGAGCTTGAACAGCAAACGATTGTTACAGATGGAAAAACTGTTTGGTCGTATTACCATATTAACAATCAAGTGATGATTAACAATTACAAAGAAGACCCGAAATCGTTTTCTCCCGACCGTGTACTCGTTAATGTTCCGAAAAATTATAATACAATTCTTCTCGGTGAAGAAATTTTATTCGGTAAGAAAAATGCAATTATAAAACTCACACCGAAGGACGAAAAGTCGTTAACCAAAACTATGAAAGTGTGGATCGATTTAGATACATACTTAATGCGGCAGATTGAAATTACAGATGTAAGCGATAACTTTACGAAATACATAGTGAACACCATCAAAATAAACACAAATATATCGGATACCGAGTTTAAATTCGATATCCCAAAAAATGTTGAAACAATCGACCTCCGCTAATCAAGCCAAATGAATTCCAAAATTAAATCATTTTTAAAATATTTTCTGAGTGTAATTTTAACTTTCGGCTTTCTTTATTTTGCTTTTCGTGGAACCGATTTTGGAAAACTTTACGAAATTCTATTAGGTGCAAATTACTGGTGGGCACTTGCGATGTTTCCAATTCTTTTATTAAGTCATGCGATTCGTGCTTGGCGCTGGCGCTACCTGCTCGCTCCTGTTAAAAAAGATTTGAAGTTCCAAAATCTGTTTTCGGCGCTGATAATCGGTTATATGATGAACAACATTCTTCCGCGTGCCGGCGAACTTGTGCGACCCTACGCAATCAGTAAATCAGAAAATATATCGCGTAGTGCAGCTTTTGCCACTGTTGTGGTAGAAAGAATTTTTGATATCATTTCTTTTATGTTCTTAATTGCTTTGATACCTGCTGTTTACTCAGGTCCTTTAACCGAAATTTTTCCGTGGCTTGAAGAAACTGGTATGTGGCTCACTTCGGTTAGTTTTATTTTTCTCGGAGTTTTCATTTTTCTGATGATTCGGCGCGATATCGTGATGCGTATTTTACAAATTCTAACTCGCCGCCTCTCCGAAAAGAAAGCCAAATTAGTCGATCATATTGTTCATTCGTTCTTGGATGGATTTTTATTCTTTAAAGAACGGAAAAATTATTTTGTAATTTTTGTTACAAGTATTCTTGTGTGGGGACTTTATATCATGATGATGTATGTTGCTTTTAATGCGTTTGGATTAGTCGAAAACAATAATCTCGATTTAGCAGCAGCTTTGGTTGTGCAGGCGATTTCAAGTATTGGCATTCTTATCCCGACACCAGGAGCAATCGGTCCTTACCATTATTTTACTATCCAGACTCTAACGAAACTATATGGAATAGAATATACTGTTGCAGCGAGTTACGCAACTGTTACACACGCTGTCGGATTTATCGGTATTACTTTATTGGGGATAGTTTATTTTTTGAAGGACCGGTTAAAAGTTTCTGAGATAATGAAGGAAAAACTTGAACAAAATTCCAACAGATAAGTCAAACAGGAATTAAAAAAAATGGAGAATAATTGAGTTTATTAGATGCAGTTTTGTTAGGAATAATTCAAGGACTTACTGAATTCCTTCCTATTAGCAGTTCGGGTCATCTTGTGTTGGGTCAGGAACTTTTACATATCGCTCATCGAAGCAATATTGCGTTCGAGGTTTTTGTTCATTTCGGCACTTTTTTAAGTGTTGTTTTTATGTTTTGGAAAGATATCAAATTGATATTTTTTTCCATTTGCGAGTTATGTAAAAATCCTGCAAAATTGAAATTACTTTTTAAAACTAATGAACATTTTAAAATAGCAATCTTCATTATTATCGGTTCAATACCGGCGGCTATAGTCGGAATCAAGTTTGAAAAAGAAATTGGTTTATTATTTAATGACCCAAAATTTGTCTCGGTTATGCTGCTGATAACAGGATTGATTTTATTTTTAACAAAATTTTCAAATCCTAAAGAAGGTTCTTCGGTAAGTTTCGCTTCGGCGATAATCATAGGAATCGCTCAAGCCGTTGCAATCATTCCGGGAATTTCGCGTTCGGGTATAACTATCAGCAGTGCTTTATTTGCAGGTATTTCGCGTGAGAATGCTGCAAAATTTTCTTTTTTAATGGCACTCCCTGTAATTTTAGGTGCTACAATTCTAAAAGCTAACGAAGTGCTGCAATCGTCAATCAGCAACGGGGAGTTGTTAGTATATTTTGTAGGTACTGTTGTGGCAGCAATTTCGGGTTATGCTTCAATCAGAGTTGTTCTCGGTCTATTAAAAAAGAAAAGATTCAGTTGGTTCTCGTATTATTGTTTTATCGTTGGAATATTAGGTATTTTATTTATAGGATAAAAATTATTAACAAATTAAGAAAGGAAAATTATGTTGACAACTCAACTCGTTGAGAAGACATTAACTTATGTTCTAATCACATTATTAATTTCATCAATTGGATTTGCACAAGAAAAAACTACGAAGGGAAAGACTATGGAACAAAAACCAGCATCAAATCCTGTAGTTGTAATGGAAACAACTATGGGTACTATCGAAATCGAAATGTTCGCGAAAGAAACTCCGAAGACAGTAGAAAATTTTATCGGACTTGCTCGAAAAGGTTACTACAACGGAATAATATTTCACCGAGTAATTGATAATTTTATGATTCAGGGCGGCGACCCCACAGGAACAGGCCGTGGCGGCGAGAGTATATGGGGCAAACCATTTGCAGATGAATTCAGCCCGAAGTTAAAACACGAAGGTCCCGGTATATTATCAATGGCAAATGCAGGTCCGAGTACAAATGGAAGTCAATTTTTTATTACACTCGTTCCTACGCCAGGCCTTGACGGCAGGCATACGGTATTTGGAAAAGTTGTTAAAGGTATGGATGTTGTAAAAGCAATAGGTAAAGTTAAAACAATAAAACCTTCCGATAAACCAGAGAAAGATGTAGTGATGAAAAAAGTTTTCGTTAAAGGCGAAGAACAAAAAGAGACCGAAAAGAAAAAATAATAATTCACTGAAGTTACGCAGAACAGTCATTCTGAACGAAGTGAAGAATCTTAAACCTCAATTTCGAGTTATTTTTAGATGTTTCGCTTCGCTCAACATGACAAAAAGTCGATTCTGCGTAACTTCAGTAATTCATTTATGTCATCTCCCGAAAAATCGGAATTAAAGCGTGGGCTGAATTTATTCGACGCTACGATGTTAGTCGTAGGTTCGATGATTGGTTCGGGAATTTTTATAGCTCCATCTTTGATAGCCGGGTATGTTCAAACGCCCGGCTTAATTATTTTGATTTGGGTGGTAGGTGGTTTGCTCACTGTTTTTGGGAGTTTGAGTTATGCCGAACTTGCCGCAGCGATGCCGCGCACCGGCGGTCAATATGTTTTTCTCCGCCAAGCATACAGTCCGTTGTGGGGATTTCTTTATGGTTGGACTTTATTTCTTGTTATTCAAACCGGATTTATTGCAGCCGTTGCGGTTGCCTTCGCAAAGTATTTAGGTGTTTTCATCCCTTCGTTATCAGAAAGCAATATCATTTTTTCATTCCAAAATTTTACGATTAATTCGGCACAAATTATTGCAATCATCAGTATTGTATTGCTCTCGGTTATAAATATTTTTGGTGTTAAGTTAGGGGCAGCAGTTCAAAATATTTTCACAGTCTCGAAGGTTGTCGCACTTGCTTTGCTGATCGGTGTAAGTTTTATAGTCGGTAATGGTTCGCTTTCTAATTTTACACCGGTGTTAACTCCAATCATTCCCGAAGCTATCGGATTAAGTCTTTTTGCAGCGATCGCCGTGGCAATGTCGAAGGCGTTATTTGCTTACGATGCGTGGAACTCCGTTACATTTACAGCCGAAGAAATCAAAAGCCCTGAAAAAAATCTCCCGCGTGCGCTTGTCTTTGGAACAACAGCCACAGCAGTAATCTATACGCTTACCACAATGGCTTATATGTATATCGTTCCGGCTCAGCAAATGGCAACCGTAGCCGATAACAGAATTGCTGCCGAAGTTGCTCAAATAGTTTTCGGTCCCGCCGGATTAGTTTTTATTACTGCTGCAATTTTAATTTCTACTTTCGGTTGTAACAACGGGTTGATACTTGCAGGTCCGCGTGTTTATTACGCTATGGCGAAGGACAAATTATTTTTTGAAAAAGTAAAAACAGTTAATACAAAATATAAAACACCGGCAGTTTCTCTTATTTATCAATGCGTCTGGGCTTGCTTGCTTACTTTAACGGGAACATATAGCGACCTGCTCACTTATACCGCTTTTGCATCGCTGCTTTTTGGCGTGCTGACGGTTGTAGGATTGTTCGTTCTTCGAAAAAAGTTACCCGGTTTAAACCGTCCTTACAAAACTTGGGGATATCCTGTCGTTCCGGCGCTCTATGTGCTGGTAGCTCTCTTTTTTATCGTCTTTATTTTTATCGGTGATTTACGAAATTCAGGTTTAGGGCTGGCAATTATAATTGCCGGAATCCCTGTTTATTTTTATTTAAAAAGTAGAAGTAATGGCTAAAGAAAAATCGGACACAGCTTCAATACAGGATCTGGAAACTTCTATCAGTCAAAAAAAATATTTCCCACTTTATTATTTTTTTGGTGATGAGGATTTCCTAATCGATCAATTTATAAAACAAATTATCCGGGAGAGTGTTGACGAATCGGTTAAGGGCTTCAACGTGGATATTGTGGATGGAAATAATATTGAAGTAAAAAATTTACTTGGCATTGCTTCGGCTTATCCGATGATTTCCGAAAAAAGAGTAGTGGTTGTTAAAGAGTTCAATAAACTTTTAACGAGCGAAAATAACAAAACGTTAATCGGGCGTTATCTCGAAAATCCTTCAGAATCTACCATAATGTTGATAATTGGCTCAAAATTAGACAACCGCACTACGATTGCAAAATCAATTAAAAGTAATGGGATGGTGGTTGAATTTAAACCATTGTACGATAATCAAGTTGCAGGATGGATCAAAAACCATATTAAAAATTTTGGGAAGAAAATAACCGACGAAGCTGCACAATTGATTGCCGAATGCACAGGCAATTCGATGCGCGAGATACACAATGAATTGGAAAAGCTCACGATTTATGTAGATTCAAAAAAAATGATAGATGAAGATGATGTTAATTCGGTTGTAGGGGTTTCGAAGGCGTTTAATGTTTTCTCGCTGCAAAAAGCTATCGGCGAAAAAGATATTTCCAAATCGGTTACTATAATTGAGAACATGCTTAACAACGGAGAATCGGCGCTCGGAACTATCGTAATGCTATGCAAGTATTTTCAAAAACTTTGGATAATCAGAGGTTCAGATTTAAAAAGTGAATTCGACATCGTGAGCCGCTTGAAAATTAATCAGTTCTTTGTAAAAGAGTATCTTAATGCTGCGAGGAATTACTCGATTGCCAATATCGAGCAAGCGTTTGTTAAACTTGTGGAGACTGACGAATCGTTGAAATCATCTTCTATCGACGAGAAGCTCGCAATGACTTTGTTGATTTATAATATCATCGGAAAACGAGACTGATTATTTCGGGAACTTTTCAATAATTCAAAAGTTAAATTATCGGCGGCAATTTGAACGAATTAAATAATAAACCGCTCGCAATGTTGTCGGATGAAGAACTAATCGCTTTATTCCAAGGTGGAAACCCGGAAGCGTTCGACATTATTGTAGGCAAATTTAAAAATCCACTGATGAATTTTATATACCGATTCACGAGCAATTCTACTGAGAGCGAAGATATAGTTCAGGAAACTTTCGTCAAAGTATTCGTGAACAAACATTCGTACAAGCCGATAGCAAAATTCTCAACATGGATTTATACGATTGCCGCTAATTTGGCAAAGACTCAACTGCGAAGGAAAGCTCGTATCACATTCTTCTCTTCGTTATCTAAAAAATATGATGGAGAAGAGATTGAGTTTGAAGATAAAAACTATAACCTCGATTCGATTACAAATACCGTGATGATGGATGAGATAATTCAGAAAGCATTAGATCGGATTCCGCTGAAATACAGGGAAGCTGTCGTATTGCGCGACATTCAGGACTTGCCGTATGAGGAAATAGCGACGATAACCGGTACTAACATCGGGACTGTTAAATCACGAATAAATCGCGGAAGAGATATGTTGCGTAAATATCTGAAAGTATCAATTGATGAATAACAACTTACATCGTATTTTAAAAAAACTTCGGAGGGTAGAAGTCGGCAGCGATTTCGAGATGCGGCTTAAAAAACGTTTAACAGTTGAAACTACAAAATCTTCTTTCTTTTCTAAATTAAGATTATCCCTGCCCGCTATATTGAATCCGTTATGGCAGGCGGGCATTTTTCGGAATCGTATCCCGGCTTATTCCGTATCGGCGATATCCGTTGTTGCGATTGGTATAGCTTCGTATTATATTTTCATCCGGACGGGCGTTACTCCACAGAAATCTATGCCAGTCATCCGTTACGAAGTTACTTCTCCGTCTGTCGAGGAAGCAAAATCAGAAAAAGAAGTTCTTAAACCGGAAATGAATATTGATGCGACAGATGCCGGATACGCCAAAGAAAGAAATCAAAAAGTGGAAATGCTCTATCAGAAGCAAACAGATGTGCCTGTTCGATCGCCGGAATACGTTTCTACACCTCAAGTAATGGAGAAAGTCAGAAGCAGCACGATGCGGGAATTTGCCGACACGCTTTCGATAATGGATAGTTTAACAATTGATACTTTGAAGAACAGGAAACCATAAGTAACTTGATTACCGTTTTATAAATTATTTTATTACATTAAAAAGAAATTAAAAACAAATTTGAAGGTATAACATGCCAAATTTAAATATCCCGGAAGAACAGAAACGTAATATGCGTCAGCAACCATTATCGCCATTTAAGCGACAAGCGATGGCGGGCGGAGGTTCAAAAATGCTTCCAATTATGGTTATCTTTAGTCTGATTATTTTAGTGGGAGTTGTTATCTACGCACTTAACCGGTATGGTTATATAAATTTATGGGGAGAAAAACAGACGAAAACAATTGTAATTCCTGAACAACAAGAACAGATAACGGAACCCTCTCCGACCCAACCTATAGAAGAAGAAACAACCCCACAAGCTACAGCGGAATCAGTCCCCAAAATTGAAGCACCTGTTATTAAGCAACCGGTACCAACTCCCGAACCTGCAAAACAAGTTGTAAAAAAAGAAGCTGAACAAAAAGTACACAAAGAAACAGGGGCTGGAAGTTATTCGATCGTCGTTGCTTCGTTCAGAGAAAAAGCGAATGCAAAAAAAAATGTAAAGCGTTGGACTGATGCAGGGTATGAAGCAATGATAACAGAAAAAGATGCTGAAAAAAAAGGAAGCAAATGGTATCGTGTAAGTATTGGACGGTATGAAACGAAACAGGATGCAATGAAAGCAGCAGCCAAACTCGCAGACGCTCTTGAAGCAGGTTATTGGATTGAACAAGTGAAGTAAATTAAAGTATTTATAATACTTGACAATAATTAGAATTCGTTATATATTCGATTGGGTTTTATGATGACGCTCGAGAATAACATATTGTTCGTAGATGTATATGCATACATACATACATACATACATACATACATACATGTAAATTTTAATAACGATTTATCCTCGATTAGTAAAGCAGAGCTAATTGGGGATTTTGATTTTAATCCGCCTGAGGTCGACGACTCGACTCGTCGAGCGGATTGGATTTTATTATCATGCGAGGTCGCCCCCCGGTTAACCAAGTAATTCGAAAAATTAATTAACCAAAATTTTAACTATGAAAAGGAAAAATAAAATGAAAAAAATAATTTATATTTTCGGAATGATAATAATAAGTGCAACAATTTGTTTTGCACAGGATGAAGAAAACCAAGAACCACTTATGGTCCCAGCTTGGGATATACATTTAACCTGCACAGACTTCCCACCGGATTATTGCCCTGCTGAATATTTTGAAGTTTTTGCATACGCAACAGTTGATGGTGTATTTAAATCTAGGGAAAGGCGGGCATTTCGAAGACCTGATGGTGTATACTTTGTGGTGTTTGATATGGGTGGTATGCCTTCTCATGATTCAAATGGTAACATAGTAAATTATACAATAATGGCTGCATCTGGCTGCAGTCAAACAGTAAAACCTTATCCAACTGGTTCAGTGGCAGTTTACATAACTGGACACGCAAGGCCGTGTTAATTAAAATTCATTGATTAATGATGAGGTGGTTTCAACACCACCTCATCTTATCTACGATAAGTTATAAACTTATCAGCCTTTGGCTGAAAGGAAGAGTTAAAATGACTAAAATATTTATTATTTTTATTTTTATCGTCTCACAAAATATTCATTCACAATATTTGCCTGAACCAAAATTAAGACAAAACTTTCCTGTTGAATTAGAGAGCCCACGTAGTATTGAGATGCCTTCGGCTCAGTTCTATGATTTAGATAATGATGGATGCTTGGAAATAATCTTCGCAAATCGCCACCATGTTCATATAATTCGTAGTAATGGCGAAAATTTTCCGGGCTGGCCGCAATATATTGAATCTTCAACTTATAATGAACTATCTATAGGCGATATTGATGGTGATGGTAATAAAGAAATTATTGCCGCTTCGTGTACTCGCGATGGCAGTATATATGCATTGCGGTCTAATGGCGATTATATGCCCGGATTTCCTGTAACTTTTCTATATCCTGAAGGTGTCTGTCCACGCGGTCCTACACTTTTCGATATAAATCAAGATGGAAAATTGGAAATTTTTTTTACAACTGATTACAAAGTATATGGTTTAGATTGGCGCGGCAAAGTATTACCTGGCTGGCCCAAGACAATCCCAAATGGTTTTTTTGGAACATCATCGCCGAGAATTGCAGATATGGATTTTGATTCAATTCCAGAAATATTTATATCAGCTATATATACTGACTGGGTTGACACTACAAGTTATTTTATGATTGTATGTTATCAACCAGATGGTACGATTTAGTCTGGTTGGCCATTTGTAAGAAAAAATCAAGATATGTACGTGCTTCCATTAGGCGCAATCGGCAAATTTCCCGATGATGATTTTAAAGTACTTGCGTTTGGCACTTCACGATACATTAATGTTTATAATTACTATTTTTATCTTTTAAATCCATTGGGTGGAGTAGTTGAGGGTTGGCCCAAAGAACTCGAAGGTCCTATGATGGGTAGACAGAGTGCAGCCTTTATTAATTACAAAAATCAAAAATTTTCGGATATAGTAATTGCTGGTGATAGATGGGGATATCTATATGCATGGGAAAATGATGGGACTTCATTGCCGAAATTTCCTTTTACACTGCCAAGTATTAATGGACCATTCCCTTCAGACCTTATGTCTGTACCAATACCATATCACGATTTGGAAAATGGCGAATTTGTCTTGTTTACATATCAATCTCAAACTAAAAATGATACTGGTTATGTGAATGCATCTCGTAGTAATGGAGAACAGATGTGGTGGTCGCCTTTTAAAGTTAACGGCTTGGCAGCAAGTACTCCGGCATTCGCTGACCTTGAGAATGATGGAACTGTTGAAATGGTTATGGCAACTAAAACTGCAGGTCAAATTAACTATCTATATGTTTGGGAGTTTCCTGGAATACCTTATGATAAGCAGCGTTTTCCATGGCCTGTTGGTAATGCAAACCGCTGGAACACAGGTGAATTTGGTTTTGAACCTTCAGATACAGTTATTGTTTCGGTTCAAAATGAAAATGGTTTACCAACAAAAATTAAATTGTATCAAAACTATCCTAATCCTTTTAATGCTTCGACGAAAATAAAATATGATATTGATAGAAATACAAAAGTGCGATTGAGCGTGTACAATATTTTAGGACAGGAAGTTGCCGTATTAGTAGATGCTGAACAGAGAGCAGGAACCTACGAAGCAGTATGGAATCCTTCGGCAAGCTCGGGACGCGTGCTGCCAAGCGGTGTATATTATGCCCAGCTTGAGACTGCTGAAAATACAAATGTGAAAAAATTAATATTGATGAAGTGAAATAGGTATAAAAGGTGTAAGACGGAAAACGAAAAATGCATTTCCTTGACTCTGATATAAAAAAGCATTAAACTTATAGTGAGAATTTTAATGTTAAGGTCATTTAACATACTGCCCATCGACAATGTTTATACATACATACATGTAGAGTTTGGTAACAACATATCCCCGATTAGTATTGCAGAACTGGTCGGGGATTTTGATTTTATCCGCCTGAGGTCGACGACTCGACTCGTCGAGCGGATTGGATTTTATTATCATGCAAGGTCGCCCCCGGTTAATTTGAAAAAATTAATTAACCAAAATTTTAACAATAATAAGGAAAAATAAAAATGAAAAAAATAATTTATATTCTTGGAATGCTAATAATAAGCGCGGTGATTTGTTTTGCACAGGATGAAGAAGATGGAATATTTATGGGCCCAGCTTGGGATATACATATAACTTGTACGGACTACCCACCGGATTATTGCCCACCAAATAATTTTTTTGTTTATGCAACCGCAGTAGTTAATGGTGTAACTTATTATAGGGAAATGGAAGTACCTCGAGAGCCAGATGGAAAATATTTTGTTGTTTTTCAAATGGGCGGTATGCCTTCTCATAATCCTGATGGTTCTATTGTGAACTATACAATAATGGTTTCACCTTGCGGAAGTCAAAAGGTACTTCCTTATCCAGGCGGTTCAGTAGGAGTTTATATGACTGGAAGCCCAAACCCGTGTTAATATATTGCATCGACTAATGATGAGGTGGTATCAACACCACCTCATTTTATCAGCCTTTGGCTGAAAGGAGTATTATAAAATGACTATAATTTTCAAATTTTTTATTTCAATAATTTTTATTTTTTTTATCTCAAAAAATATTTATTCACAATATTTGCCAGAACCAAAATTAAAACAAAACTTTCCTGTTGAATTAGAGAGTCCCTACGGAATTGAGCTGCCTTCGGCTCAGTTCTATGATTTAGATAATGATGGATGCTTGGAAATAATCTTCGCAAATCGTCACAATGTTCATATAATTCGTAGTAACGGTGAAAATTTTCCTGGCTGGCCGCAATATATTGAATCTTCAGCTTTTAATGAATTAGCTATAGGAGATATTGATGGTGATGGTAATAAAGAAATTATTGTTGCTTCGTGTACTTTTCTTGGCAGTGTGCATGCATTGCGGACTAATGGAGAATATATGCCCGGATTTCCTGTAACTTTTCAAGATCCTGAAAGTAGATGTGCACGTGGACCTACACTCTATGATATCAATAAAGACGGGAAATTGGAAATATTTTTTACTACAGACTATAAAGTATATGGCTTAGATTGGCGCGGCAAAATATTGCCTGGTTGGCCCAAAACAATTCCCAATGGTTTTTTTGGAACATCGTCGCCTCGAATTGCAGATATGGATTTTGATTCGATTCCAGAAATTTTTGTATCAGCTTTATTTACTGATTGGGTTGATACTACAAGATATTTTATGATTGTATGTTATCAGCCAGATGGTACGATTAAGTCTGGTTGGCCTTTTGTCCGAAAAAATCAATCTATGTACGTGCATCGATTAGGCGCAATCGGCAAATATCCCGATGATGATTTTAAAGTACTTGCGTTTGGCACTTCACGATACATTAATGTTTATAATTACTATTTTTATCTTTTAAATCCATTGGGTGAAGTAATTGAGGGTTGGCCCAAAGAACTTGAAGGACCTATGATGGGTAGAAATAGCCCAGTTTTTATAAATTATAAAAATCAAAAATTTTCGGATATAGTAATTGCTGGTGATAGATGGGGATATCTATATGCATGGGAAAAAGATGGAACCTCATTGCCGAAATTCCCTTATGAACTTCCCTGGATTGACGGCTTATTTTATTCAGATATTATGTCAGTACCAATTCCATATCACGATTTGGGAAACGGTGAATTTGTCCTTTTTACACACCAATCTTTAACTAAAAATGACACTGGTTATGTGAATGCATCTCGAAGTAATGGAACACAGATGTGGTGGTCGCCACTTAAAGTTAACGGATTGGCTGCTAGTACTCCGGCATTCGCCGACCTTGAGAATGATGGAACTGTTGAAATGGTTATGGCAACTAAAACTGCAGATCAGATTAATTATCTATATGTCTGGGAGTTTCCGGGGATACCTTATGATAAGCAGCGTTTTCCCTGGCCCGTTGGTAATGCAAACCGCTGGAACACTGGCGAATTCGGGTTTGAACCGACCGACACAGTTATTGTGTCGGTTAGGAATGAAGAAGGTTTACCAACAAAAATTAAATTGTATCAAAATTATCCCAACCCATTTAATGCTTCGACGAAAATAAAATATGATATTGATAGAAATACAAAAGTGCGATTGAGCGTGTACAATATTTTAGGTCAGGAAGTTGTCGTATTAGTAGATGCTGAACAGAGAGCAGGAACCTACGAAGCAGTTTGGGATCCTTCGGCAAGCTCAGGACGCGTGCTGCCAAGCGGTGTGTATTATGCAAAAATGGAAAGTGATAATTATAAATCCATACAGAAATTAATAATGATAAAATAATCAATGCTGCGTTCTGATTTTTTTTCGCTCCCATTTTATATACGCATAATAAAAAATTGATTCTAATACGGTTAAGAGTGCCAGCGACATCTGGTCGCGGTCGAACCATACGCTTAATCCTTCTTTATCAAAAAAGAATTTTAAAAATACAGTAGCAACCGACCAGCCTACACCGAAAATCAGAGCCATAAATCCGACAGCGAGAAAAGCTTCGCCTGTACCGGCTTCCTGCCAGCGCTTCGTAAATATTGCTGATGCTGCTACTAAGTGTATATAAAAAACAAAAACTGCTACCATAATTATTTCACCTTTTTAATATGCATCTTTACCGAATAAAACTGCTTTAATCGTTTTTAGAATTATTTTTATATCGAGAGCAAGCGACCAGTTCTCGATGTAATATAAATCATATTTCGTTCTATCTTCAATCGAGGCTTGTCCGCGCATTCCGTTTACCTGTGCCCAGCCGGTTATTCCTGACTTAAGAAGATGCCTGTCTAAATATTTCGGGACATTATCTTTAAATTGATTTACAAAAAATGGACGTTCGGGACGAGGACCTACAACACTCATTTCGCCGCGTAGTGTATTAAAAAACTGAGGCATTTCATCTAAACTAGTTCTTCGCAAAATCTTCCCGATGCTCGTAGTGCGACTATCTTCTTTAGTAGCCCAAACAGGTCCGGTTTCTTTCTCAGCATCTACCCGCATAGTCCGGAATTTATATACATTAAATATTTCACCGTTCAATCCTATCCGGTCTTGTTTGTAAAAAACAGAACCCCGCGAAGTTAATTTTATCAAAATAGAAATTAAAACCATCACGGGAGAAAAAATTATTAAAACAAAAAAAGAAAATAAAAAATCAAACATCCGTTTTAAAATTCTTCCCCACGTAGTTATAGGTACACCTTTAATCTTAATAAACGGAATGCCTTCAATCTCTTTTATGTTCATTCTGCTTGTCATCAATCCAAGTACATCCGGGACTAACATCAACTCAACGTTCACCCCATCTGTCTCACGAAGGATACTATAAATTTGTTGAAAGTCGGGGGATTCGAGTGTGATAAGTGCGACTTCAATTTCATGATTATTGATTGAGCGGATCAAATCTTCAATGGTCCCAAGGTACTTTCCGTTTGAAATGGCTTGATTGCTTTGAGCCAATGAAGCAGCATAGTATCCTAATAAATTATAACCGTACGATTTATTTAGGATAAGTTTTTCATAAACTGCATTTGCTGTTTCGTTGTTGCCGATGATTACTGCGTTGCGGAGTTCTTTTCCCTTGCTTAATAATTTTTTCCGTATATAATATATAATTACCCGTCCGCCGAAAACAAAACCAATTGCTGAAATCCATAACGCTACTACTACGTAACGTGAGAAAGAAAACTCCCGATAGAAAAAAGCCAATCCGATTATCACCAACATTCCAAAAGTAATTGATTTCAGGATCGAGAAAAAATCATCGGATAGAAGATTGTTCCGGTGCGGTGTGTACATTTTATTTGAATTTAAAATCAACAACCAGATCGGAATTATTATCAGAGAACTTGTAAGATATATAATGAATGAAGGTATTTCTTCGCTAACCCGGAATATTTCGAGGAAATTCGTATTGAAACGAATCCAGAAAGAAAAAAGAAATGCCGCTTCTATTGCGGCAATATCGGCAATTACCGAAAGTGCGGGTATTAAAAAGTCGCTTTTTTTGTGTTTTATCATGGAATATTCATAAAAATTCAATGGAAATATAAAAAAATAATGAAGTAATTACAACGGAATAACCTTTTTATTTAAAAAAGAAAAAAAAAGTGAAAAAACACTTGACAATTTTGGTAAAAAGGTTTATAATGTAAATGAATTGGTAGCTTTACCACGCTCGCGAATGAAAGAAGCACCCGATTAATTTGTTTTAATTGTTCTATCTGTGTAGTTATCAAATACAATTAAGGAATTATCTATTGTTACGAAAAATTTTTAAAAAACGCTTGACTTTAAAAATGAAGTTCTTTATATTAAACCAAAATGAATAGTTTTGTGAAAACCTTTTCTATTTTTTTAACTGTCTTGCTCTGCGCATCGTTGATTCCAATGCCCGGTTCGACGGCGTGGGGACCCGCCTTCGCTCAAACTTCAGCGGGCGAACGGCAAACCCGCCCGAGCAACGAAGAACGACTCACACGCGTTGACGAAGGGGTGAAGAACTTGGGAAAGCGTTTCGACGATATGAACAGACGCATTGACGGATTAGAAATAAGTTTGAACAAACGCATCGACGGATTAGAAACAAGTTTGAACAGACGCATCGACGGATTAGAAATAAGCTTTAACAAACGTATAGACGACTTACGTTCTGATATGAACAGTCGTTTTGATGATATTAAAAACTTTATGTATTGGGGATTTGGAATTATTTTTGGCTGGGTTGCGATTTTAATGGGATTTATTTTGTGGGATAGAAGATCAACGCTCGCACCCGTTGTTCGGGAACAAAAATATATTCAAGCTGAAATTGACGAATGGAAAAAGAAGGAAAAGATTATTATAGAAGTTCTAAACAAATATGCAGAAAACGATCCTAAACTAAAAGAAATAATAAACAAGGCAGCTTTGTTTTAATGCTGTAGAAGACATTTTACTAATAACCTTGTGGTGAGCGAAACATAACAATTAAAAATTAAAAATTAAAAATTAAAAATTGACAATTATCAATTGCCAATTGACAATTACACAACTTTGAAGGTTTATAACTTAATAGGTAAAGAGGTAGCAACATTAGTTAACGGTTATATAAAAGCGGGTTCCCATCAAGTTACGTTCGATGGCTCACAATTACCAAGCGGAATGTATTTCTACAAACTTCAGAGCGGCAATAGTGTAGAGGTGCAT
>JAUXOG010000001.1 GCA_030682385.1 Bacteroidota bacterium
TTTCGCTGCTTGGTAGAGTTATTTTCGATTTTAATATTTGGAATAAAGACCGCAGGAATTTACCGATTATGATCGTATTCGAAGAAGCACATGCATATCTTTCAGCGGCGCTTGGTTCTCGCGGTAGGTCAGCACGAAAAACGGTTGAACGCATTGCAAAAGAAGGGCGCAAATATGGTGTTAGCTGTATGATTGTTAGTCAAAGACCTGCCGAAATTTCCGAAACCGTTCTCGCTCAATGTAATAACTTCGTTACATTAAGATTGATCAATCCGCACGACCAAAATTATATCAGGAAACTTGTCCCTGAAGCGATGGAAAATTTTATAGACGTCCTCCCTACTCTTCGGCAGGGTGAAGCTTTCATACTCGGCGATGCTGTTGCTATCCCTGTTCGTGTAATGATCGACAAACCAAACCCGGAACCTGCGGGTGCAGATATTAAGTTTTATCAGAAATGGCAAAAGCGTGAAGGCACAATCGACACTAAAGATGTAATTGACAGATGGTGGAAACAGATTAGGTCGTAATGGATGTACCCTCCCGATAAATTTCCGACTCACTTCCTAAATAATTTCTGCAGGAGTTTTTCTTCCCAAATCCGTCCTGTCGAAATCTTTATCAAAGCTAACTACTGTTAAATTAAATTTTTTGGCTATTATCCCTGCACCGATAATCATATCGTAATAGAATTGTTCGAATACGTTATGTTGGTTTCTCTGGAACAGTAACAACCCAATCGAGTGCAATGAAAAATCAGTAATGAATAATTGATTTCCTTGAATGTTTGTTAAAAATGATTTTGCTTCTTCCGACTTTTCTTGAGCAAGAATCACCTCAAGTATAACATTCGTATCAACAAGAAATTTCATTTCTTTTTTATCCTTAACTGAAGTTACGCAGAATTGACTTTTTGTCATGTTGAGCGAAGCGAAACATCTAAAAATAGCTCGAATTTGAGGTTTAAGATTCTTCACTTCGTTCAGAATGACTCTTTTGCGTAACTTCAGTCCTTAATTTAGATATTTCATGTTGAAGTTCTACGGATGTGTATTGTGCGCGTAAGTCGCTGAGCGCTCCCGCCCAAAGGAATTCAGGTTTCTTCTTTGTTTTCTTTTGATATTTATTTAACAGTTAAATATATGATAATTAAGGCATCCTTGCAAATTTTCCGTCCGTTTAGAAAATTGTACGTCGAATAACTTGATATCCTTCCGAAAGTTTCAAGTGCTTGATCGCGAACAACCTTCGGGAGTTTAGCAAAATCATCTGCCTCTCAGAATTTTCCATTTTTCAACAACTTCATCATCTGAAACTACATTATATTCATCGAACATAGCGGCGGTGAGACAAGAATGGTTTTCTAAAATACGTAACTTCCCGCCTACTTTATATTTTTCTTTTATCGTATCTATTCGGTCAGCAATAACTTTTCCATGTTCTTGAGTTAGTGATTGAATCTTCAAGTGTGGATGTATATTTTTTAATTTGTAATCTTGTATAATAACACCGAACCCACTGTAATTTTGAAGATGCACAGGTCCCATATCCTTCGATAAGGATAATGCCCCCGAATCGATTATAAAATAATCCGCTTCGGGTTGGTGCGAAATTACAGACGCTAACACAGTCAGTGCACAATCATCTACTCTGCAATTTCCTAAAAGAACTTGTGTGTAATCGTAAAAGACATAATTGCCGGGACGAATTTCAGTTACTCCATCAAGATGTTCAGCAACAGAAATAGTCGGTGTTGAACCGATACTTACAGCAGGAATATCGATATTTTTCTTTTTCATTCTTTCAACGAACTCTAACATTACAATCCGTTCCTGCTCAGCAATATTTTTAATTTCATCTCTAGTCTTTGCTATGTATGAATGACCAGCATGTGTGAGTATCCCGTCGAAAATAAGATATTTAGATTCAGCCAAAATTGTTGCTAATTCTTCTGTAGATTTCGAATTTGGATTTACTCCAGATCGATGTTGACCACAATCAAGTTCAAGCCATACATTGAGTTTAATACCTCGCTTTAAACACTTTGTTTCTAAAACTTCAAGCGCTTCCATACTATCAATTAATACTCGAAAGGTAATTCTTTCAGATAGATTCAGAGTGTCATCAATGTAAACGGGAATAATTGGAAAAACCCACATAATATCGGTGAAACCTGCATCAGCAAATTTAGCTGCTTCATAAAATGTGGAGACAGTGATTCCTTTTGCGCCTAACTTAACCTGTTCTTTTGCTATCTCAATACATTTGTGAGTTTTGATGTGCGGGCGTAATGCAACTCCAAAACGATCCGCTTTGTTTTGCATTGCAATCAAGTTTTGTTGAAGTATATTTTTGTCGAGTAAGAGAGCCGGAGTTTTAATTTTTTCTAATGTCATTTGATAATTACTTTCATTTGATATCAACAACTAAATCATCATCCTTCATTTCCCAAATTCCTTTAGTAACTATTTCTTTCTGATTTAAAATTACATAAGAAGCATCGTATGGCATCAAGTGTGGCGAAGCTGTATCGGTTAACGGAACTATCCAGCACATCAACCCTGAACTTAAATACGGATTATCTATGATCTGGATTATAGCCAAACTATCGGAGTAGGTTTTGCTTTCAATCGTGATTGAATTTCCGGTGGGTTGCATAGGAAATTTGGGTGCATTTTTATCGGCAACAATGTTTTCGGTAATGTTTCCGTAAACAAAAACCCGCTCGTTTTGCAAATCACCGAGTGTTGCTGAAGTATCCGAAATAATTTTCAGATACCAACCTGCCTTATCCATCTCAGAAGAATCACGTTTCGCTAACTCCAGTAACTTAGCATATTTTGCATTTCCGGCAGTGGTTCCGATGATTATTACCCCATCAGCAGGGTCACGCAAATCACTGAACTTTGCCGGAAGTTTTTGGTGCTTTAAAATATTCCCATCGGGGTCTAAAATTATTTGCTTCGGCTTGAATTGAGTTGTGAAGCTGAATGGAACTTCGTTCCGGTAAACATTCAACGAATCGAATCCTAACCAAAATGTTTTTTTAAGAACACCTTCCTCAGTTTTTAAACCAACCTCAACTGGAGTTGTGAACCGTTTTTCGTAGGCAACCAAACGAACTCTCCCTTCAGTAAGCCAATATTCGTCCCGTATCGTGGTTTTCACTCCGTAGATTTTTATTTTTGGAATTCCCGTCTGCTCGCTCCACTGTTTAAAAAACCAATCTAAGTTTGTGCGCGAAATCTTTTCAGCAAGTTTTTGAAAATCTTCTGAATTTGAAACCAGCAATGCTCTTTGCATCGCGAATTCTTTTAACACTAATTTGTAAACTGAATCTCCGATTATCAATCGAAGCATATTATGAACGTATGCAGCTTTTAAATAGTGAGTTGGCATTGAACGCAAATCAGCTTTACGACGCAAAGGCAAATCTTTTCCCTTTGCTGAACGCGAAATTAGCGAACGTAACAGCGGAGAATTTTTAAGAGAATCGCGTGCTAATTTTTCTGAACTCCATTCGCTAAATAAGATGGAAGAATATTCGCACAAACCTTCCGAAAGCAGGGCGTTGTCGGCTTCGCTTAAAAATACAGTCAGGGGCCACCATTGGTGGGCAACCTCGTGCGGTAATATTGTATTTACGTTATTGAAAGAATCTTCTGTTTGAAATGCTTGCTTCTTCACCAAAATAACCGAAGGAAACGCAGCAGCGAGTACCGCCCTTCCTGCTACCCAATCTTCCACCTCAACAATTGCAAGTTTAGAAAATCTATACGGACTAAAATGTTCAGAATAAGTTGAAATTGTTTTTTCAAGTTGGGAGATGATGCGATCACTAAACGTAGAATCTTCATGAAACAAATACGTTGATAAAGTGTAACGATTTGATATTTTGGATCGAACTGAAAAATTGCCGCCACAGACCCAGCCTAAAGTTTGCACAAGTTGATCGTTTTGATAAGTAAATGTCGTAGAATCGTTTTCAGTAGATTGGTTTATCGACTCTCCGATTGCGATAACACTCCACCCGTTGGGCGCTTGAACTGTAAATCGAACAAATTCATACGATTTCGTGCCTAATGGAAATATTTCATTCTCGTGGAGCAAAACGGAGTTTTCTGTAAGTTCTGAGAATTCAGTCCTTCGTGCAAGTTTCCCTGTGTAATTCAGCACAAGTTCAAAATTGTTTTTGAAAGAAGCGGATATTTTCAGCACTTCCCTATCTCGTTGATACTTCAGCAGTTGCTCATCATAGAAAATAGTTTCTACTTTACACGAAGGATTTAATATCAGTGAAATTTCGGAAGGAACCTTCCCTTTAAATCTAAATGAAATAGTGTCGCTAATAAAAATTACCGATTCTTTTGGATACAATTTAATAAAAGCTTTGTGCCCGACAATTTCGTAGTTGTCAGGCACTTGAGCATTCATTGAGTAAAATAAAAATACTAAATAGTAAAATTGTTTTACAACCTTATCAAACATTTTGTTCGTAGGGAGGTTGAACCATAGTTTGTTTCGGCTTAAATATATTGTAACCGATTAAACCACCGAGTAAACCGAAAATGCTATTTAAAATCAGGCTTGAGATGAGACTAAACATCACACTATAAATACTTGCGGTTTCTTGGAACACCTGTTTGATTGCTTCCAAACTTTCTTCCGGGATGTCGATATCCATGTTTTGAATATTATCCAATACAAATTGACCGACTACATTTCCAAAAGTCATTAAAAATACAACGTCGAGAACTGTTCCAACAAGGGCGCCAACTATTCCCGCAAAAACTCCTACTGTCAAACAATCACCTTTAGAAAATGGTTGTGTATCGGGAGTAAAGTTTTGTTTGTAAAAAAAGACCGCGAGAACTCCGCCTCCCATTATCCCAGCACAGCAAAGGCAATTAATTAAATTCAAAAACGGAACAGACGATATTATGCCAATAATAATTCCTCCATAAATGGCAGGAATTATTTTGTCAGGTTTTTCGTACATATATTTTTCCTCTCAAATGTTTGTTAAATAGTTCGTTAAATGCTTGTTGGTAAGTTGGATAGATAATTAATGTCGATAATATTCCAAATATGAGTCCGCTGACTGTGCGCGTAAAAAGATTACTCGAATGAATGCCCAAATAATTTAGTGAAATATCTAAAATCATTGGAATCGATATGATGAATAAAAACAAAACAGGATATTTAATATTAATATTTTTAAATATTAACGAGAAGCTTAACAGACCCGCCAGAAAACCAAAATATATTCCCGAACAACGGGCGCAAACTGTTAACTTATGATCGTCAATATGAAGCGAACGTGAATCGTATTGATGACAGACCTTCCCGAAAAAAGTATATGATGCATTATTATAAGTTTGAGAAACGGGATTAGAATCCCCAACAATCGCAGGTGATATAACAAGTAAACACCAAGCAGATGTGAGTATCAAAATCAGATAATATGGACGGATAAATTTCGGCATTTAATTCATAGCAAAATTAATGTAAAATGATGAGAGAAGCAAATTTGAAATGTGCTGATTTTTGAATATATTTCTGCACATTTTCAAACTAACTTAAAATAATTCTATGTTCAAAACACTTAATACCGAATACAATTTTTTAGGCATCGAAGAAGAATTATCTTCGTTCGAAAAATCTAAAGTAGTGATCTTACCAATCCCGTACGAAGCGACGGTGAGTTATGGTGGCGGCACAGCCAAAGGACCGGATGCGATTTTAGAAGCTTCGCATTATGTTGAATTTTATGATGAAGAAACCGGCAGACAAGTTCATGAAGAGTTAGGAGTTGCAACTGTAGAACCACTAAATTTTTCGGGATTGAACGAAGAAGATTCTCTTGGAATAATTTATCAAGCAAGTAAAAAACTATTACAGCACGATAAATTCGTAGTTGCACTTGGAGGTGAACACACAATATCGCAAGCTCTGATTGTTCCGTTCGCTGAAAAATATGCAAACTTATCAATCCTGCACATAGATGCTCATTCCGATTTACGGCATGCTTATCAAGGTAACAAATTCAGCCACGCTTCTGTAATGGCACGTGTATGCGAGTATTTGAATCCGAAAAACATTGTACAAGCTGCAATTCGTGCTCAGTGTAAAGAAGAATCAGAGTTTATTCAGCAAAGCGGAATCACAACGATATATGCTCACGATATCAGGGGAGGGAAATACAAACGCCTCACAAAAGATTGGAACGATTATGCGATCAGCAAATTAACTGACGAGGTTTATGTAACATTCGATGTTGATGGCTTTGATCCTTCGATAATGCCCGCAACGGGGACACCGGAACCCAATGGATTATATTGGGATGAAACGATGCGACTGTTAAAAAAATTGGGCAAAACAAAAAAAGTTGTAGGATGCGATGTTGTTGAACTTGCTCCGATTAATGGTTTAACTCATCCAAATTTAACAACTGCTAAATTGGTATCGAAGATGATAAATTATTTTGTTAGATATCCTCAACTCTGAATCTCAAAACCACCTTATCAGTTCATCAAATGATACAGGGTTAGTAATAATCTTTTTGTGTTCGTCAATGAGGAACATCGTAGGTGTGGCATAGATAAAATAATCAATTACCGCTTTTCCTCCCCATCCATTCAAGTCTGAAACGTTAATCCAATTCCAAATATTTGAATTTACAAATTTTTGCCAATCAGTTTTACTTGTATCAATAGATACGGCAAAGACTTCGGTCTTTTTTTGTTTCTGGTTTTTGTATAGTTCGCTTATTTGAGAAAGAAGAGTTTGACAATGCGGGCACCAGGAAGCATAAATAACTACCGAAATGTTTTCTGAAGATATACTATACAAAACCACATCTTTACCGGGTAAATCTTTGCTAACTATATTGGGGACGGTATCCCCGATTTTAAAATACTTCGCCTGATCCATTCTCCTTTGTAATGCCGTCTCTAATTTTTGGTCAATGCAGATATCATCCTTGATTACATAATTCTCGATTATGTAGTCTATAATCTTATCAAACCCAAATTTCTTGAAGCCATCTAACAGATATTCTACTACGTGCTGATATACAAGAGAATTGATTTTCGATTTATTCAGAAGAGTATCAACTGCTGCAATAAATTCTTTTTCGAGAAGCTCTTTGGGCAGTTGGGGATTACGATAATAAGTAAGATATTCTATTGATTTGTTAGAGAATACATCGGAGTTGATTAAACTGGCATCATTAAAATCTACATTATCTAAGGAATGGGATTTGAGATAAGATAGTTGTTTTTCCAAAATGATATTGCCGTCAACAACGGGTAATTGGGATGATTTTATGTATCTTGCGATGAAAGATTTTGGATTCTTTTGTGAGATGGAGTTTACAAAATCTAAATATTCTGTTTGAAGTTGTTTTAGTTTGTTTTGGATCGCGATGAAAAATTCATCATCCTTCGGATAACGTACTAAGATGAGCTGGAGTAATTCTGATTTTGACTTGAATTGTTTGTTAAGTTTTAAGAAGGTGTAATAAAATTGATTGCTTTCGGATATGACAACCCTCAAACTATCCAAAATATTGTTCGCATCGGATGTGATGGTTACATCTTCACGGTCGTTAACAAAATCAACCCATTTATTTTTGTCGAAAGTTAAACGGTAAAGACCGGTATGATGTTTTACGGTATTAAACTGGAAATTTCCTTCACAGCTTGATTTAATAGTATCGGATGGAGTTACTTTTTCACCCGACAGAGATGCAAGATAGGCTTTGTTTTGCTCTAAGTTTTTAATCTCTATCTCAATATTCTGAGAGTATGCGATTCCGAGATTTAGAAATAATATTAGTGTGATTAAATATTTTATCATTTGTTTTTGAATTTATATTTCTTAATAAACTCTGCATGTTCATCGGCGAATGATTTTCTCTTATGATGATCTTCTTGAGTACGAATGTATTTTCTTACTACAATTATTTTTGATTCACTTTTGCTCTTCCGTAACTCCGCCCTTCAGGGCGGAGTTAGGTGACTTACTCTTGTTTTCGTTCGTTACACCACGACAGTACTAATCGTGGGCTAAAGCCCGCCTTGTTTTGCTCTTCCGTAACTCCGCCCTTCAGGGCGGAGTTAGGTTTGTTCTTCTGTAACTCCGCCCTTCAGGGCGGAGTTAGTATGACGCGACAGCTTTGTCGTTAGTTACACTAACATCTTATTTGACCAAGCTATGTGTTTCATATCCACGTCCTTTCCGCCTCGGCGAGCCGTAGGCGAGACGGGTAGGGCGTAGACACCGCCACCACCTTACCACTGACGGGCTTTAGCCCAACTTA
>JAUXOG010000060.1 GCA_030682385.1 Bacteroidota bacterium
CGTCCGAGAACATCATAGACTTTAAGCTTTACATAACTGCTAACTGGCAACCCCGCCTGACCGGCGGGCAGGTGCCAACTGATAACTGTTGACGGGTTAAACGGGTTTGGATAGTTTTGCTCTAACCGAAATTCAGTCGGAACTTCTGTTACCTTGTTCTCGACAGAAAGTAAAACACTGTCCGGTTTGTTTGAATATACTTTTGCTGTGAAAGCCGGAATTGTGAAGCTGCTTAGCGTGGTTCCGGATGCAATAAACTCGGTTTGGTCAAAGACATCATACCAGTTACCTGAGGCAAGCCAAGGAACATTACTCACTGTTTGCTGACTATTGCTTAAATTTGCAACACACATAATTTTTGCATCGGTGTTTATATCTTCAAATCCCCAAACTAACACACGTTCAGTATTGTATCGGTATAGCTTACGCAGCGTTCCGTTATAAAGCGCCGGATTGTTGAGTCGCTGGAAAATTAATTTTTTGTAGTAATGATAGTGCGATTGACCTGAAACTGTTGAAAGACGGTTAAACTGTACAGGGCGGTACGATAGTTTTTCACCGTCACTCTGAAAGCCGCGCGGTTCAGCAAACTCCATCCCCTGCCACAACATCGGAATTCCGAGTGAGGTAAACATAAATGTTGCATAAAGTTTATCTCGTTGAATCGCCTGTTCCAAAGGTACGCTTTGCCAGGTAATCATCTCGTATATCAGCGATAGCTCATCGTGGTTGACTGTTGCGTTTACAGGTTCTGTTCGGTTTGAGTATCGATCAGGAGTCGAGGGAGTATCGCCACTTGGGTAAGCGCCAAGGTCGAGTACCTTATCTTCAATCGTTGCAAGTGTTGGATGTTGTGCCGGTATTAAACATTTAAAAACTTCATCTCTAAAACTGTCGTGCCAACCGCTTGTAATTCCGCTGTTAAAAATCAGCGCCGGACTTTCTGGTAAATGTTCAGCAATCTGATAAATTGATCCACTGTATTCTGTATGAATTCGATTTGCCCATCCTAAAATTCCTTTCGTCGGCTCGATTGTTCTCCAACCGATGCCTTGAGTCAAATCGTATCTAAATCCATCTACTTTATAAACATCAATCCACATTTTTAATGCGTTATAAATTAACTCCTGTGTTTCGGTCGTCCAATGGTCCATATCTTTAAAGAAGCAAAGCTCGTCTTCATTATATCGGAGGTCGCTGCATCTTTTAAAATAAGGATTGATATCTTCGTTCTGCGCCATTTGCCAGAGGGCACTCGTTTCGTTCAGATGATTGAAAACGACATCGACGATTACCGCAATTCCTCTTCCGTGTGCTGAATCGACGAGAGCTTTAAAATCGGCTGGTGTGCCATAACCGGGCTCTAATGCCAAATAAGAATTGAGGTCGTAACCCCACGAGAAACCCGATTTGCCAATCATTCCATAATCGTTGATGGGCATTAATTCGATGGCATTAACACCGAGCGAATCGAGATACGGAATTGTTTCGATGAAGTGGCGGAATGTAGCTTCACCCGCCAGAAGTCCAAACTTTCCGCCGGCAAACTCGGAAACGTTGAGTTCATAAATAAATAATTTTTCCATCGGCGGGCGTTGGAAATTAGTATTTTGCCATACATAATCGTCGGCTGTTAAACCCGTCGAGTCGGTTGAGAAGCGGCTTCCGTTAATGCCATTCCATTTTCCCCACGGGTCGTAAATCAATTTATTATTTTCGATTTCATAAAGATATTCGTAAGTACCCATTGCAAGTTTTACGTTAATCCACCATTCGTTGTTAATCGTTGCACGACGCATAACTATCGGAGACGCTGTTACAGGATTTTGTCCGACTGGTGCGATACGCAGGAGGACATAATCTTTTCCCGGCACGCGAATTCTAAAAGAAGTCGAGTCGTTAGATGTGGTGCTTGGCAGAGTTACACCGTGCTTCACATAAGCGGGCATCGGAATGGTTGCAATTACATAACCGCCTCGTTTGTACACAACCGAGTCGCCTTTGTCGTTGTAGCCCACCAAACGGACAAAGTAAGATTTTGGGATTGGCGAAGGAAGTGTATAATCAACTATTCGAGTTGCTCGATTAAAAAATTGAGTTACATCAGTAATTGTGCGGGGCGAGGATTCGGTTTGTGCTGTTGTAAGATAGATTGAGGTGATAGAATCGCTATTCGCATGCACGAGTGAATTTGTAATTCTTGTAATTTGCTGCGAGACTTCGAAAGTATAAAATTGAAACCAGAAAAATTTTGTAAGCCGGAGAACAGAATTATTGTTATCGGCAGGGTTTGTTTCCGGATTCAGAGGGTCGCTGTACCAGCCCGCTGCGGTGCTGTAAAATTTATGTTGCCAGACCGAATCTCCCATTCGTCTCCGTATATCTAACGGGTCCTTTATTTTGAATGTATATGTTTTTGTCCAACTCGATAATGTATTATCATAACTCATTAGTGATATCGGAGCGTTATTTACCCAACCGTTAAATTCACCGGGAAGATATAAAGCCGGTGAGGTTGGTTGGTATGTGCGAAAAGTAATTGTAACGCTATCGGGTGATTGAGCAAATATATTTGCAAAAATAAATAATGCTAATGTCGATAAAAAGAATAATTTTTTCATATTTACTTCCTTGAAATTAAAATTGCACCGCTCATCGGTGGAATGTTTTGTATTGATATTTTTGATTTGTCCTTTTGTGAAACTGTAACATTGTTTATTAGGTCAATCCATTTTTTTACGTTCTTATCGGGCGACTGCAACTCAACAGTTTGGCATTTGTTCGAGTTATTTAAAATTACAATTGCTTTTTCGTTTTCAAATTCACGCAAAAAGCCGAATAGGTTTTTCTTATCATCAGTTAAGATTGTTTTATAACTTCCCCTGCTGAAAACTTTGTTTTGCTTTCGTAGTTCAATAAGTTTTTTGTAGAAATTCCGGAGGTCAATGTTCCAATGTAAGGAATCCCAAACCATAGTGCGGCGGCAATCGGGATCGCGCCCGCCCATCATACCGATTTCGTCGCCGTAGTAAACCATCGGAGCGCCGATGTAAGTCATCTGGAAAAGCGCTGCTAATTTTGCTTTATCAAAATTTCCTTTTGTTAATGTAAGAAACCGTTCAGTGTCGTGGCTGCCTACAAGATTTTGAAGAGCATACTGAACTTTAGTTGGATATTTTCTGGGAATTGCAAGTAACGAATCAAACTGTTTTACGTTCAATTTGTTGAAAACGAAATAGAGGTTCACTGCATCACGGAAGAGGTAATTCATAACAGCATCGAACTGGTCGCCTTTGAGCCACGGAGTAGCATCTTCCCAGATTTCGCCAACGATGTAGCAATCGGGGTTGATGGACTTCACAAGTTTACGCCAGTCAATCCAGAATTCGTGCGACATTTCGTTCGGTACATCAAGCCGCCAGCCGTCGATTCCCATTTCAGTCCACTTACGCGTTGCCTCGAAAAGATGCTTCTTCACATCGGGTTCTTCAGCCATTAACTTTGGCAAGTCGCCGATTCCCCACCAAGCTTCATAGTTCGGCTTTGCGGGGGGGAGTTGAACCGGGAAGCTGTGAACTTTGAACCAATGCAAATACTTCGAGTTTTTTTCTTTCTCGACGATATCTTTGAATGCAAAAAATTCAATTCCTGTATGATTGAACACGCCATCAATTACAACACGGATTCCCCGCTTATGACATTCATCTAAAAGTTGTTTGAAAATTTTATCGTCTCCAAAATTATCATCAATCTTAAAATAATCGGTGGTATGATATTTATGATTCGAGTTTGATTCGAAAACAGGATTGAAATAAATAGCATTAACTCCTAAGTCTTGAATGTAATCGAGTTTCTCGATAACTCCTTTTATATCGCCGCCGAAATAGTTGTAATATTTTGGAGTTGCACCCCAGACTTCTGTATTTGGTGGATCGTTAGCGGTGTCGGCGTTGTAAAAACGTTCAGGGAAGATTTGATAATAAATTGCATCGGCTGTCCAGTCGGGGATATCAAGCTGTTGTGCGTAGGATAGTTGAGCTATAAAAATAATAGCGGTAAAGAAGAGGATACTTGCTTTTTTAGTGGGTGTGCTTTTCATTGGTATTGTTTCCTTATAATGTTGGAAACAATATAATAAAAATGAGAGTGAGGCTCAAACTTGTCCAAGATAGTAAGTCGGATTTTGTTCACATCCGACCTACGTGATTTAAAAAATTTGTAAAGACATCCCACGGGATGCTTCTACTTTGCTATCCCTCTTCCGCGTGATCGAGGCAGGTTTTTTTATGTTTTATCGAACTCAACCCCTGTCAAGTTTTAAACAAAAATCCCTCGACGAGTCGAGTCGTCGACCTTCTCTTACCAAGAGAAGGGGGGCTTGTTTAAATTCAGTCGGGGGATGAGTTTGATGCGGTAAGTGGATGTAAAACCGCATAATTGCGATAACAAAAAGAGCCGACTCGTCCGTTAGCTACCGGACGACTCGGCTCGATTTAATCATTGATCTATTTATCCTCCGAAGCCCCGCCTGACCACTCGATGCGGGAGAGCGGCGGGCAGGTTTAGCGTAGGAGGAGCATCTTTTTAACTGACGTAAACGAACCGGCAGTTAATTTGTAAAAATATGTCCCACTCGAAAGATTGTCGGTGCTAAAATCGACACGGTAGTTACCGGCTTTCATTTCGCCGTTCATCAGTGTTGCAACTTCCTGACCTAAAATGTTGTAAACTTTCAGTGTAACTAAACCTGAAACAGGAATACTGAAATCAATTTTAGTCGTTGGGTTAAACGGATTTGGATAATTCTGTGAGAGCGAATAATTTTCCGGAATTGCTCCGTTGATATCGCGAACAGATACAGGTCCCATCACTCCAAACACCATCCGTAAACGAGCTGAAGTTGGAGGAGGATTCGGGAATGCCCATGAGTGGTTAGTTGCATAGCCGGCTTCATTATCTAAATAATAGGCACCGCCAAGTTCAACACCTGGATAACCCGCCGCAAATTTAAATTCGAAGGTGCCGCCTGGAGTTCCAGCCAGCCAGAGGATATCGCGTGAATAAAATTTATCGCCGGCAGTTTCGTCGCCGTTGGTTCCATCATCGTACAATTTAATAAGTGTGCCTGCTGTTGTATCGTCATAAGTCCAATTGCCTTGCCATGCACCAATAGGAGCTGCGCCGCCTTTAATCCAAACATCTCGTAAATTAGTAATCGCCTGTGAAGTGCGGAAGTCAACAGGGTTTCTCATATCTATCACGAACTTTATCATTACATCATGAGGGAGTCCGGTAGCTTTCGGAATAATAGTTGGAAAAGCGACCGGTAAAACTGAATCTTGACCTGTCCACACGTATATTCTATCTGAGCCGGTTTCATAACCGCCGCCGTTATCAAATCTTTCATCAGGATAAGCTTTGAATTTGTATTTTATTTCAGAATCAAGGGCAGCTTTAATTTTTAAGGTTGTCTCGAAAAGACCAACGGTATCAGGATTTTCCTGCATTTTTTGTTTACCCTCAAGAATCGGTTGTCCTGAAAAAATTAGTATTTTCAACGAATCCGTTGCTGGATTAAATCCATTGTTATAAATTGAAAAAATGTTTGCCCGGAAAGTAATATCTTTTTCAGTAATTGGTTTGTCGGTTGGACGTAAGCCACCGAACCATTTCCATACAATTGTAGTATCGTTCTTCATCGGGAACATGTTGTCTCCTGAGGGTTCCCATCCCGCACCATTTTCGATATAAAACTTATAAATAACATTTCGTGCGCTGTCAGGATGGAATTTTGCAACTCCCGAATAAAACATACTCGTTCCTTCTCGAGTGAGTAAATAAGATGAGCCCCAGTCGAATGGTGCAAAACTTCCGCGAATTCCAACCACTTGAGTTGCAGGGTCGAAACCAATTACTCCGGCAACATTAACTCTAAACCATACATCAACACTATCAGACGGAGTGTAGGGCGGGTTATTGAATCCTCTTTGATAATACCTTAGCGGAAGGACAGTATCTTGTGTTACGGTGAGAGCAGTGTTCCCCACGCCTTCCCAATCAGTAGCAAAGTATTGTACTTCTAAGTTTGTTCCCTCTGGAAAAGCATGTGTAACTTCCCAATAATCGCCGCCGATGTTTGTCATTAATGGTGATAAATCGTTCCAAGTTAATGGCAGAGTGTTGCCTCTAATTTGAACCATTGAAGTCGGTACAATCGTGTCGAGACGGGTTGAAGTGTTGAGTTTGAAGGTTACGTTGTAAGTTGGAGGAGTTGGTGCAGTTTGTCCTAAATTGATAGCACCCGGGGTTGCATTGGTTAGAATATCATTCTGAACCCATTTGGTCGTATCGTTGTTGTCGAACCCACCGCCTGTACTATTTGTAAAATAATTCACTGCGTTACTGGCTGAAGTCCGGAGATTCGCAGTCCATACTGCATCGGTAAAACCACCGATTGAAGTATTGGTTCCAGTAGCCACATAATCAATTGTTACCGAGGTCGATAGTGGCCCGGCTAATAAAACAATATTTTCATTTGTTGATAAATCTAATACCCGAACAGTATCCAGCACGCCATCCGGTATTGCTTTAGTAAAAAGTACTAATTTTTTATCAGACGGGTCTAAATCTTGTGTATAAGCATTCGCACTGTCGGCAGGTGTAAGCAGAACACAAACAACCCGAGTGCCTTGAGGAACATTTTGTAGATATGAGACATCCGGAAAATCGAGATGTCCTTCAGTCGAGCCGCCAGCACCTGCTTTCGTGCCCACATCTGATAAACGAAGACCACGCATATCAACACCGCCCGGTTTGATAACTAAAAGCTCGACAAATTCTTTACCAGATGCATTAACAGAAAATTCATTTATGATTACATCGCCGGGAACAACTTGTGAGAAAACTAATCCGGGGATAACCAAAATGAAAATCAAAAATAGTTTTAAAAACTTATTCATTTGAAACCTCCATGTTTTGTTATTAGTGAATATTTAATTAAAAAGTTACACCTAAAGAAAAACGCTGAACATCCTTAAACACACCAAATTGCTCAGAGCTGAAGTCAATAAATAAATCTGAATCGCTGTACAAATTATATTTCAGACCGATGCCGTACGAGAAACCTTGATTGGCATCGTCGCGGAATAACGATTTATAACCGGTACGAAGAAAAACATTGTTGTTCCAATTATATTCAATTCCTAAGTTTACTGATTGGGAATTGTCGTTAGGATATAAAGCATCCACAGCCGCTGTAAAAGTAGAGTTTGAAAATTTCAGAACATCCATACAAACGCCTACCCGGAAAAGCAACGGTAAAGTCCATGAGTCTGTTTTTAAAACTGCCGTTACCGCGGGATTATTACCACCGTCACCGGGGGCTAAATCGATTTTGCGATATAAATCTTTACCGCTCATCTGCATTTCGGATCCAAAGTTAGTTATGCTCATACCTATTTTCATATCATTAAAATAAGTTCTGAATAAAACACCGATATCGAGTGCAAAGGCACTTGCAGAAGTATGCCATATTCGTTGTTGAATATACTTAATTGTACCACCAATTGAAAATCTATCAGTTAGATTTCTTGCGTATGTTAAACCCACCGCCAAATCGGAAGCATCCCAAAACTGCTGAATGCCTTCCGGGTTTTCAATCGTGGTTATCTCTTCATCGCCGTAATCGAGATTAGTAATATTCAAGCCGAAGGCATTTTCCTCATCTATAGCTACAACCAAACCGACCCAGTTAAAATCGGTTTCGACTAACCACGGGGTATGCGCAACAATAAGCTCGGTGCGATTCAACCGCGATATTCCGCTGGGATTCCAATATAGCGCCGAGGCATCGTTGGCGATTCCAACAAAAGTACCACCTAAAGCAGACGAACGTGGCGAAACACCGATTCCTAAAAATGGAGCCGCCGTAGTACCCACTTTTGATTGAGCAAGCAACAAACCCGATGTAGCTAAGAGTAAAATCAGTATTGTATATAATTTTTTCATATTTCCACCTATTTTATTACAGCTATCTTACCGTATTGAACACCAACTTCGGGTGCATCGACTACATAAAAGTAAACCCCGAAAGCTACATCCAAATTCTCTTTTGTCCGCAATTCCCAAGTTACTTCACCCTCAAACATATTTCCGCTATGATAAAGTGTGCGGATGTGTTCGCCCCGTGACGTATAAATTTCGATTTTAGAATTTACCGGAACATTAGTGAATGTGATTTTACGTTCACCCCTGCCTGTAACGCCTGTGGGTAAAGGTTGTTCCTGTGTTGTTGCCGATACATAAGGATTGGGAACGACCTTAACTTTTTTAATTTCAGATTTTGCTTTTTGAACGTTAATTTTTGCTCCAGTTACCGAAAATTCGAACTCATCAATTTGACTGAATGGTTTTTGAATTCTTATGATAAATCTATCACCTGCAGTAGGTCGATGGAAAATTGAATCTTTTCCATAGAAAGAAATCATCCAAGTTATTGTTTCTTTGGATAATGAGTCAAGAATGACAATGTAATCATTATTAGATAATGTATCATTAATTTGTCCAGGATAATAAGGTTCTTTAAATCCATATTTGATCTCTTTCTTATTTTGAGGATCTGTAATATTGAAAATTTTGAAATTAGTCTTTTTTGCTGGAAAACTTGTTCCAGTAAGAGTGGAGAGTGATGTTGACCACTGTTCATAAGTATCGAAAAAAACGATTTCGTAGTCAAAGGGTGTTGCCACTCCTTTAATGTTTCGTGGATTCGTTTTGTCGTATAATCTGATATCGTAAGTAAGTACATTGGCGATGCTTTTGTCTAACCAGCCTGATTGTGAAGAATCATATTTAATTTCCCATTTATTCCTGAAATCAAGCGTAACTCCATCAAAAATATCACTGTCCTTTACTTCGGGCAAATATGGTGTTCTGTGCATGTACGGACTTTTGTTAATTACAGTTATTGGTGCCGAAGGATTTGTGTTATTCACAACCTGATAGTAAGAAGTTATGGGAATCATTTCTTCGTTATCGCGATGATCAATATTCGGTTCACCGACATCCGGCTTTCCGTTGCCCTGTGTTCCGTCGATATCAATTTGCATTGAGTCGCCGTCGGCACCTACATCGTCTCTCCACGCAATAATATTTCCGGCAGTATTCTTTATATGATTTCTCCAATTATTGTTATTATCAACACTGTCCATTGAGGAATCGAAAAATTTTAAGGTGTACTTATTTCCATCTTTTATTTTAGTTGCATCGATAACATTGTAATAAACCGTTCCCTCCGATTGCCCTTTTGTTTTTGTAAGTTGAATACCCGAAGGAGGCGGCACATAACCGATTGATGGCTTTTGCGGAATTACAAATGCTGTATTTATATCGAGTGTAATTTTTCCTGTTGCATCGCGGGCAATGAATTTTGTGTTTTCAGAAGGAGGTAAATTTTTCTCAACATCGCCTCTATCGTAAGCTACTACAGCATAGTAGTAAATTTTTCCATTTTGCACAGTGCTATCTACAAACGAGTGTTGAATACCTACATCGGAACCCAAAAAATATTTTACTCCTTTACCAAAATCATTCGGGAAGAAACCCGATATTCCATTCTTCAAATCGAATTGTGCCAGCGGTCGATCGAAAAGCGGATTACCTTGCCCGTCCGAAATTACGCGGATATCGTTGAAGTTAGGTTCTGTCGAACGGTAAATTTTATATCCCTCAAAATCATTTACCTTTAAATCGGAATCAAAAGTTTTTTCTTCAGATGTTCGATCCCAATAAAGAGTAACCTTTCCGTCGCCCGCAACGACTGTGAGGTTGGGTTTTTCAGGCGGCTTTGCAAAATTATAGTTGTTGGAATAGATTTGCTTCATCGTCCGCAAATTAGAATAGAGCGATGCCGTATCCAATTGATGACGGGCAGGAGCTTCGCCAAAGAAAAGAGCTAACGAAAACCGTTCGGTTTTTCCGGCGGGTAACGGAAAATAACCTGAACCATATATAAAGTCGCCGTCTTCACCCCGAATCGCCATATTATTTACAAAGTTTGTTGGGACTTCAAAGAATCCGGGAGCCATCCGTTGCCAGAGGTTTGCATCATTTGCCATCGAGATGTTGCCAGCAGGAACAAAATATTCGAAACTCGTTAAGCCAATCATATCCGACTCGTCGATATCAGTTGCATCGAAACGTGGTTCGCCTGCATCGGGTCTGCCGTTGCCTTCGCCCGCGTCGCCGGTGCCGGCAACTCCGTCAGCGCCAACATCGTCGGTTGTAATATCCCAATCGCCGTCGTTATCAATACCATCATCACGAGCTTCATCAATTAAAATATTTGAAAGCCCGAGTCCTGTAAAATAGTTTTTGTATTTTAATGGATTTAATTTTTCGAAAAGAATTGTTCCGTCAGCTTTCCTTCGAATTTGTTTGTAGTGGACTTCGAGGTTTTCATCGATCATACCATCGAGGTCATCGTCGAAACCGTTGTTGATAATTTCCTTTAATGAATCGCCGGGGGCAACTGAATAAGTTTTTCCTTGTGATACAAAATCTGTTCGTGAGGTTGGCACATCAACGACAGTTCGGGCAAATGTTTTTTTATCGATCAACACCAATTTGTTAGCAGGAAAATTCGGATTATTACCGGGTGAAAGAGCAGCGACCCGCGGCAAAAAATCAAGCTCCGTGAAAAAATCTCCAGAGCCACTTCTTCCATCGCCATCGTTGTCAATTCCGTCATAGGAATTACTTGGACTTTCTAAAAATGCATAACCGACAAAACCGACATCAGTTGGCGTTGGCTGCCACTTCGGGTTTGCCGATGGGTCGATTGAGAAATTATAATCCCAACTGTAAGTTAAATCTTCTTTAACATCGAAGAAGCTTACATCGTCGTTCCACTCGGTGCCGTCGATTCCGACATAAGTTCCGACAATCATACCGAATGCAACTTTAGGATAATCGACTTTGCTTTTGTTTGTAATTTCATACAGCCAGAAGATTCCGTCTTGGGCAAGAAAATTATTCCATTGCATAGCACGGACTTTTACTTCTAAACCGAGTCCTTTGCGTGTCAGGTCGGCCGAGTCGGGAACGAAAATAAAAGATGATGAATCGGCGCTGAATACTTTCCAGTCGGTTGCGTTAAATTCTTCATCGGCATTATCATCCATTTTAAAATATGTTTCCTGATCGGAATTCATAACTCCTCTGCCGAAATAGCCATTCCATTGTGCATTACCTTGTGCATCAATCCATGTCGGTTGGTCGGGCCAATATGGGGGCCAAGTATCGCGAATGTTATTGACAGCGACACTTTTACCCAGTTCGTTCTTGTTTGGGTTTGCATAGCCCGGAATCGGCTCAAATCCCCAAAAAGCGCCTCCGCCAGGGGGTCCATCGCCTCCACCCGGTCGCGTAACGGGACAAATAACAACAGATGTAAAAGTCGTATCTATAATTGTTCCGTCTCTCCGCTTTTTCTTAACGGGGACTTCAACAGCTACAAGTGGCGATACATCTCCGACGTATCCGTTGTCGTCGTATTTCCATGCACCGCGAGGACCGATACCATCGGGTTGAGCAATTACACCCCAATTGCCAAAAACAGTTTTTACACGGTTGCCGTTAAGCGTTCCTGATTTTCGAAATGTCCGGTCGCCACGCTCTTGTGCCAATAAAATTGAATCGCTTATTAAAAATAATAGAAGTATTAATAGTATAATTTTTTTCATATTCATCTTTATTTTATTCAATGTTCATTTAAAAATATATTGAAAGACCTAATTCAACTGCTCGAGGTTGAGAATAGAAAGTAGGATTTCTAAAATACTCGCCCAAACTATTTACCAACTCGGGTTGTTGATTTAGCCGTGCTTGCTGCTCATAAATCGTGAAGTCGGCTCTGCCTGTATCGGTATAAACATTTATTTCATTCTTAGTATCAAACAGATTAGTTATGCGTGTGAAGATATTGAATCGCAAAGCATCAATTGCAAAATCTTTGAAGCCGCGAAAATCTACATTCATATAATAGGGCTTTATTTCGCTGTTGATAAGCAGCACGCCAATGTCGGCTGATTGCGGCGGAGTATATGGAGTGCCGCTTCCTAATTGAATGATGAAACTAACGCCCCAATTGTTTGGAACGTTATAGTTCACTGTCGTATTCATAGTGTGGCGTTGATCCCAATCTAAAGCGACTAACTGAGTTTCAGGAAGTCGTCCGCCCGCAATTGCATTTCGTGTGGACGACGGGTCGCTCGAGTTTCCTTTAGCAATCTGATAAGTGTAATCGAGTGTTGCTGAAAGTCCTTGTGTGAATCTCTGATTTAGTGAAACGATAATTCCTCGCACAAAACCGAAATCGCTGTTCACATACTTACTGTATTTTGCCGAACCGCCGAAAATAAAAATTTCTTCAGCGCGTGTGCCTGCTAAATTCCTGATGTCACGAACGTAACCAGTCAAAAACAAACTCAAATTATCTGTCAACTGTTGTTGAACTCCTATTTCGTAACTCACAGTTTGTTGCGGGTTCAAGTCGGCGTTTCCAACGACTCCGATGTTGCCCGTCCCGGTTCCTAATTTGAAGTAAGGATTCTGATACAATAAATCGAACGCCGGTAATTGGAAAAAATACCCGTACGAAAAGTGGATATTACCTCTATCGGTAATCGGGAAAGCAACACCAATTCTCGGACTGTATTGGAATTTAGCCGATGGACGTTTGTACCAATAAGCCATTCGTTCAGCCAAAGTTTTAGCCGGCTCATCTTCCTGCTTAATCCCATCACCATTGTAATCGTGAAAGCGGTTCGACGGTTTTAGAGGGTCAAAAACATTCGGGTCGGATTCGTCCGACAAAATCCAGCCATCAGACGTGAAATAATCAGCCCTGATACCAACATTAACAATCATATCCTGGAATTCCATTTTATCCTGAATGTAAGCAGAAAGTTCGATTGGTTTTCGTTTATAATAATTGTATGAATATCCCGAAATATCCCCTATTCTCGTTTGAATGAACGGATTATTATCGTCTTTATCGGTGTTTGGGCTTCGGCTCAAATCGCCGTCCGACGGAATTAAGTTAATGTCCTCGTAGCCAATCTGATGCTGTCTGTATTCCGCACCGAATTTAATCAGATGCGTATGTATAACTTGCGAAGTGAGATCGACCTTTCCGGTCCAGGTTTCAGTGAAGCGGCGGAAATGCTGCAAGTTACCACCACCGGTTCTGAAACTATAAGGTGGCTGTTGACCGTTCAGGTTTGGATGTATATATCGCGGGTCGTGTATGTTTTCATATTGATAATGCTGATAAGTTTTGAAAAAATTAGAAATGCCGACAGTATAAAAAGTTGAACTTGATAACGAATGTGTAAGTGTTGATATGTTTGAATACCCGTTACGGAATCGATTTAAGTTTCCATCCGGATTGTATTTTAAAGAAAAATCAAAATCCTGATATTTCACTTTATCTAAAAAATAACTGTGAGTAAATTTTAGTGTTGGAAGAATATTTACCGAAGTTTTGAATTGGAAATATTTTTTTTCGTTCCAGTTCATCGGAATTATTTTTCCGTCTCCCGATTTATTAATTATCCATTTTGTGATATCGGGGTCGGAATTTTTTGTAATGTCGGATGGATTGTATTTTCGGACCCCCGACAACCAGCCGGCGTTATAATAATATCTTGCATTCGTGTAGAAAAATATTTTATCTCTAAAAACGGGACCGCTAAAACTTCCTTCAAAATTTCGAATCGAGTAAGCATTAATTTTATCTATTCCAAAAAATATATCTTTGTGTGAACTTAAATTGTCGCCGATATACGTAGTAAACGAGCCGCCGAATTTATTCCCTCCATCTTTCGTACTGATATTCACGATACCCGACATTGCCTGTCCGTATTCAGCATTAAAAGCGCCGCTTATCAGTTGCAGTTCCTGAATCGCATCTTTACCAACTTCAATTACTACTCCGCCGTCGTAAACGTCGGTTACCGGAACGCCATCGACCCAGTAAGCAGTTTCACCGCTGCGCCCGCCTCGTATATGTCCAGCCATTACACCGGCTTGTAAGTTAACCAGTTGAGTGAATTCACGAATCGGTAATGCCCGTATTGCTTCGGCGTTCACAATAGATGTTGATGCAGTTAAATCTTTCTGAACCATCGGGCGATCGGCAGTAATAATAACTTCCTGAATTTCGAGGACAGTTTCGCTCAATGTAAAATCCTGTTTTGTTGTTAAATCTATCTGAACTAAAATGTTCTTAACAGTTACAGGGTTATAACCTAAGAGCGATGCTTTTAAGATATATGTGCCGGGGGGAATATTCAGAATGGTGTAATTACCATCAATATCGGATACCGCACCGTATGTTGTGCCCTCGATAATGATATTAACACCGATAAGAGGTTCGTTCGATTTGGAGTCATATATTCTACCGGAAAATTTACCCGTATTACCGGCAAAAAGAGTCAGAGTGAATAAAAAAACTAAAAAAGAGTTAAAAAGTAATATTTTTATTTTCATTTAAAACATCTCCTCGAAACAAAGCATTTATTTAATAATTATTACGCAAAAAAAATACAACAGTTTACAGTAAAAGTCAAATTTTTGCTTCTTTGGTTTTATGACTAAATATGATTATCTTATGTCCAAATAAATACAGCATATTTAAGAATTTATCTGGGATTGTCTGGAAGCAATCTTTTTTTTTGTCAATTTTATAGAAGGAAAGTATAATGAAACGAACATTTCAACCGAGCAACCGAAAAAGAAAAAACGTTCACGGTTTCAGAGAAAGAATGAAAACTAAATCAGGACGTGAGGTTTTATCACGCAGACGCGCCAAAGGCAGAAAGAAACTAACCGTAAGCGACGAAGGTTAGTCATTATTTGAGATATACTTTACGCAAATCAGAAATTCTGCGCGGAGGTAATAGTTTCTGGAAAGTGATTTCAGCGGGGAATAAAATTATTGAAAAGAATATAATTTGCTATTTTCTGATTGAAGAAGCTGTTGCGGCTGAACAATGTAAAGTGCGGATAGGCTTTACAACAAATAAAAAAATCAAAGGCGCCGTTCTCCGAAATAGATTAAAGCGCCTGATGCGCGAAAGTTATCGGTTAAATAAACATATACTCGACATAGATTCATCAAAAAAGATAGCTCTCTCGGCAGTATTTATTTTCGGAAAAAAAAACACGCTGCCCGAAAAAAATATCGAGTTCAATATTGCGAACGAAGATATTATGAATATACTCAAGAAGTTGAAGATTATGATTATGAATAGGATAGTTGGATGAATGTTTTAGCAATATATGTAATCAAATTTTACAGGTTAGTCATCTCGCCACTGTTGCCGCCTAACACTTGCCGCTTTTACCCAACGTGTTCGGAATATGCTTTGGGGGCTTACCAGGAATTTGGTTTCTTTAAAGCAAGTTGGCTTGCAATTCGACGCATCTCGAAATGTCATCCGTTGCATGAAGGCGGATACGACCCGGTACCTAATAAAAAAGAGAATAATATTTAAGGAGTATAAATGGACAGGAACAGTGTAATAGGATTTGTATTAATCGGAGTAGTTTTACTTGTATGGATGTATTATAATACTCCCAAACCGTCCGATATAAAAAAAACCGCAGCCGATACAACCGAACAAATACAAAAATCGAATATTGAAAAAAACCGAACAATTCCATCTCCCGAAGAAAAACCTATTGCCGATACTGCCGGTATGTTCGGTAAATATTTTGCTGCTTTCAAAACCGGTACTGAAAAAATAATCATTATTGAAACAGATAATTATACTGCCGAGATTACAACGAAAGGCGGGTTGATTAGAAAATGGGAACTTAAAAAATATAAAACATGGGATAAGCTTCCTGTTCAGTTAGTTGATTTCGATAAAGGGGGCGATTTTAGTTTACTATTCAATTCGTCGGATGGAAAATTAATCAATACTCGAAATTTATTTTTTGCATCAAATTATAAAGCTTGGGATAAAATCGTACTTCAAAACGATGCGACTTTTAAAGTAATACTAAACCTGTCTCTCGAAGGAAATCGGAGAATTGAAAAACATATAACCTTCAAGAATAACTCTTATTCCGTCGATGTCGATTACAAACTTGTTCGTTTGGAACCGGTCATCGCCAATTTTGAATATCAGGTTATTTGGGAAAACGGTATTCGCTATGCCGAACACAATAGCGCCGATGAATCGCGTAACGCATTAGCGTTTGCATACTCGGGCGGCGAGTTAGCCGAATTGGATGCAACTACCGAAGAAGTAAGTAAAACAAATATTAGCGGCAAAACAGACTGGATTGCATTGCGAACAAAATATTTTACCGTGGCTATAATATCGAAAGATCAGAAAAGCACCGGCGCATATTTAGAAGGTACGCACCGGAAGATGCCTAATCTTGGCTTAAAAGAAGATTACAGCATTGCAATGAAAATGCCTTACCACGATACACGCGATTCGCTTGCGTCGTTCATATTATTTCTTGGTCCTCTCGATTATAATATTCTTAAAGAATACGAGGTCGGGCTGGAGGAAGTACTTAGTTTAGGTCTGGCTTGGCTGATTCGTCCAATCTCTGTTTATCTCATTATTCCCCTGCTGGAATTTTTGCATTCCTTTATTCCTAATTACGGTTTGGTGATAATTATTTTCTCAATCATTATCAAACTATTGCTGCATCCTCTCTCGAAGGCAAGTTTGAAATCGATGCAAAGAATGCAGGCGCTCCAGCCAATGATTGAGGAAGTCAGAACCAAGTATAAAGAAGATCCACAAAAAATGAATCAATCAATCATGCGGCTTTACAAGGAGTATGGTGTTAATCCTGCGGGTGGATGCCTCCCCCTTCTTTTACAAATGCCAATACTGTTTGCTTTGTTCACAGTCTTCGGTTCTGCTATCGCACTTCGTCAGGCTAATTTTATATGGTGGATAACCGACCTTTCAATCCCCGACACAATAGTTACGCTTCCGTTCGTTATCCCGATGTTAGGCATTCAAGAAGTCAGCGGACTTGCTCTTGCGATGGGTATAACTATGTTTATTCAGCAAAAAATGACCATCAAAGATCCACGACAAAAAATGATGGTTTGGTTAATGCCGATTATGCTTACACTACTATTTAATTTCTTCCCATCCGGATTGAACTTGTATTATTTTATGTTCAATCTGCTTTCAATTGTTCAGCAAATATACGTAACAAAAAAACATAAAAATGAACCGCTCCGAAAAGTAGAACCCAAGAAAAAAGGGGGCGGACTGATTGGCAAACTTTCTCAGAATATGCCAAAAATGAAAAAATAATTTGCGTACTAAAAAAATGCCGGACTTATGATTGAGTCCGGTATTTTCACTTTACACACTAATAACGAATGAGAGACGCTGAGAAAATACTAATAATCCGGTTAAGTTCTATCGGCGATATAATTCTTTCATCGCCTCTTATCAGGTGCTTGCGAAATAAATTTCCCAATTCGCAAATCGATTTCTTAGTGCGGAACGAATATTCCGACCTTGTAAAATACAATCCACACCTCAACAAAGTTATTGAATTTGATATACGCGGCGGATTCAATAGCTTAAAGCAACTTACCCGTCAACTCAAACAAGAAAATTACAGTATAGTTCTTGATATTCACAACAGTCTGCGCAGCCGTTATATTCGCCACTTCAGCAAACCCAAAAGTGTTCACATTATTGATAAGCGAATAGCAGCCCGGTTTTGCTTAATAAATTTTAAACAGAACCTTTATAAAAAAGACATCCCCGTTGCAGAAAGATATCTCGAGACAACAAAAGAACTTGGAGTTGAAAACGATAAAAAAGGACTTGAGATTTTTATACACGATAATCACCAGAATAAAATTGCGGAGAATTTATTACAGGTTCGTTCGAGCGATATTAAACTGATTGTCGGGGTAGCTCCTTCAGCAAAGCATAACACAAAGAAATGGCAAGCCGGCAAATATGTCGAGCTTCTCGCACGATTAGTTTCCGAACAAGATGCTCTCGTACTTGCATTCGGAGGGATTGAAGATAAAAAGGAAATTGACGATATAGTAAACAAAGTAAATGAAATTACCTGTAAGCAAGCGGCGGTAAATTTTGCGGGCGAGTTATCGCTATTAGAAAATGCTGCAGCTTTCGATTATTGCAATGTTGTTATAACTAACGATACCGGACTTATGCACCTCGCGGCAGCTCGGAAGAAAAAGGTAGTTGCACTTTTCGGTCCTACAGTTCGCGAATTCGGTTTTTTTCCTTACGGAACTGAAAATATCGTAGTTGAAGACAAGACGCTTAGTTGCCGCCCCTGCTCGCACATCGGCTCGAAAACCTGTCCTAAAAAACACTTTAAGTGTATGCAAGATATTTCTTCCGAAAAAGTTTACACCGAAGTAAAACATATTTTAAATATTCAATGAAAACCGTCTGGTTTATAATATATAATGTTATCGTGCTTCCCCTACTCTGGCTGATAATTATGGCTGTCGGTTTATTCAAGCAAAAATTTCGTGTCGGAATTGCAGGTAGGAAAAATTTATTTCCAAATTTGCAGTTGCAACTCGCCAAGTGGAATGATGATTCAAAAAGGATTTGGTTTCACGTATCGTCGTTGGGCGAATTCGAGCAAGCAAAACCAATCATATCAAAATTAAAAATCTCTCATCCCGAATATAAAATTATCGTCTCGTTTTTCTCACCTTCCGGATATGAACCATCGAAGAAATACAAACTTGCAGATGCTATCACATACATACCTTTCGATAGCTATTGGAATGCAAAAAAATTCATACGCCTTGTAAATCCCGCTGCCGCAATTATGATACGTTACGATTTGTGGCCCAATCATATTTGGCAATTAAAAAAGCGACGCATTCCCCTGTTGATCACAAACGCATCGATGAGTCCCGATACAGTCCGAAGGTATCCTTTGTTAAAATCGTTTCACCGGATTATTTACAACGAAGCCGATTACATTTTAACAGTTAGCGAAAACGATTTGGATGTTTTTAAAATGTTCAACCTCGACCATCCGAAATTTGATGTAATCGGAGAAACAAGATTCGATCAGGTTATGCTGCGAAGTATCGAATCGAAAAAGAAACATTTAATTCCTGCACACATCACTACCGGAAAAAAAATATTTGTTGTTGGCAGCAGTTGGGAAGAAGATGAAGAAGTTTTATTCCCGGTGTTTTATCAGCTTCAAAATTATAACCCAAATATTTTGATGATAATTGCCCCTCACGAACCTACAAATCAGAATTTAGAACGTATCGAAAACGAATTGAACGGTAATACCACATATATCCGTTTTTCAGATTTGAATGATTATAGCGGAGAGAAAATAATCCTAGTCGACAGCATCGGAGTTCTGATGGCTTTGTACCAATATGCCGATGTAGCATTTGTGGGTGGTAGTTTCAAATCGAAAATACATAATGTGTTAGAACCGGCAGTTTACGGGATTCCGGTTGTGTTCGGACCTCACTATGCAAATTCTTCGGAAGCAGCGCTGCTATTGAACGAAGGCGCCGGTTTTTCAGGAAAAACTGAAGCCGATATTTTTGAAATTTTGAAAAATCTTTTTTTACACGAGGAATTCCGTATGCAAGCCGGAACCAAAGCGAATGAGTTTGTTAAGAAGAACCTCGGTGCAACCGATAAATTCATCGCCTATTTTGAAAAACTTTTATTAAATTAAATTATGAGAATAGCATACCTTGATACGATAGCCGGAATAAGCGGCGACATGACATTGGCGGCTTTTGTTAGCGCCGGAGTAAGTTTAGATTCACTCGAGCGTGAACTTGGAAAATTAAAATTAGAAGGTTACGAACTTCGATTAAAAGAAATTGCGCGAAGCGGAATATCGGCTGTGAAATTAGATGTTGTAATTACAAACCAACCTAAATACCATAGGCACTTAAAAGACATCCACCAAATTATCGACTCAAGCGAGTTATCTGAAAAAGTAAAGCATAATGCGAAAAATATTTTCAAGGAACTCGCAATCGGCGAGGCAACCGTTCACAAAACAAGCATCGAAAAAATTCACTTCCACGAAGTTGGTGCATTAGATGCGATAGTTGATATTGTCGGAACGGCTATTTGTTTAGAACTATTGCAGATCGAAAAAGTTTACACATCTCCTGTAAAACTCGGCAGCGGCGGATTTGTAAACACTGAACACGGAACAATGCCCATCCCGACACCGGCTACTATCGAGATTCTAAAGAATTATCCGACTGTTTTAACAAACATACCTTTCGAGTTGACCACACCAACGGGTGCTGCGATAGTTAAGGCATTATCATCAGGAGTTATTGCGATTGAAAGTTTTGAAATGAAAAGTATTGGATATGGTTCGGGCAGCAAAGATTTGGAAATTCCTAATCTCCTCCGTTTAATTGTTGCTGAACTCGAAACTCCAAAAACCGATGAATCACTTGTCGTGCTGGAAACCAATATCGACGATATGAATCCTGAAATTTATCCTTATGTAATCGAGAAGCTCCTTTCAGCCGGCGCTCACGACGCATATCTGATTCCAATTATAATGAAAAAAGGGAGACCCGGAATTTTATTATCGGTGTTGGTTGAAAAAAACAAACTCGAAAAAATTACACCAATATTTTTTTCACAAACCTCCACACTTGGCATAAGAATACATCACATAGAACGACAGAAGGTCGAGCGGAAGTCGATTAAAGTTACAACAACATTTGGCGAAGTTCAGGCAAAGCTAATAACTCACGGCAACATTCAACGTCTAACACCTGAATTTGAAGAGTGCAAACGAATAGCAGAAGAAAAAGGAATTCCTTTAATCGAAGTTTATAAAATGTTGGAGAAAGAATTTTTTGAATAAGATGAAAATAAATAAAACAGTATATTAGCAACTTAATAAATTTCAAAACAGAGACAGAATGAATTTAATAGGAACAGGCAAAGTAAAAGGACATATTCGGTTTGACGAAGACCGAAACTTCATCACATACATTCATCAAAATAAAAAACGCAGTTACAATAATCCCGAAGAAAAAGTCCATGCGGAAACATTTTTGTCATTAATTCTTATTTATGGCTATCCTGTAAACAGAATTCAGCAGTTTGTTTCGGTGCAGATGGGTGCACAACCCAATATTAGTGAAACAGACATTATGAAAATATTTATCCCAGTTCCCACGCTTGCCAAACAAAAAGAAATAGCTGACCATATAATGGCAATCAAACAACAAGCCCAGAAACTGAAAGACAAATCGAAAAAAGCGTTGGCTCAGGCAAGCAAGGAAATAGAGTGCATTTTAATCGGTTAATACTATGCAATTTCCTTTAAACCAATTTGAGCAATATATTGATGAAACCATACGAAAGCGTGGGTTATCGTATTTTAAAAACGGTTTTGTAAGTGAACTGGAAGAAATAACTCCTGGTGTATATGAAGCCATTGTACAAGGAACGGAAGATTATACCGTTCAGCTAAAAATAAAAAACGGAACTATTTTAGAGCATACCTGCGATTGCCCTTACGACATGGGTCCGGTATGCAAACATGTTGTCGCCGTAATTTTTTATTTGCGAAAGGATGGGTTGGAGTTAAAACAAAAACCGTCTTCAAAAAAATCAACCAAAGAAAAGAAAACTGAAAGACGCAAAACGGTGGTTGAACAAGTAAATGAACTGCTCGATAAAATATCGCATGAAGACTTAAAACAATTCATTCGTGAAAAAACAGAAAACAATCCACCTTTTCGAAATATATTTTTTTCTTCTTTCGCACATCAAAATACGAGCGAAACGAAAGAGTTTTACTTAAAACAAGTAAAATCCATACTTCGCAGTGCGGCAGGTCGAGATGGATTTATTAACTGGTCGGCAGCACGCTATGTTAGTACACCTGTGATCGAATTGTTAAATGCAGCTCAAAAACATTTTGAAAATAAAAATTACCGAAGCACAATTTTCATTTGTTGTGCTGTGATGGAAGGAATGACCGAAGCCCTTCAGTATTCCGACGACAGCTATGGCGATATCGGAGGAAATATTGAGGTTGCCTACGATTTATTAAGTGATATTACTTCTGAAAAACTACCGGAAGAAATTCGAAAACTATTATTTGAATATTGTGTGCTGGCATATAAAAACCAAATTTACTCCGGATGGGCCTGGCATTTGGGAATGTTGAGCCTTGCTTCAGAAGTGATGAAAAATGAAGATGAAGAACAACTAGTAATTGCACATCTTGATAAAGTTCAAAGGTCTGACTATGAACAGGATAGAGCGCAAAATATAAAGCTTCAAATTTTGAAAAAGACAAAGGAAGAAAATGAAGTCGATAAATTTATTGAACAGAATTTATATAATCCTTCATTCAGGCGTGAAACTATTTTAAAAGCTATAAAAAACAAAAACTATGAAAAAGCTATTTCGATTACCAAAGATGGAATACTTCATGACGAAAAAGACAAACCCGGTTTGGCTATAGAATGGTACGACTGGCTGCTGAAAATTGCTATTGCTCAAAACAACAAAGAGAAAATAATTGAATATGCACGGTTGCTGTTTATTGACGATTTCATGCACGAGCAGGATTACTACCAACTGATGAAAACCAATGTGCAACCGGAAAATTGGAATTCTTTTGTAGAAGGTATCATTAAAGACATCACGAGAACGAAAAGAAGCTATGGTTTTAGTTTGCTTGCGAGAATTTATATTAAAGAAGAATGGTGGAATAGGTTGCTTGAACTCATTAAACAGAACCCTTCCTTAACTTATATAGAAGATTACTCTGAATATCTTTCAAAAGACTATCCGGTTGAAATATCTCAACTTTATACCACTGGAATTATCCAATTCATGAAAAACAGTTCTGAGCGAAGCCACTATCAAACTGTTTGCAGGTATTTAAGAAAAATGATAAAACTCGGTGCAAGAGAAAAAGTGAATGAAATTATAGCAAAATTCAGGAAAGAATATCCTCGGCGGAAGGCTTTGATGGAAGAGTTAAATCGGGTTTGAATTGTCCTAAAATTTCAAACCAACGCATTTGTGTTAGCACATTTGCAAAACCGGTGCGTGTTGCCACTATACATTATGCACAAACGGAAAAACATAGGAAATTCTATGACTAAAGAAACGGACATAAAACTATTTGAATCGAAACAGGTACGCTCTGTTTGGGATTCTGACGAAGAAAAATAGTACTTTTCAATTATTGATGTAATTGACGATAATTAACAACTCGTTGAAGTTTTTTGTATATTTCAATTGAACTATGCCTACTCATCATAAAATAATTATCAGCGACTCAAGACGGATGACAGAAATTCCTGATGAGTCTGTTCATCTTGTTATCACTTCGCCACCCTATTGGCAACTCAAGGACTACGGAACGGATAATCAAATTGGCTTTCACAACAGGCGGAGGTATCCAGATGGGTTCGTATCCTCACCCGAGAAACGGTATTGTGAAATTGGATTACGAATTTATCTTGATTTTAAAAAAACTTGGTGAGACAATCCTTGACCCATTTGCTGGAAGTGGTACAACTTCTTCAGCAGCAAAAAATCTTGACAGAAATTCGATAGGATATGAAGTAAATCCTGAATTCATTCCAATCATCAAACAAAAATTGGAAGTTCATCAGGAGGACTTGGACGGGACGACATACGAGTTTTTGAAACAAGACGAACTAACAAATGATTTTGAAAAGGAAATTCAAACATTGCCATACATATTCAAAGACCCCCACACTTTCGATAAAAAAATTGATGTGGAAAAATTACAGTTCGGTTCTAAAATTGATAAGAATAGTCCAACACTAAGGGAAGATTTTTTTACGGTAAAAGAAGTTATCAGTCCTGAAAAAGTAAGGTTAAGCAATGATTTAACCGTGAAGCTCATAGGTGTGAAGGAAACTCCGATTATTAACGAACAGGCAAAAAAATTTCTTACTGAAAAAACAAAAGGTAAACGAGTATTCCTCAAATACGACAATGTAAAATACGATAGCGAAAATAATCTGCTTTGTTACCTTTATCTCGAAAACAAAACATTCATTAATGCTCACTTAATCAAAAATGGTTTGGTGCAAGTCGACAGCGATATTGATTTTAAATACAAAGAAAAATTTCAAAACTTATTTATCGAAGCCAATATCTGATAATAGTCGCACTAAAATAAACAAGCAAGTCTATGAAAATACTGCAAGTTTTGCCCATTAAATTAGATGATCAAGATTGCGGGATCCGTGAATGATACGATGGATTTCTATCTGTTTTCCTCGAATAATGTAAAAGACAAGGTACGATTCGACGATCATCACACGATAACCAAACTCATTTAGTTTCGGATGACGTGGTACACGTCCTAAGAAAGGATGATTTTCAAGCCGTTTAATGTGATCATCAAGCTTATCGACGAATGCCAAGGCACGACCGGGATTATCTTTAGCGATGTAATCAAGAATAGATATGAGATCTTCTTGGGCGACAGGAAGATATCGGAGTGTATATTTAGCGTGCCCGCCCATCGCGGACTCTTCGTTGCAGTTTTGTTATCATCTGTTTGTGGGTGATACCTTTCTTCCCTTCTGCGGATTGAACTTGTGCAACACCGAGTTTTTCAAAGAGGTCAACCTGAGCCTTTAGCTGTTCGTAATGGTCGATGCTCATTACAACTAGATCGCCTTCGCCATTCGTAGTTAAATAAACTGGTTCATTTTGGTCATGGCAGATTGCAGCAATTTCGCGAGTCCGATTACGCAGACTCGATATAGACTTAATTATTGGCATTGTAAACTCCTATTATTCTTATGAACAAATTAATACCAAATTATGACATAATCAAGTATGGGTTTGCGCACTTCATATAACAGAATCTTCTAAGTCTTCTGCTGCTTCTTTTTAGCCGCCGGGAAAAGTATGTTGTTCAGGATTAAGCGGTAGCCGGGCGAGCTAATATTCCCCACTCCTCCATAATTTCTTTTGCTAATCTTTCAGCTATCGACCAGTCGTGAGCTTTGTGGATTGCGTTTGCAGATAATTGCTCGAATAGATTTTTTTCATATTTATGATATGCCGTTATAGCTTTCTTTACTATTTTTTCATCTTTTGGAATCTTGAGGATTGAGATATCAGGTTTTGCAAGAAGCAGCGCAAAGTTGGCTTTGTATTCGCTATCGGTTGTAAGAATTACTTTGCCGTTTGTATCTCGAATCTCATAGTTTCCAAAAAAGTGTTGATAGGAAAGCTGAAGACCTGATGTCGGATAGCGGTCAAATTTAATTTCATCGACATCACATCCATAAAATTCTTCAGGAAATCGCTTGGGTCCGTTTGGAATACATTCTTCAACTACAGATTTTTTTATTTGATCAAGTGCAAGCTTCACCGTTTCCTTTTGCTGTTTCTTACGCATCTTTGGAAGCTCAAGTCGCTCTCGGACCATCTCACATAACCCATCGTAAATTTTATCAAGATACTCATCGGGATCTAATCCAAGAGATTTGAGAACTGCAATATCAAGTGATTGACGATCGTTTCTTTTTACTTCTTCAAATATTGGCTTGATTATCCTTTTTGAAAGTTGAGATACATTAAAATTTATTTTTGTATTCGGTACCAACATATTTTCGACATCTTCTACTGTAAATTCTTTTGCATTACCATTATTCACATCTCGTCCATATGCTTCTAGATGTATTTGATTGAAAAAAGAATTTAGGATTAACAAGACATTTTTATTTTTAGGTTTCACAGAATATAATCTCTTATCCAAACAGAATTTTGATTTGTTGTGAAATGTCAAAAACCTATTTCTTGGTGCAGCTAAATAGACTATTTCATCATCAATTACATTATTAATTCCATACCAATATTTTCTACTTGATACAGATTTAATGTCTGGAAATATCACTTTATCACTGTTTACTTGTTTTTCACCCCATTCTATATATTTTAGTGATCCAACGTGACCTAACTTTTTCAGTTCAGACTTAGATTTATTACAAATAAATATCAAGTCTTTGATATCTTCTTTTTCTATCAAAATTTTGGGAAATTGTGAAGAATCTTTTATTACCATTTTAAGGTATATTTCTTCAATTTCTCCTTCCCACCTTCGTGCATTCTTACATTTCACAAATCCTTTCTTGGTTTTTCCTTTGACTGGTGTCAGGTAAAAGAAATCGTTTATGCCGGTTTTTATTCCGAATCTTACATCTGCAATTTCTTTTAGCGGGACAAGTTTATTCTTGCAATTTTCTAAAATCTCAAAATACACATCGGGTGCGCGGAGGTATTTTCCCCATTTTGCAAGTTCGGATTTTTCGTTCAACTCACGCTCAATGTCCCCCTGCCGTACAATACGGACACGCAGTTCATCATTTTCAAAAGTCGAAATATTCTCTGCAACCTCCTTGCATTCTTTCTGGTATTTCGATTCTTCAATTAGATTCACTAAAGAATCTAATTTCTGCCATCGCTGTGTTGACTGAAATTTCAAATCATAGGGAATAATATCCGATAATTTCTTTTTGAGTTTAACAAAGTGAACATTGTTATCGCTGCGTTTTTTTGCATCGGATTCTTTTTCGAGAACTGTAACAACCGTATTTACGGCGGCTTCCTCGAACCACGGCTCAGCCCATGAGGCAATAATCATCTTTATTTTAAAATGGTCGACAAAAAACTGCTTAAGAACCGCACCGTAGGATACATCGAGCCACGAATTGGAAGTTATAATAGCAAATGAACCATCGCTTTTTAAAAATGTTGCAGTGTGAAGAAATATATAAGCATAAATATCTGCCTGACCCGATAGAGTTAAATCGAGCCAACCTTTTTCTACTGCCCGCTGAATTGTCTGCGGTGAATTAATGTGAGAAGGTTTAATACCTTTTAAATTGAACAGCTTTGAATAAGTAGAAAAATATTCTTCTCCAAGCAAGGCGGTTAATTGATTTTTATAACCTTTGAATTCTTTTTCGATAAGTTCCTGTCGGATAAATGGAAAATTTCCGACGAGGGCATCGAATTCAGGAAGTTGAAGCTGCACTCGGACACCCGAAGCGCCAGCATAAGAAGGGGGAAAATCGAATGTGTCCCCTTTCCGAACGTCGAATATATCGGTTTTACGAATGCGCGGAAAATTATCCAAATCGCCCACATCCTGACGGAATAAATTTATAGTCGAAAGCTCCGCGGGGAATTTTCCAACATCGAATCCCCAAATTTGATTTAAACGGTCTTTATGTGTTCCGCGATTTTGAGACAAATATTTTAACCGATCATACAAGCGGACAAGAAATGTTCCTGAACCACAAGTAGGATCGCAATACACACCATTGGGTTCGTTGACTACGGTTGCAATCACAAGGTCAACCAAATCCTCACGAGTAAAATACTGTCCAAGATTATGACGTTTTTCAGGATCAATTATATCTTCAAATAACTGTCCTATAACATCTTCGGGAAGTTCGCCAAAATGGTATGCACGGAGTTCTGAAAAGAAATCGTAAATAATCGGATATGCATCTGCTGGAATGCCAAGCTGCTCAATAGGATCTTCCTCGAAAACTGCCTGCCAGTCTTTCTCACGTGCTTTTGAAAATGCAATACGAATTGTTTTGCTTAAATCTTTCTCCCCAATATCATCGAGCGATGGTAGATCGGTAAAGTAACGTCGAATGGTTAGATAAAATATAACCTTTGTGATTAACCCATATACTACGTGATTAGTGAGAACCTTTGTGTAATCTTCTGTGACAGGAATTCCTTGAACTCTAGCATATTGCCTTATTGTTTCCTTAAAAATCTTTTTATGCTGTGCGTGTTGAATGAAAGATTCAAAAATAGTGATCAATTTTTCGGTTGTATTCCTGATTAGATTTACAAAGAATACTTTATCGGGAAGGAATTTGTGGGGCTTACCTGTCTCGTGAAGATGAAGAAGATTATCGCACAACTTGCGCATTGAAGTTTTGATAAGCGACTGTTTGTCGCCGCGTTTCCATTCTTCTATATTGGATAGTATCTGTATCGTTTCGGTATCACAAAGTTCAATTCTGGTGCCTACGATTTTGTAAGTTTTAAGGTCTTGAAAATCCCATGTGAAAGCATATTTCACCTTCAAGCTGTTTGCCTTTTTTTTAAAGCGTTCTAAATTTTCTTTGCCACCAGGTGGTTTTAATTCAAGATAAGAAAACGCTTCACTTGTAGATCGATTCCGCCAGATAACAACATCAGCAAAATAGGTTGATGTATCGACTTGAATACCTGTTTCACCAGTAGCTTCTTTGAATGGAAAGCTACCTCGCTTTATAATTTCATCCAGCCATTGAGTAATTTTTTGAGTTAACTCTCGCTCGTTAGTTTTGATTTTCATATTTTAGAATATGGTAAAATATATAATTTTAAGGTGGTTTCCATCTTCTAAGTCTTTTGCTGCTTCTTTTTTGCCGCCGGGAAAAGTATGTTGTTCAGGATTAACCTGTAACCGGGCGAATTTTTATGCAGATGTAAATCAGTCGGCGGGTCGCCTACTGCATGCTGAAAATCTTCAGGATCGTGTCCGCCATACCACGTAAATGTTCCGCGTCCATAATTGCCATGAATATATCGCACCTCTTCAGTCCCTTCTTTTTCAGCAAGTATGGTTGTAGTTTTTTTAATCAAACTCTTTTTAAAATTTGTAGTCTGCCCCATAAAGCCTTTGATTATGTTCGCATGATTTTGAGTAAGCATAGTTGGAACGGGATCGTATTTTGCCGAAAACTCGAACAACGTGAAATAATCGGTTTCCTGATTTACAAATCCTGCCATATCACTCGGCGGTATATCGATATCCGAATATTCGTATCGCATAGGATTACGTTCAACTGTAAAATTCTCGAAAGCCAAACACTTCGAATAATCCAACATCTTCTGGAAGTTCGCATCGGGCGGATCACCATCGTACATAACATCACAGATATCTGTATTTTCTGCGGCTAAAGCAATATCGAACGCATCTGTTGCCGAGCACATTGCAAACAGAAAACCGCCAGAGGCAATATATTCTTTTATCTCCCGTGCGACAGCTTTTTTTAATTCCGAAACTTTTCTGTAACCTAACTCCTTTGCTTTCTTTTCATAAAGTACTTGTTGTTCGATGTACCAAGGTGCAGTCGAGAAGGAAGAATAAAATTTTCCATACTGTCCTGTAAAATCTTCGTGATGCAAATGTAGCCAATCGTATTCTAACAACTTCCCTTTTAACACTTCATCGTCCCAAACTTTTTCGTACGGAATTTCCGCGTATTCCATTGCAAGCACAACCGCATCGTCCCACGGTAAAACATTTGGCGGAACATATACAGCAACCTTGGGTGCCTTCTCAAGACGTACTACATCCTGATTATTGTTATCATCTAAAACATCAGCATAAATTTGTGAAGCTGTTGCAGCGCTAATCTTTTCGAAATTAACTCCACGCACCAGACATTCCGACGCTACAAGCTGATGATTGTCGATCATAAACGAACCACCCCGGTAATTTAAAAGCCAATCTACTTCGATTCCTTTTGTCAGCGACCAGTACGCAATACCGTATGCCTTCAAATGTTCCGACTGTTTTAAATCCATCGGGATTAGAATTTTTTGAGCAAAGAGCGGCGAGCTGAGAGCTAAGAGTAAGAAGCAGAGAGCGATGAGTAATGAGCGAGGAGCTTTGAGCAAAGAGCTGTGAGCGGTGAGCGGTGAGCCAATAGCGTAGAGCGAGGAGTTGTGAGCAGTGAGCAATGAGCGTAGAGCAATGAGCGTAGAGCTACGAGCGTAGAGGAGAAGAAGCGAAAAAAATTTCGTTGTTCGATATTTGTCTGCCTGAGACGAATTCAGCATTTGATTTTTATTTTTCAAAGGATATCGCCTCTTATTTCTCTTATTCTTCTTCTTGCTTCGTTGACATAAACTGAACCCGGATATTTTTCCAACAATTTTTGATATGCTTCAATTGCTTTTACTGAATTTTTTAATCCCCATTGATAAACTGCTGCGAGCTTCAACTGCGATTTATCTGCAAATACATTATCTGGAAATTTTTCTATTAATCGTTCGTAAGTGAATATGGCTTTCTCGTATTGCTGCATCATCGTATAAACATCACCCAAAACCACCAACGTGTTTTCAACAATATCGGCATCGGGTTGTTTGGTCGTTAACTGTTCGAAAACTTCGGCAGCTTTGCTAAACTGCCTTTGGCGTTTTAGTAAAATTCCTTTTGAAAAATCTTTCAGCAAGTTTTCGTTTGTCAGGTTTTCTTGGATTACTACATTAAGTGCGATGGCATCGTTCGTGATATCAGAATTGGGGTTTGCTAACAGATTTTGCAGCTTTTGTTGGGCATCTTTGAAATTGCCCCGCAAGAAATCGGTTTCTGCGATAGCAAAATTTGCCTTTTCGCGTATGTCGGATTGAGCAAACCGCGACTCTGCAAGCCATCGGAATTTTTCAGCCGCTTTCTCAAGTTCGCCCTGCGATATAAAAACCTGTCCACTTAAATAAGCAGCATCGAGAAGTACAGGAATAAAATTGCTGAATTTTTTTTCTATCCGGCTAAGTGCTTCGGCAGCGTTTGTCAGATCGAATAAAGTATAAAACTGGATAAATGCAATTCGATACAACGACCGTGCTGCAAATTCAGTTTGCGGATGGTTTGTAATAACTTGGTTGAAAGCATCTATCGCTGATTTATAAGATGGTTTAAGGTCGGAAGATTTAATTGTGAAAGGTTTTAAATCACCGAACAATTTTAGCGTATCATCTTCAACGGCTGCTTCTTCAAGAGTTCGGGCGTATCCAAATTCCGACGCAGCAATGTTAATCGACTTTGGATATTTACCGATCAGTTCTTCGTAAGCCTTAGCAGCAGTTGGATATGCTTTATCACGAAAGGCACGTTCGGCAAAGTTAAAAATCTCGCGTCCGCCGGCTTTAGTTTTTTCGTCAAGTGTTTTAAAAATCGAGAAGGCTTTATCATATTTCTTTCCTTCCATATATAACCAAGCCAATAACTGAATCAGTTGCGGGTTATCAGTATCGGTTTTGTATGCTGCTTCAATAATTGATGTGGCAGAATTCAGTCCGTCGGCTTTTCCTGTGTAAATAGAAATCCGCGATTGAATGAAGCTCAATTGTGCAGGGTTTTGTTTGAGTAGCAGCAGATATTGGCGCGTTGCCTCTTCGTAATTCATAGAAATTGAATACAAATATCCGATATCGGCGGCAAACAAAAATTTATCGTTTAAAACTGATCTGCCTTTCTCGTAAACCTTAATGGCATTATCGAGCATCCTGCTTTCCACCATTGCGTTTGCAACAATGTAATACGAATTGATGTTTCTGCTATCGACGTCAAGCGCCGACATCCAGGCATTCAAAGCTTTATCCTTCTCGTTTGCTCGGGCGTAAGTTTTACCGAGCTGCGACAGTAAACCAACATCTTTCGGACGGAATTTTAACTGTGTGTTTATAATTTTAATTGCATCGGAATAGCGTTTCAGTTGGTCGTATCCGCGCATCAACGCATCGAAGAAAACAACATTTAACGAGTCGGCAGCATACAATTCTTCATAAATTTTTACAGCATTATCCCAATCGCCGCTGCTTTCATAAACCTGTGCCATACGGAATTTGTTATCAAGGTTTCGAACTTGAGCGAAAATTCCACAGAGAGATGTGAAGATTAAAATTATTAAAAATATTTTTTTCATATGTTGTAACTAATATAATAAAAGTTTTGTAATCTTTCCCTTTTCTTTGTATATTTTTGCCGCGATGAATCATCGTGCTACAGCAATTCAAAATAGGAAGAAAATAATGAAACCAGAATACACAGATATATTAGATTCAGATGTAATTCCGAAGCAGCTTCCCGTGCTGCCTTTGCGGGATGTAGTAATATTTCCGTTTACAATTTTTCCGGTACTTGTAGGACGCGAATCGTCTCTTAAAGCCGCACAAAACGCAAACGAACGGAATAAATACATTTTTCTGACTGCACAAAAAAGTCCGACAATCGAAGAACCGGGCGAGAATGATATTTACCGCGAAGGAACAGTCGCAAAAATAGTTCAAATATTAAAACTTCCAAACGGTTTATTGAAAATTTTAGTGGATGGAATTTCGCAAGCAGTTATCGAAGAGTTTATTCCTAACGACGAATTTCTTGAGGCACGCATTAAACTAATCTCACCGAAATACGAAAGCTCTCCCGAAACAGACGCATTCGTCAGGCATATTTCAAGTTTATTCACCGAATACATACATCTCAACAGAAATCTTCCGAGCGAAATTTTAATAGCTTACGAAAATATCAAAGACCCGTTCCGTAAAATTTATTTCGTCGCATCGAATATTACACAATCCGTAGAAACGAAACAAAAAATTCTTCAACAGTTCAATATCAAAGACTTATCATTCGAACTAATCCGATTGTTAAATTCTGAAATTGATATTCTGAAGATAGGCAGGGATATAGATACGAAGGTACACGATAATATTCAGAAAACCCAGCGAAAATTTTTTATACAGGAACAGATTCGAATTTTACAGGATGAGTTGGGCGATGAAGAGATGTCGCCTGAAATGCTGAAGCTGAAAGACCAGATCGAAGAAGCCATGATGCCTAAAGAGATTCTAGAAAAAGCGATGGAGGAATACCATAAACTCCGTAAAACCCCTCCCCAATCGCCGGAATCGACAGTTATACGGAATTATTTAGATTGGATGGTGAACGTTCCGTGGCATAAAAAGACAGAAGATAATTTAGATGTAAAGCACGTACAAAATATTTTAGACGACGACCATTACGGATTAGAAAAACCTAAAGATAGAATTTCAGAACATATTGCAGTCCTGAATCTTGTGAAAGAGATGAGAGGACAAATTTTATGTTTTGTTGGACCGCCGGGAGTTGGAAAAACTTCGCTCGGTAAATCGATAGCTCGTGCATTAGGCAGAAAGTTTGTGCGTCTTTCGTTAGGCGGAGTTCGCGACGAGGCTGAAATTCGCGGACACAGACGAACCTACATCGGATCGATGCCAGGCAAAATAATACAATCGCTCCGCCGTGCCGGTGTGGTAAATCCTGTTATTTTAATGGATGAAGTTGATAAGATGAGTATGGACTTCCGCGGCGATCCGTCGGCTGCCTTGCTTGAAGTACTCGACCCCGAACAAAACACAACTTTCAATGATCACTATTTAGATATCGATTACGATTTATCGAAAGTAATGTTTATAACTACGGCAAATGTCCGGTATAACATTCCTCTTCCGTTGCAAGATAGGATGGAGATTATAGAGCTACCAGGTTATTTGGATTATGATAAGCGCGAAATTGTTAAGCGACATCTGCTTCCTAAACAATTAAAAGAACACGGATTGACCGAAAAAAATGTGAAGTTTACAGAAAAAGCTATTATAAAAGTGATACGCGAATATACGCGTGAAGCCGGTGTGCGTAATGTTGAACGTGAAATCGCATCGATTATGAGGAAAACGGCTAAAGAAATAGTTATTGCACAGCAAAAAGAACCCTCAAGCGATAAAAAAAATGCATCTATAAAAATAGATGAGCAAAAAGTAGAGGAATATTTAGGTGTGCCACACTTCCGCCAAAGAAAAACTTCAACCGAACGGAAAGTAGGATCGGTTATAGGATTGGCGTGGACAAGTGTTGGCGGTGATATTTTGAATGTTGATGCTACAATAATGCCCGGATCAGAAAAATTAACGCTAACAGGAAAACTCGGTGAAGTGATGAAGGAATCGGCACAAGCAGCTCTTTCCTACATCCGCTCAAACACAAAGTTGATGGGTGTAAACGAAGAATTTTACAAAAATAAAGAAATTCATATCCATTTACCCGAAGGAGCAATCCCGAAAGACGGACCTTCGGCTGGACTAACAATGGCGATGGCAATGGTATCGGCAGCATCAAACCGTCCTACCCGAAGCGATGTAGCTATGACAGGCGAAATTACACTGCGTGGAAACGTAATCGGAATCGGCGGTTTAACAGAAAAAATTCTCGCAGCCCAACGCAGCGGAATTACCACAGTTTTAATTCCATTTGAAAACGAAAAAGATTTAACCGAAATTCCTGAAAAAGTTAAAAAAGGAATAAAAGTAATTCCCATTAAAAAAATCGAAGAAGCTTTGCCTTATGTGTTCGGAGTCGCAAAGAAGAAAAAATAAATTACTAAATTCAAAAAAATGTTTTTAGTAGAGTAATTGTTTAAAAAGTTATATATATTAAATTAAATTTTAACCCGAAGAATGAATTACCTTGTAACAGCCCGGAAATGGCGTCCGTTAGTCTTTGAGGATGTAATTGGACAATCGCACATTTCAACCACATTGAGGAATGCAATTTCGCAGAACAGATTATCGCACGCATATCTGTTCAGCGGCCCGCGTGGCGTTGGAAAAACTACTACAGCACGCATACTTGCTAAAGCAATCAACTGTAAAAGTCCGAAAGACTTCAATCCTGATAATGAGTGCGAAATTTGCATTGAGGTTACAGAAGGAAGAAGCATGGACGTGTTCGAAATCGACGGTGCATCGAACCGCGGAATCGAAGAAATCCGTAACCTGCGCGAGTCTGTTAAATACGTTCCGTCCAAGAATAAGTACAAAGTTTATGTAATTGACGAAGTGCATATGCTGACCAAAGAAGCATTCAATGCCCTGCTGAAAACTTTGGAAGAGCCGCCACCACACGTAATTTTTATTTTTGCTACGACTGAAGTGCACAAAGTTCCGGCTACAATTCTTTCGCGGTGTCAACGCTTCGACTTCAAGCGAATTGCTATTGAGGAAATTATGAAGCACCTCCGGACAATCGCACACGCCGATAAGATTTCGATTGACGATGATGCGCTTTTAATCATAGCTAAAAAAGGTGACGGCTCGATGCGAGATGCTCAAAGCATATTCGACCAGGTTGTTTCTTTTTGCGGAAACGAGATCACTACGAAGAAAATTATTGAAGCATTGGGATTGGTCGATCAAGAATTATTTTTCCGCACAACCGATTTGATTAAAAGCAAAGATACAAAAGGTGGAGTCGAATTAGTCGAAGAAATTTTAAAGCAAGGTTATGATATAAAAGAATTCTTAGCCGGCTTAAATGAACACTTCCGTAATTTGCTGATCGTTCTCACTACAGAATCCGCTCAAATGTTGGAAGTATCAGAAGTTTATAAGAAACGTTACGTTGAAGATGCAAAACATTTTTCAGAAAACGATATCCTCAGATTAGTTAAAATAGTGAGCGATACCGAAACGAGTATCAAGTGGGTGCAGCAGCCCCGATTTAAATTAGAGGTTGCACTGATTCAAATGATAAAAATGGATAATTCAGTCGAAATCGGCAAACTTTTAAATCAGATTGAAGAGTTAAAAAAAAAGATAGATAGCGGTATTAAAGTAGAAGGAAAAGTAATGGCATCGCCACCTTCATTCGCTACAGCACAAAAATCAGTTACTATCCCTCCGACAAAAACATCGCTGATGAACTTAGGAGGTTACGGATTTGGAGCGAAGAATTTTTCATCACAGACAAGTTCTGTTGCTCAATCATTCTCGCCTTCGAAGTCGATTTCATTAGATGAAGCTGTTGCCAAATGGGGAGTTATTGTAAACGAAGCGGGGCAAAATCGTGTTTTTCTAAAAACTATTTTAAGTTCTTCAAGAATAATTGATTGCTCAAACGGTTCGATAAAAATTTCTTGTCCCAACGAATCCCACCTCGAGATGCTAAAAAAAAACCGTGACTATATTACAGATTTAGCGCAACAGATTTACGGAGCTAAAGTACGGTTCGAAGCAATAGTTGATTCCAATTTTACTGAAAATCCGGTGAACCATTTTTCCAACAATAAAACATCGAAAGAAAACCAGCATCCGATTGTTGAAGCTTTAAAAAATCAACTCGGAGCTGTCGAATTTAACTCAGACGAAAATTATTGATTTGATGTAACAACATCCAAGGGTCATTAATAATTCGTTTCTCTACTCCCCCTATTTAGAAACATCCTCAAATCTTTTTTACGAACCACTAATTCGTATAATCAAAGTTTTCTATTGATTACCGTCCGATTTTTTCTTAAATTTTACTGTCAATTTATGAAAGTATATGAAGAAGATATAATTGCGGCAATTTCAACACCTATAGGTGAAGGGGCGATATCAATTGTTAGAATCAGCGGTAAAGGATCGAATCAATTAGCTGATAAAATTTTTCAAGGTAAAACAAAACTATCTGAAGCTAAAACTCATACATTGCAATATGGAACTGTAAAAACATCGGAGAATCTGATGATCGACGAGGTTTTAGCTGCGGTTTTCAAAGAACCCAATTCATACACCGCTGAGGATATGGTCGAATTTAACTGTCACGGTGGTTGGTACGTAACAAACCGGATATTGCAAGAAATTATTGTTAACGGCGCTCGCCTTGCCGAACCGGGCGAGTTTACTAAACGGGCATTCTTAAACGGCAAAATTGATTTAATTCAAGCTGAGGCAATCGCCGATCTAATTAAAGCTAAATCCGAAATTGCCCACAGGGCTTCGATTTCGCAGTTAGAGGGAAATTTATCAAAAAAAATTCGTAGCATCCTGGATAAATTAACCAACCTGATCAGTCTAATCGAATTAGAACTCGACTTTGTTGAAGAAAACATAATATTTACTAACTTAAAAAATACGGCGAAAGAAATAAACTCCATTACTGAAGAGCTAAATCTTTTAATAAAATCTTTCGAATATGGTAAAGTTTGTCGCGAAGGTGTAAAAGTAATTATCGCAGGTAAACCTAACTCCGGCAAATCAAGTTTATTAAACCGATTATTAGAAGAAAATCGCGCGATAGTTACCCCAATTCCCGGCACAACGCGAGATAGCATCGAAGAAAATTTTGTAATTAAAGGTGCATTATTTAAACTTGTTGATACGGCGGGAATTCGATTAACTACAGATTCGATTGAAATTGAAGGCGTTCGCCGGGCTTATGAGAAAATTGACCAATCGGATATCGTATTGTTCGTAATTGATATAAATGATATTGTTCCGAGTGAAGACATAAATTTGATCAACGATATTCATTCAAAAGAAAAACCTCTCGTGATTGTATTTAACAAAATTGATATAGTTAATAATACAACTCAATTTCTTGATGATATTATTAACAAACTCGGTTCCTTCTCAAAAGTTAAAATATCTGCATTGAGAGGTGATGGAATAGAAGACTTGAAAAAGATTATTTTTCAAACTTCAGTTTTAAGTAAACAAACGCAGCCAGAGGGAAGTATTTATATAACTAACGAATGGCACAAGCAAGCTTTGGTTAAATCTCGAGAAAGCTTGATTCTTGCATTGGATAGTACATTGAATGGCTTGAGCGGTGAATTTATAGCTCTTGATCTTAAGGCATCGATTGATGCTTTGGGACAAATTATCGGAAAGGTAACTTCCGAGGATATTTTAAACAACATATTTTCAAAGTTTTGTATAGGAAAGTAATTTTGTTTCACGTGAAACGTATGTATGATTAATAAAGATCAATATGATGTTGTAGTTATTGGTGGCGGGCACGCAGGTATCGAAGCTGCTTTAGCAACTTCGCGAATGGGTTTCTCCACTTTAATGATAACTATGGAAATTTCAAAAATTGGAGAACAATCATGCAACCCTGCCATTGGTGGAACTGCAAAAGGGCATTTAGTTAGAGAAATTGACGCATTAGGCGGTGAAATGGGAAAACTTGCAGATTTTACAGGAATTCATTTCCGTATGCTTAATACCTCTAAAGGTCACGCGGTATGGTCGCCACGATGCCAATCTGACAGAGTTTTATACGCTTTGGAAGCTCAAAAAAGAATTTTACACCAAGCCAATCTTGATGTTCTAGAAGATACAGTCGAAGAAATTATTGTCCGTTATTCCAGTGATTATAATTTAAAAAGTGTTAATGGTATAAAAACCCTGAGCGGACAAATTATTTCATCCAAAGCAGTCATATTAGCAACAGGCACATTTTTAAGAGGTCTGATGTTTACAGGTATGAATACAACTGTCGGCGGAAGATATGGTGAACCTGCGGCTAATAATCTGACCTCCAATCTTGAAAATTTGGGATTCAAATCAGCACGACTTAAAACAGGAACGCCACCACGAGTTGATTTCAATAGTATTGATCTTTCGCTCGTTGAAGAACAAATAAGCGATATACCTCCTTTTCCATTTTCTTATCAAACCGATGCAGTTACTAACGAGCTTGTACCGATGTATTTGACCTACTCGAATCAGAAGACTCATGAAATACTAAGGACAGGTTTTGCTGAATCGCCACTTTTTACAGGTTTAATTAAGGGGCGAGGACCCCGGTATTGCCCCTCGATCGAAGATAAAATATATCGTTTTGAGGAAAAAGAAAGGCATCAAATATTTTTAGAACCTGAAGGGTATAACTCAAATATTGTATATGTGAACGGATTTTCAACCAGTTTACCAGCCGCTATTCAAGAAGCAGCATTGCGGACGATTCCCGGATTAGAAAAGGTAAAATTAATTCGCCCCGGTTATGCTGTAGAATACGATTTCTTCCCAACAGACCAATTGAAGCTCACATTAGAAACGAAAGCAATATCAGGACTTTATTTTGCGGGCCAAATTAATGGCACTTCCGGTTATGAGGAAGCTGCTGCCCAAGGCTTGATGGCAGGTATAAACGCTGCCCTCAAACTTTTGAACAAAGAACCGTTCATCTTGAAACGATCGGAGGCGTATATTGGTGTTTTAATTGATGATTTAATAAACATTGGTACAGATGAACCGTATCGTATGTTTACATCAAGGGCTGAATACCGGTTGCTGTTGCGTCAAGATAATGCAGACCGCAGATTAATGAATTATGGATACCAATTTGGACTTATACCAGAAAAAATCCATTCTAAATTGACTCTTAAGGAAAAGTTAATTAACGATACTATTTCGTTTACTAAATCAATTTCATTATATTCTACAAAAGTTAATGAATACTTGCTTTTAAAGGGTGAGAGCCCGATTGCTCAAAAGGAAACTCTTTTTCATCTGTTGAAACGAACAAACACAAGGATGTCCGATTTTCTTTATTTTGAGGAGATAAAGGATGCCATTGTAATTCGATTATTATTACAGTACCCTGAGCGGATGAAAAATGAAATCTTTCAACAAATAGATATCGAAATCAAATACGAGGGTTACATAAATAGGCAGAGTGTGCAAATTGCTAAATTCGAAAACTTGGAAAGCTTGAGTATCCCTGCGAAGTTTGAATATAGTCATTTAAGTGCAATTTCTTCCGAAGGTCGTGAAAAAATGAATCGAATTAAACCGAGCTCAATAGGCCAAGCTGCTCGAATTCCAGGTGTTACACATTCGGATATTTCAGCATTATTAGTATATTTACACCGATAGGTTTCACGTGAAACAATTATGGAAAATTTAGATAAAAAAATCTGGCTACAAAATATTCTATTACAAAATGGTCTGAAATTAGAGAATGAACAATTGGACTCTCTGATACTTTTCGTCTATTTGTTATTAGAAAAAAATAAATTTATTAATTTAATTTCTCGAAAAGATACCGAATTTGTTTGGGAAAATCATATATTGCACTCGCTCGCTATCTGCAAATATTTTACTATCGAGGGTTCGCCGAACATTCTTGATTTAGGAACCGGTGGCGGGTTTCCAGGTATCCCTTTGAAAATTGCTTTACCGAAAATTAAAATAGATTTATTGGATTCTATCAGAAAAAAAGTTGAAGCTGTAAGTGAATTTGTTGAAGCACTCAAATTAGATAACGCCTCAGTGGTTTGCAGTCGAACTGAAAACTTAGGAGCTCAATTTTACAACAAATATGATATCGTTGTTTCTCGCGGCGTTGCTCCTTTAATCGATCTCATAAAATGGGCAAAACCTCTAATGAACCGGTCCAGTAATTTTGAATTGGTATCCAATATGAAAAATGAAAAATATACGGTGAAAGCACCCATATTTATAGCTTTTAAAGGAGGGCAAATTGAGGCGGAGATACAATCTTTAAAGTTGGCTAATATTTGCGCATCAGTTTTTGTTTGCGATATATCGGTACAGGGTATTGAAATCAATCTACTTCAAGATAAAAAAATTGTGTTAATTCAATTCTAAAAATTATGAACCTAAACAAAAAATTATTCGAACAATTAGAACTACTAACCACTGAAAAAGTGAATAAAGCTTCAAAAAATATAGATGCTTTATCAACTTTCGACATATTAAAAATCATAAACAATGAAGATGCAAAAGTATCGACGGCGGTTAAATCTGAATTAAAACATCTCGCTAAAGCAGTAGATCTTATTGTCAAGGCGATAAAGTCGGGGGGACGTCTCTTTTATGTTGGGGCTGGAACAAGTGGTCGACTTGCAGTAATCGACGCCGCTGAGATGCCGCCTACATTTGGCACCGATCCTAAGTTAGTTCAAGCAATTATTGCCGGCGGGAACAAAACAGTTTTCCGATCACAAGAGGGAGTTGAGGACCGCGAAGTAGAATCGATTAAAAATCTTCGCAAGCTTCGACTCAACAGCAGCGATGTCGTTTGTGGAATTGCGGCAAGTCTTAGAACTCCCTTCGTATCTGCGGCACTCGCGTATGCAAAACAAATCGGCTGTAAAACAATTCTCGTTACAACTAACGCCCGTTCAGTACTACTCAACAAAAGTTTTGACACAATTCAAAATTCAATCGATGTAGCAATTTGCCCGGATGTTGGACCGGAAATTATTGCAGGCTCCACGAGAATGAAATCGGGAACTGCTCAAAAAATGGTTTTGAATATGTTAACTACTGCGTCAATGATAAGGTTAGGTAAAGTTTATGGAAACCTGATGGTTGACCTCAAACTTAATAGCCGTAAACTTGAAGAGCGGGCAAAGCGTGTAATTATGAATATCACAGAGGTCGATTATGAAAGAGCTGAAGAAGCTTTAAAAAAATCAGGTGGACATGTAAAGACGGCTATCGTGATGATTCTGAAGAACACCAACAAAGCTGAAGCTCAGAAAAAGCTGAAGAATGTAAACGGATTTTTAAGACCTGCTCTCAAATGATCTTGAGAAATCCACTAAACGATAATATACAAGATTATCCACCATTCGATGGTTTTACTAAGGATGGAATAGGTTTCTTGAAACAGCTAAAGAAAAATAATAACCGCGATTGGTTCAATTTACACAAGCAAGATTACGAGATTAACGTTAAGCTTCCGATGCAATCTTTAATACTTGATTTAAAACCGCTACTACAAAAATTTGTTCCTGACTTTGTTGTTGACCCGAAACGTTCGATCTTTCGGATTTACCGCGATACCCGTTTCAGTAAAAACAAGACACCTTATAAAACTCACATTGCAGCGATATTTCAACCGACAAAAAATTGGAAAGATAGCGCCGGGTTGTATCTTCACATTGAGCCTGACGAAGTCTATCTCGGTGGCGGAATGTACATGCCGTCAACCGATGACCTGAAAAAAATCAGAAGTTCGATTGCTAATTATCCCAATAAGTTTTTATCTATTATCGAATCGAAAAATTTTAAGTCATTTTTTAAAACTATAGAAGGAGATAAACTGAAACGAGTTCCGCCAGGTTTTTCCCCAAACGATGATATGGCAGAATGGCTGAAGATGAAACAATTTTTCATCTCTTACTCCATGAAAGAAGAGGAATGCTACAAGAAAACCTTCCCCTCCAAAACGGCAAATATTTTTGAAATTATGATGCCTTTAGTAAGGTTTATCAACGAAGCAATACACACGGATTAGTAATTGACTATTTGGCTTTTATTTTGTAATTTGAACGCATCAAAATGTAATGGCAATTAATTTTAATTAATCAATTCGTTCGTAAATAAACAGGGGAGAGCAATGACACAAAACAAAAAACTTTTATCTTGGGTAGATGACATGGCGCGGATGTGCCAACCATCATCAATCTATTGGTGTAATGGTTCAGAAACTGAATACGACAAGATGGCTGAACTTTTAGTTAAAAATGGAACTTTTCAAAAACTAAACGGGAAACTGCGTCCAAACAGTTATTACGCAAAATCCGATCCTACCGATGTTGCTCGTGTAGAAGATCGAACATATATCTGTTCTAAAAACCGGGAAGATGCCGGACCCAACAATAACTGGCACGACCCCGCAGAAATGAAGGCGAATCTTACAAAACTTTTTACAGGAAGTATGAAAGGAAGAACTATGTATGTTATTCCTTTCAGTATGGGTCCGCTTGGCTCTAATATCTCTCATATCGGCATCCAACTCACCGACTCACCTTATGTAGTATGCAATATGAAAATTATGACTCGCATGGGAACTGAAGTTTTTAAAATTTTAGGCGATGGCGATTTTGTTCCTTGTTTACATTCAGTCGGATACCCACTTGCCGATGGCAAAGCCGATGTCCCTTGGCCCTGCAACAGCACAAAATATATAGTTCATTTCCCTGAAGAGAGAAGCATCTGGTCTTTCGGTAGTGGATACGGCGGTAATGCACTTCTTGGAAAAAAATGTTTTGCGCTTCGTATAGCTTCTGCGATGGGTAAAGAAGAAGGCTGGCTCGCCGAACACATGTTGATCGTAGGTGTAACATCCCCCGAAGGTGTGAAAAAATATTTCGCAGCCGCTTTCCCAAGTGCCAGCGGTAAAACAAATTTAGCTATGTTGACATCGGCGTTACCCGGTTGGAAAATCGAGTGCGTCGGCGACGACATCGCGTGGATGAAATTCGGTGCCGATGGACGCTTGTATGCTGTGAATCCCGAAGCCGGATTTTTTGGAGTCGCGCCAGGTACTTCGATGCACACTAATAAAAACGCATTACTTACATGCAAAGAAAACTCTATCTTTACAAATGTTGGCTTAACACCGGATGGCGATGTTTGGTGGGAAGGTTTAACCGAAGAAAAACCAAAAAAATTAACCGATTGGCAGGGAAAAGATTGGACTCCTGAATCACCCAATCCTGCTTCTCATCCTAATGCGAGGTTTACTACACCCGCAAAACAATGCCCTGTTATCGACCCTGATTGGGAAAATCCCAAAGGAGTTCCAATCTCTGCATTCATTTTTGGTGGAAGACGAGCTAAAACAGTTCCTCTGGTTTTTGAAACTTTCAACTGGCAGCACGGAGTTTTTGTAGGCTCAGCAGTTGCATCCGAGACTACCGCAGCCGCCGCGGGAGCTGTCGGGCAAGTCCGCCGCGACCCGTTCGCTATGCTTCCTTTCTGCGGTTATAATATGGCTGACTATTTCAATCACTGGCTTCGGATAGGTAAAAAATCTTCACCCGATAAACTTCCGAAATTTTTCAATACGAATTGGTTCCGGAAAGACAATAATGGAAAGTTTATTTGGCCCGGCTACGGCGACAACGTACGTGTTCTTAAATGGATTTTTGAACGAGTGGATGGAAAAGATAATTTTACCGACTCGCCACTTGGGAGAATTCCCAAAAACGGTAGTATGGATTTCGATGGAATGAATATTACCGAAGATGTTATCAAAGAACTTTTCCACATCGAAAAAGAAGATGGCATAAAAGAAGCGGATGGAATCCTTGAATTTTACAACCAATTCGGAGACCGACTGCCAACCGAATTAAAAACCGAACTCCAATCAATGAAAGATAGATTCAATAAGATGTAACACTGCAAGCACACAGATTTTTTTTTAGTCAAACAAAGAACTGTGTGCTTTTTTATTTTAAGTAATGCAGACAAAAAATTTTAAACAAGTCATTACATCCTTTCTGCAACCGTTCCCTAAGCCGGATGCTGTGAATGGGTTTGTTCATTTATGTCATAAAATGGCAGTTGCATATCTACGCACAAAATTTTTGAGTAATAAGTATAGCGAAAACCGGTTTGGAATAAATATAGACGATTTAGCCCTCGATGTGATTGCAGATATTTTTGCGCGCGATAATAATGGTAAGTTTGTTGAGATTCATAAATATTTCAAACAGTTTGGTAACCTGTCTGTATTATCCGATGACGAGTTGTTTGCCGGCTTGCGTCGCTTAGTGTTCAGTGCAACCAATGTGCGATTCTTTAATATATATGGAGAGTTTGACCCGGCATTATCAAAAATTATCCGCAATATAAAACTAACACTAAAAGATCACACGTCCGTTAAAGTTATCGTTCATAACGAAGAAAATTTCCTCGCACCCCGGCAGACTGCAAACCTTCTTCTTTCCCTTCCCTTCATTCCCGAAGAAATATTATCGCCTGAATTTTATGACCGTGTTTCTTCAAAATCATCACTGCGAGATATGCTGACTGCTATCGGAAATGTATTGGAAGAACAGAAGAATTATAAAAAGATAGCTTCCCTGACAGAGGTTGCAGTACTCATAAAAGAAGCTTATGCCTCTGACGCCATAAGAAAAATGGGGGATGAAGAATTCTCTGCAGAAGAAATAATTTTCAACGACCAAATAAAATCAATTGCTCAAGAAGTTGTTAGTAATTTGAAAACTCAATATTTATCCCGTTACATCGAAAAAGAAAAATTATCTAAAATTGAAATTGCGGCTATTTTTAAAGCGACCGAAGAAATACTTATAAATCAATTTTGTTCAGGTAATGGCGACCCGGCATCGTACTATGCCACTCTTCAAAAACAATTAAGAGATTTAAATAAAGAAATCTATTCCGGAAAATATCGTGTAATCCTCGAATACTTATCAAAATTGGCAAAAAATCAAATGTCTGATATTCTCAAGGAAGAATTAAAATGATAAATTTTCTGCAAAGGGTTGAGTTTGCAACAAGATATAGTGTAAACATACATAATTGAGAAAATTAAAGTGACAAATATACATATAAACGAAATAGAATTAGAAAAATTGGCGCTCGATACCGTTGAAGGTAACCTGCCGGATATTTCTAAAACTGATGAGCACCTCAGAACATGTCTCGTGTGTAAACAGAAATATCTGTTTTATAGGGATTTCTACATCAATTTTAAAGATGAACTTAACAAGCCTGAAGACGACAGAATAACGCAACTCGTTAATCGCATGTCATTTTCAAACATTATATATCTGAAACCCTATACTGTACAACCCGACCTTGAAAGCGTCGGCGTTGGAAGAAACAGCTATGTTCTCGCCGCACAGACTGTGGCTGAAGAAGTACTTAGATATAAAACTACCGCCACATTTGCTTCCGAACATGTTCATGCGCTTGTAAAAATAAATGAGGACACTGAAAGAAAACTTTATAGCTTATTTGTTTTATCCGAAAATGAAGAACACCGAAGTCATATACTAATTGGCATTGCCGATGGAGATAGCGAGAAGCTATTGATTCCAACAAACAGAGATGGATATGCAGAGCTGCCATATTCCAATCCTATAAACTGGAGAAATGCCACGTTAATACTTATGACACCAAGTGAAGTGATTGCGTATGATGATTTAAAAAATAGATCGGGAGAAATGATAAAGGGGTTGTTCAAATATAATTTTAAAACAGAAAAACACCAATTAACTTTTAACTTTCTGCCTGAGTCAAAAATCTTACCTCACCACATTTTAGTAATTTATGAAGACGAAACCCAGCTTTCTAAACAAATAGAAGGAACAACTATAATTTTTACTGTTGATTCCGATAAGAAAATTAAAGAGATAAGATTCTTCTCATAAATAAATGGCTAATCCGCTTGTAATCGAACAGAATTTTCAGACTCTAAAACAATCGCTGAAGTTAATTTCCAGCAGCCGATTGCGGATATTGCGGATTATGGAATTCATTGAGGATTTGCTTAATAGTCCCACCTTCTTTCCGGCTTATGCGCCTGAACTATTGCCACAGCTTTCTAAATCAATAATTGAAACCGACTTTACCGGAACTAATCTCAACTGCTTAGAACGATGCGTTAAAATACTTGCAAGCATTGAAAATAATTTCCCTAATCTTGCCCGTTCCGACGGTTCGTCGGAACGAGGTCTCGTTGTGCTGTCGGCACAACGGACAAGCGATGTGGTTTTTAAGCAGGCACAACAGCACCTAAAAGAAGAATCTGATAAAATACAATCCTGGATAAAGTCTAAAAATGTAGAGGAGTTGGAAGGATATTCTCACAAGAAGTTTGACGTGGGTTCAGTATGGATGCCGATGGTAGAGCGAGAACAATTTCTCACGGCGGTCGAGCCCTTATTTGCATCACTTCAAAAATTAAACATCGACGCCGCATTCAGTAATAAAGATACCGGCTTTGACAAACTCCATATCAAACAACTTTCACACAAAGAAGAATCAGGAGAAAGTGATTTACTAAACACAGCCGAAGCCGCACGTTACCTGCTTGGTAAGTTCGCACATATAAAAGGCGGTAAAAGAGTTGCGATAAATTGCTCATTCAATAATCCAACATTTGTAGAAGGGCAATCGCTGCAAGCCGGACTTGCTGCCGGTTTATTCACAGAGTTGCTTCGACTTCATCAGCATAAAGAAGAATATGCATTGCGAGATGATGTTGCAATAACAGGCAGGATAGATAAACACGCTAATTTATTGCCGGTTGACGAAGGTGGATTAAAACTTAAAGTTGAAGCGTGCTATTTTTCGCACATCAAATATCTTATTGTGCCTAAAGATCAAGCGGGAATTTGCAAAGACGTAATTGGTAAATTAATTTGGGCTCAAGAACAGTCTTCGACTCTCCCGCCAAAAAACGGTGGTATCGCTCAGACTGAAGGTAATGCTGACCAAACAAAACAAGCTGTCATCCTGAGCGACCCTGAGTTTAACGAAGGGGAGTCGAAGGATGGACACCGTTCGAGAAATTTAGAAGTAGTTGGCATTTCCAACCTCGAAGAGCTTTTTTACAATCGCCGTTTAACCGACTCGAGGCGCATTTCGATAGCAAAACAAACCGTCAGGAAAGTATGGAAACTAAGACGGCCTATCGCGGCAATGGTTATCGTAACTTTACTATTGGTCATCGGAAAAATGTTGTACGGACCGATTGATAAGAATCCTGTAACTTATACGGCTGATGGAGAAACGCTTTTCTTAAAAAATATGTACGGTGAAATTGTTGATAAAATTTTTATTGGCAATTTTACTGTCGAAAATATAAATAATAATATTAGAGATGGTTTATCTAATAAGATAGTAAGCCTAATTGATATTAACAGAGATAAAATTAACGAAGTAATTTATACACAAGCATATCGAGACACTCGTAATAATATTGTTCAAATATTCTGTAAAGATATAATTAAAGATTCAATATTATGGAGTGTAAACGTTGAGAGAAAATTGAAATTTCCTTATCATCCCTATGTGAATAGTTATTTATTTCATGTCGGAAATATCAGTGCGGGAGATTATGACAACGATGGGAGACCTGAGATTTACATAAACGCCTGTCATTTTAGTTATTTCCCTGGATTATTAATGAAGTTGGATGCACTAAGCGGTGAGAAATTAGCGGAATATATTAATATTGGTCAATTTCAACCAATGGAATTTGCTGACATTGATTCCGATGGTGTGTCTGAGGTAATTTTAGCTGGTGTAAATAACTCTTATGATATGGCTGCAGTTGCGATACTCGATACCCGTTTTATTGAGGGGCATTCACCAATTAGTAAAAATTATGATATTGAGGAATTCAAACCGGGGTTGGAAAAAGCTTATCTATTAATACCTCGGACGATTGTTGGGAATTACTTCAGAAATGAGTACCGACATAATAATACGCAAAATATAGATATCAAAAATTCAGAAAAAATGATTGTTATAGGGATAGCAGATTGTCCTCTTCCATCTAATAATAAGAAAAGGGCAGCTTATTTTGTACAATTGAATTTCGATTTAAGCGTTAAAGATATTGGAACGGGAAATGTTTATGACATATTAGCGAGGCAGCTATATGCGGAAGGAAAAATTACGCGTCCTGTGGATTATAAATATTTTGATGAATATAAAAAAGAAATCCTCTACTGGGACGGGGATAAATTTGTAAAATATCCTACTTTGAATAAAAGGTATCTTGAAGCGGTAGCGGAGCTTGAGAAGGGGAAGGTCAGTAAGTAGTAGGTAGAAATTAGAATGGGAGAAGGGGCGAGTGGGCGAAGCGGCGTTGTAAGTCGATTTTGCCCGTCTGCGACGAGGGCAAGCTAAATCGACAAAATGGAAAGGTGGAAAAAGGAGAGGGGTGGAAAGAAAAAACAATGGTCAACGGCTCTATCGACCTACGGTCTCGTAGAGAATATTGGAGTGTTGGAGGAATGGATTGATGAAATGTCGAGATAAATTTGAAAATAGTATTGAAGTATTAACAGCCATAATCCGCAAAACCGTTTTATTTATCCGCCAGAATTATACATCCTTTGAGAGATTTATTTCTTTGCCCGTAACTTGTAAATTGCTTTACCTTCGCTAACCGCAAGTTTTTTATGCGTAACTCGAAATGATTTACTGAACAGCTCGTCTGATTTCCTTTCCGGTACATTTTTCCCGAGCAACACATCCGGGTCTATGTCTGCTCCATTTTCCCATACTATTGTACCGAGTGTTTTGTCAACTTTTAGAGAAGCAAAAAGTTTGTAATTCTGTTTTAGTGGTTCAAATATTTGTCCGCATAAAAAAGGTTCTAAATTTACAGTCTTAGTGCTTCCATTGCTTAGTTTCAATTTGACGGTGTAGCCGTTTAATATTTTTGCAGAGACAACTCTTATCATATAGAAAATTTATTTCAATGGTTCAATAAGTTTTAGTGTATAGCCGCGCCTTGCTCTATTCCAATTTAGTTCAAGCTCACTTCGGTGTAATATTGCCCACTCGAGGACCAAAACCAATGCACGATTACGTAGCTTTCCCTCTATGATTTCAAGCGTGTCTATAGATATTTTCACTTCCTGACCGGAATATATTGCAATAATAATACCGTAGAATTCGCTTATCCTTGGCATGGTTAATTATAAATAAATACCAAATTAATTACAACTAACTTGGTCGGAAAAATGCAACGGATTTTTAAATCTGTGTACATCCCTGCCTGCGCCTGCCCGCTGCAGGCGGGGCAGGCAGGCGTGTGCTATTAGACTGGGCTGTCTATATTGCGCTCAGTGAATAATGAATCCGCCTGCGTTCCCGAAAACGGAACTTCCGCTTGCTCCCGCAAAGGCGGGATTCAGCGGACGAGTCGGCGGACAGGTTACGCTATTCTTATACCATTCGTCATAGCTTCGTAAGGAATAAGATTTTGCTTAGTAAAGTCTTTAGGATTGTATGCGAGCGCAGAAATGCGGAGGTCAATTTTGTAACGTAATTTTGCTAATCGTAAGCTTTCCTCAAATCTTGTTTTTCGGAAATCAGATGAGACTACAACGATATCGATATCACTGTCTTTATGCGAGGTTCCCTTTGCAAAAGAACCATACAAATAGGCCTTTATAACGACAATCTTATTTTTCTGAAGTTCTTTTACGAATTGCTTTGCAATTTTTATTGCTTCAGTAGTTTTAGGATTTTGGTTCGTGTTGTTCTTGTTTTTTTTATGCATGATTCTGCTAATTGTTTCGTTGCCAATTTAAATAATTCAAACTTCTCGTCTGGATAACGTGCTTCTATGACGAAGCGATTCAATAATTCTAAAAATTCTTTTCAATGAGATAGCTTGGCGTAAATGTTCCTCAGCGGTTTTTCCAAGCATTCCAATGTCCCTCGCGGTGATAGCGTCGATATTGCGGCTCTTCAACAATTCGCCTAATAGAACCGAAACATCTTCATCGAGATAGACTTGTACCACGCAATTCCTCTGGGATAGAATTACTCTTTATAAAAAAATCAACCTTTTCTTTATGGTCTTCATAATAACTTAAAGCGTCGAAAACTTGTGCCAAAGTAATATGAGGAATATTTAGAATTATCTCTTCAGGTTGAGCGCCCATCAACCAAAGTTCAGCAACAGCACGGACTGCAACGCGTGTTCCTTTTATAATTGGTTCATTAGTTTTTGGTTTCAAAGCAATATAAGTATGTTCAGTAATAGTTTCTTCCATCGTAAAGTTCCTTCAATTTCTATCAAATAATACAAAGTTATTGATGAAAAAGCAAAACGAGAATCAACATTGTAAGTCGACAAAAGTGAAATGTTGACCAACGGAAGAAGCTGGAAAAATGAGGTGTGTAGTACTATTTTTTCCCACTCAGTGAATAATGATTGAAGAATAACAAAAAACTCAACCCCCTAACAACTTTGTTTTTTATGAGATGGGGGATGAGTTCAAAAATCTGTTTCGAAAAGTGTATCGGTATAGCTTTCGACAGCGATTACTGTCGTTAGAAGGATTGGAGAGTATTTTAGAATACTCTGAAACAGAGTGTTCAAATCCTCGTTTACATATTCGTGAGCGATAAGATTCCTTAACTCCCTAATCTCCTTGAAAATTAAGGCAGATGTAATAATACCTCGTTTTTCTGCACGGTTGAGTTTATCTATCAACGTGCCGGGTTCTTCCAACAAGATGGCATCTATCAAACCGAATACTTTCTGTGTTAACAAGTCGCTCGTCCGGGCAAAACGTGATGTTAGGGCATCGAATGCTTCAAGTTCTTGTATGGAATAATCATTTTTATTGCCGATGGCTCTACACTTATCCACGGAATACGAGAGAAGGTTTGCGGATTTCTTCAGAGATACGATTTTATTTTTCAGTTCAGCCGCCAACAATTTTTGCTTTTCTGTTTTCATATATGCACGCCCTCCATTTTTATCAATTCCGCGAATGGGCTAAGATTGTCTGCTTTCTGGCAGACCAAATCAATTTTTTGATCGCCCAAGTTTTCTTTCAATAATACTTTAATCGTGAGAATATTTTCTACTGGTATTTCGTTCTCGGAAATTACCAGAATATCTATATCGCCCCCTTTTGCAATATCGTATATTTTAGAACCAAAAATATACACTTCGGCGTCGGGGATTAATCCGAGAATTACCGATTTAACAATTTCAATTTCTTTCTTTAATAATCTCATCTTAAATTAAATATAATCAAAGGATAATACACTATCAAGCCATTTGCTACCTTTATCCATTCTCGAGCTTGAGAAATTACACTGTTATTATCGGTTAAATTTTCTTCCTGTTCCGATTCTTCCCACGCTAATTCTAATTCTTTATTCGATAATAATTTCAAAACCACTTTTTTCTGAACGAGACACTTACCACAAACTGCCAACCTGTCCGCCGAATCCGCTTCTGGCGGAGTAGGCGGACCGCCAACTGTCCACTGCCCACTACCTACTACCTACCAACCTTTGTTTCCTCACACTCCATCCATTGCTCGCGGCTCACCGCTCACGGCTCGGAGTTCATCCTGAGCGTAGTCCCGAGCTTACGAGGGACGAAGCCGAAGGACTTATCGCTCTTCGCTCGATTGGGACTTAGCAATGATTTTGTACATATAACCTATTTCCGATTCTGCCAATGTTTAGGATGCCGGCTAAAATGAAAGCATGCAAACACCATAATCGTATCTTTCTCGATCACATAAAAAATACTGTATGGAAATTTCCGAATTAATGCTCTGCGAAAATTTTTATAAACAATTGGGTAAGCTTCAGGATGTTTGATGATAGAAGAAATGCAGGCATCTACAGCTTGGACGAACTCAGACCCAAGCCCTTTACGTCGTTCTTCATACCAATGAAATGCATCATGTAAATCCTCTACCGCATCTGGTTGAAATACGACAGTTAAGCTTATCTAAAGGATTGAATTTTTTCTTTTACTTTATCCCAAGGGATACCGGCAGTCGGATTCAGCTGATATTCTACTAAGCGGCGGTCGAGTTCGCTTTTTTGTTCTTCTGTTAGTCGAACTGCTTCCGGGATTTCTACTATACTGTCCCAGATTTCTTCCAGAAGTTGAAGACGTTCCGTTACACTAAGTTTTATTATTTCAGAAAGAGTAGTGTGGTTCATATTGTTATAATATTTGACAGGTATAATTTATTATATTATTTTTCATTATGCAAATTCGACGTGCAAAAACACCTGTCCTGAGTTTATCACATTTTGCAGGACAAGTCACGAAATACTTCTTACCCCCAATTGCCAACCTGTCCGCCGAATCCGCTTCTGGCGGAGTAGGCGGACCGCCAACTGCAAACTACTTACTACCAACTACTTACTAATTTCTTCCTCCAAACCGCTACTCTCCCCATCCCCCACTTCATCCTGAGCGTAGTCCCGAGCTTGCGAGGGACGAAGTCGAAGGACTTTAAAACCGCTCAAATTCGGCACATTTTAATTTATTTTTAAAATATTTAAAAAAATTGGCAGGAATTTTCTGCAAGACCATCTGTTTGTTACAAGATATATATAAACAAATTAAATCTTTTTAATAATCAACAAATAAAAAACATAAGGAGATAACACCATGTCAAAATTCATTCTTGTCTTTTTTTTATTATTAGTTCCAATTCTTATTTTTGGACAGACGTTTAATACCCAAACAGTAACGTCAGGCAACATCAATTCAAATCGGTCTATTTCTTATGGTCCCAGTGGAGAACCGTACATACTATTTCACAATCAATATTCTCTTCATCTTTCATTTTGGAATGGTGGTAGTTGGCAGACAAATCATATTGGAGGGACTTGGAGTAACATCAAGATATTCAGAACAGATACTTGTTTTTACTATGTTGGTTCCTCTGGTAGTTATATATATTTTCACAGATTATCATTTGCAGGTATTGCAACCCAATTAGGAAATTTTGGTCCTGTAGGAGAATGGTCTGCTTGCTTGGCTAATGATAAAATTAATATTTTGATTGCTTACCATAATGGCGGGTTATATTTCCGAAAATTTAATTTATTAACACATTCCGCTAGTACAGCAGAAATTGCTGATGGACTCAGTAGCTCTGGTACCCAATCAGACATTACACAAGGTACTGACAACAGAATCTGGATAAGTTATAAGGAATACAATAATCAAGATATTCGAATGGCAAGGTCTAAACATTCGGGTGGCTGGGATTGGTGGTATGTTGAAACAACAGGTGATGTAGGAAATTATTCACAAATCGCTATTGATGCGAGTAATGTGGCGCACATAACTTATTATGATGCAACTAATCGTCGTCTAAAATATGCAACTTTTAACCCATGAATACGATTATGAATAAAAGGAAAATATTTTTTTCCCTGATGTTCATATTTCTTATATTTATATTTTCAACTATTACTTTTAGCCAAGTTCCTACTGTAACAACAATCGACAGCGTTGGTGATGTGGGAAAATATTTATCTATGAAAATCGACTCCTCGGGAAAAATTTGGTTAAGTTACTATGATGCAACAAGGCAGATCATTAAAATTGCTCATAAAGAAAACAACAATTGGATGATTAATGAAATAAACCAAGCAAAGTCATCCGGCAATTATACATCGATGGTCATTGATCCTTTGAATAAAATAAGTATAACCTTTTCAGACCCTGTATATAACGAGGTAAAATATATCGGATGGTTACCTATAGCACCGCTAGCTAATTTATCGGTAATTGATTCGATAAATAATCCTGGTTATTACTCATTATTGACGAAGGATACATTAGGTAATTTGGCGATGACATATGTTGCAGAAGCTACTAAGCA
>JAUXOG010000018.1 GCA_030682385.1 Bacteroidota bacterium
AATTGCTAATTGCTAATCGCCAACAACTCTGCAATATGGAGCGTTTTTATTTTACTTCTTTTTCGCTTTAGTACAACATCGATATTCATTAAACAACTCGTATCGTTTGCAACTACATATTCAGCGCCGCTGTTTATGATATTCAATACTTTATCTTCAGTGATGGTCGTTGATAACTCAGGAAACTTAAGTGAAAAAGTCCCACCGAATCCACAGCAGCGATTGCTCTCTTTCATTTCGATAAACTCAACGCCTTTTACATGTTTAATTAATTCCCTTGGTTCCTTCGAGATATGCAATTCCCTCAATAAATGACACGACTCGTGATAAGTTACCCGTCCCTTAAATGAAGCACCTACTTCGGTAAGCTGTAAAACATTTACAATAAATTCCGACAGCTCAAATATATTTATTTTTATGTGTTCTAATTTATTACGTGCTTCTTCGCTCAAATCTAATTGGTCGTAAAATACTTTTACCATACTAACGCACGAACCGGAAGGTGCAACTATGTATTCGGAATTAGCAAATATATTTATGAATCGTTCAGCCAAAATTTTAGCGTCATTCCGGTAGCCGGTATTGAAAGCCGGTTGTCCACAGCAAGTCTGTTCGAACGGGTATTCAATTGAACAACCTAATTTTTTCAAAATATTTACTGTGGCAACTCCAACTTGAGGTGCAAATTGGTCAACAAGGCAGGGAATGAAAAGGCTGATTTTCATCTACGATTTAATTTTTGATTTAATATATAAAACAGAGGTGAGAATTTCAAAGAAGTAGTTACTTATAGTCCATATAAACAGCCATTTTCGCTTTTACCATTTCGTCATTTATATTTTTTTGAACACCTTCTTTACTGGCTATCCAAACCTCACCCAAATACCTCCCATATTTTTCTTTTCGGTCTTTGATGGTTTGAATTATGACAGCTTTATCAAGCACTAACTTTCTTAGATAGTCGCGTGATTTAATGCCTTCAGACTTTGTTTTTCCAACAATTTCAGGAGTATTAATCCGATACAAGCGTATTTTTTCTCCACGTAGCCAGGTATTCATCCCTAAATCGATATCGACGGTGCAGGTGTCGCCATCATAAACATCAGTTACTACTGCATTGTAATGATAAAGTTTTTCCACCGTTTTCATACTACCTCCATTAATATTTGCTCCTAAATTTACTATTATATCTTGCAATATTTTGCTTTGCCTTCTTCTTCTGATACTCACGTATAGATAAAGTCGGTTGAGAATCGAAACCTTCCTTCTGCAGCTTCTTATATTCTAACAACTGATAGTTGATCTCTACATCTTTTTGATTGTGATGCTGAACTTTTTTGTGTTTTGTATTTTGTTTAGTTTTTCGTCTTACAAATCTCATTCTATATTTCCTCTTACTGAAGTATTTCCTTTCTTTGAAAACCTTAAACGTTCTTTGATGCTGTTTTGATAATTCTCTCGTTACGTCCGTTAGCTAACGGACTACTCGAGAACCGTCAAACGTTTGGCGAACCGTCAATGTGAGATGGTTTTCGAGTGTGGCGCCACAGGCGTCATGTATCGAGAAAACCTCCTTTTGAGACTGCCCCGTTCTTCAGAACGTTCTACGTTCTTTAGAACGTTCTACGTTCTTTAGAACGTAAAACGTTCCTTATTACTAATAAGCAGAGCAACTAAATACATAATTGATGCAATCACAATAACAACTCGAAATCCAAACTCCATTGCCAACAACGGAGCTGCGATTGCACTTACAACCGATAAATAACCATTTATTCCCCATGCCCATGGAATTAAATTAGAAAAACGCTGGGCTAACAAACTCATTCCTATTGGAAATGGCATCCCCATCAAAAAAGCAATTGGTGCTATTATTAAAAACGCTATTAAATATTTTATGATTACAGGTAAATGAACTAAATAGTTAAACATTCCTGGTATCAATATACTATACCCTGCCGCTGTAATTATAATTAATATAAGTATGAATTGCAACTTTTTACTAACATTTTTTAGAAATTTTGTTGAGTAATAACTTCCAATACCGGAGAACAACAACAGCGCTGTTATTACAACAGAGACAGAATAAATCGGATGGGATAGAAAAAGAATAAATTTTTGTATGAGAATAATTTCGATAAGCATAAACCCGCTGCCCAGCCCGCCAAAATAAATTAGTGTTGCGAACTTAGAACTCCTTGGATATTCTTCTTTCCGTAGGAAGAAAAGAGGAATTATGATGAGGACAAAACTAATTAGCACAATTTGAAGCAAGGTGAGAAGTAAAATGAAAAAACCAAGCTCCATAAACGCAACCGATTCATTACCAAGTATTTCTCTAAGATACGGTAAACTTTTGAATTTGATAAAATGCGAAAAGTATGGCTTGTCATCATTTGGAGGTTCGATATTAAAATTATATTCATCAAAATATTCATTGCGTTGGGGAGATAATATTTTAATAGAAGATTTGTAATATAAATCTTCCTCGAGCAGATTGTATCTGTTAATTTCTTCATCGGTTATTGTCGGATAGTAGATGGGATCGAATGAATTTGCTTCACAAAATATCTTAATATTTTCAATATCGTTTGATGCAAGGGGAGTTTTTCGTACGACCAAAGTCGCAGTTGACCAACTGCGAATACCGGCAATGTGCAATGCTGGATTTACGATTCCCAATTTTTCTAAACTTTCAACCAATGCCGCGAACATTTTTATAGAATGCCGTGGCGGATAGTTCGTCCAAACACTAATTGCCAAAACCCCGTCATCTGATAGTTTGCTCAACATCAATTCAAGCGATTCGACCGTGAGTAAATAATTTTCAAAGACCGATTGGATACCTGCCGCTGAAGAAGAAAATCCCTCGAGTATCGGTATCGCAATTACATCATAACTATTTTTTGTTTGACTGAGATAACCTCTCCCCTCTCCGATGATTATTCCCACCTTTTCTTTTGGAAAATTAACGTTTGATATTTCTGTTACCTGAGGATTGAGTTCCACTCCATCAACATTGAAATTCCCGTTTTGCAAAGCTGTCCTGATTTCTGTTCCCGTTCCTACTCCGATTACTAATGCATTTCCGCTTTTCGCGAGCTGATACGGTAAACTTGATGTTGTATGTTTCAGAAAATCAGCAGCCTTGTTTGAATCTGATTGAATTATTCCTCCAACCCATTCCCCATCGCTGAATAATCCTGTTTGGACCGGAATTTCGCCGGTGTAATTCAAACTTAGTCCCGGGGCGTAACGCAAAACAGGACTGGCTACTGTTGTTATCTGCCCGAAAGGACTGAACTTTTCATTTACGATTTTAGCATCCATCAAGTGCATAGCTTTCGATAAACTTTTGTATTCCGATGTTTGGATTTCATAAGGAAGCATCCAACCTAAAAATATTATAATTACATTTAGAGCGAGAGGAATAAGAAATATTTTCTTACGCTTCAAAATAGAAAAACTAAATACGGATGCTATGAAAGCTACAACGGCAATAATTTCGGGTAAGCGATATGGTTCAAAATAAAAGAGTAATCCTAAAACACCCACCCCTCCGAATGCTGAACCGGTTAAATTGAAAAAATAAATTTTGTTAATCTGTTCTGAATATTTTATAAAAAAGGAACAGATGATTATTGCCCCGAAAAAGAAAGGCAGCATAATCATCAGATAAAAAAGTGCAAGCTTCCAAATTTTAGTTATGTCCCAAATTAACAGAAAAGGATCGAAATGAATGAAATGCAGAACGAAGATTGATAAGATCATCGCAGACGAACACGCGGCACAAGCAAAAAATATAGCTGCCTCGAAATTTTTTAAGAACCTATTCTTGATAAAATACAAAAACGTTCCGCTCGCTCCGAATCCTAAAAGTGCAATACTGATAATCATATATGCGAAATGATGAAACTGAGCGACGGATAAAATCCGCATCAACGCAAGCTGATATGCTATCAATGAAGCTGAAACCAAAAAAATTACAGCTCCGTGTCTTTTCATTCTTTTCCTCGTTTGAATGGCACAAACCGGACTGGTAAAATGTTTTTAGTTTTTATTTTACCCTCTTTCTTTTCTACTAACATTAAATTTTGGACTTGAAACGGATGCCCGACAGGAATTATCATTTTACCCCCTTCCTTTAATTGTTCAATCAGCGGTGGTGGTATGTGCTCGGCGGCGGCAGTTACTATGATTGCATCGAAAGGAGCGGACTCTTTCCAGCCGTAGTATCCATCGGCGATTTTTACCTGAACTTTCTTATATCCCAATTTTTTCAGTTTATCGGCAGCACTTGTACCTAATTCTTTTATAATTTCGATTGTATAAACCGAATCAATAATTTCAGCAAGCACGGCAGCCTGATATCCCGAACCTGTTCCGATTTCAAGCGCTTTCATTCCCGGTTTTATATCCGCGAGTTCAGTCATTAATGCTACGATGTATGGTTGCGAAATAGTTTGTCCGTATCCAATTGGAACAGGATGATCGTTGTAAGCTTGCGAGATATGTGATGCAGGAACTAGCTCGTGACGAAAAACTGCCCGCATTGCATCAAGCACATATTTATCCTTCACTCCTCTGTCTTCGATTTGGAATTTCACCATATCGTTGCGGAGTTTTGTGTATTTATCCTGAGTCAGTAACGGTAAGATAAAAAAGAATATGAATATTAGTTTTATCATTGTTTTTCCCGAATGTTCTATTGCAAATTAGGAAACACTATCGAGAAAAGCAAGATTAAATTAAGTAAAATATCCAGGGTTAATTGTAATATTCCCAAGGTTTTTTGCAAACTTTCATCTTTTAGGATCTCTGCGTGGCTTGTAAATGCGTTTGCAATGCGTAGTTATTCCTTTACGAAATCAAGCACCCAGTCAATCTCAATTATTCCTCCTCGTCCTTTTCTGTCAAATCGCATAAAGCGATTTTTTATTTTGTAACCCCATTTATTTGTAATTCTAAAACCATTTCTTGTAGCAATGTCAATGAGGAAATCAGCCGTGTCAAAGTAAATACCACTCACAGAACTGTCTCCGACAATCATTATATAATGAGTATTCCCACTTAAACATTTTGACATTTCTGCAAAGTGTTTATCCATCTCAACAAAATATTTGAAGGTTACATATGAATGTTTGTGTCCGTTTTTTTTATCTGTGTCAAATACTCGCTGAAGTTTTTCGTCTAATTTATCAATATCAAGAATGGTGTTGTATGGTGTGTAATGTTTGAATTCAACTATTGAAAGTTGTTTGTTCCCGATATATTCAATTTTCTTTTTGTTCTGTTTTTCTTGTGTCTGCATTTGAAATAAATCACCAATCCAAAATAATTCAACCATTTGATTATAGATGTAGTCAATGGCTTTGATGTAAGGCGGTGAAGTAATTGCCAAATCAATTTCTTGTCCGTTTAGTTTTTTGTTTAATGGCTGTGAACTTGATGAACAAATAATTTTATTCTTCAATTTTGGATTTGTAATCGTAGAAAATTTTATCGCTCTGTCAATGAACAAATTTAATTGTGAAAAGAAAAGAGTATTTACTTCTTGTGGCTTTTTAACTTTTGTATGTGAAACATAAGTTTTTTGCGATTCATTGTCAGCGTTTGATATTCTGCGAATGATTGAGGAAAAGCAAATCAGCAAAAGGTCTTGAATGTTTTTTGTCTTTTTATTTTCTCCAAATTTTTTAGGAATTTGATTTATTAAAGTCCGTATTGTAGAAAGTTTTTTAATTGCGCCTTTCGTGAACCAATGTTCAATGGTTTCGCAATCTGGTTTGAATGTTCCTTTTTTCTTTGTTTTAATTTCTTTGATTAACCAATTAGAAATTTTTTTCAATTCAACTTTATCAACTCTTGTCGTTTTTACTTTTGAAATCATTGCAGAGAGAGGGTCAATATCAACTCCGATAACATTATGTCCTGCTAAAATCCCCTCAACTAATGTTGTTCCAGAACCGCAAAATGGGTCAAGTATTGTTCTGCCTTTATAGCCGTTTAAATATTTTTCAATTGCCCATTTTGGAATGTGTGGGATAAATTTTGCTGGATACTTATGAAAACCGTGTGTGTGAGTATTTACATCTCTCGTAACAATATTGAGGATACTGTTTCGCTCAATATCCAACGGAATAATTTCCTTTACAAATTGATATTCTAATGTCTCGCTCATTTTTCCAATAATACAATGCTTTCTCTTAAATAATATTTTAAAAATTCCAATTCTTGTTTTTGCTGTGAACTTGTTGTCAAATGCCTTGTCACAAAAACATTTTTCACTTTGAAACCAATTTCTTTTGCAATCTCCGAAATTAAGACATCAGCAGGAATAATAACTCCAGAGTATGCAGAATTACCAACTACAATTCCAACATAGCCACCTTTTGTTGTTTGCAGATATAATTTATTCAAAAGGGAATGTGTGTCGTCAAAATATCCTCGAACAACATTTGGAATTTTAATGTTCCAAAGTTTCTCACTATTAAATAATGAAATTAAATTTTCAAGATGTTCATTCTTGTAAAGAATAGATTTGTGATTTAAAGAATTTGTATTTGAACGAAAACCAGTATTGCGAAGTGTTTTAAATTCTTCTTTATTTTTTACAAATTCACCGAGCCACAAATCCACTTTATGAATTTCAAAGTAGTCAAAGCAATTACAATAAGGTGGAGAGAAAAAAGTAAATTGAATTTGGTCAGAAAATAATTTGTCAAACTCTAAACAACTTCCTTTGAAAATATTTGGCTGTTTGTCACTATTCCCAAAATCATTTTTTATGTCAGATAAAATAATTTCAAGGTGTCTTTCAAGTTTTGTTTTTACATAATTGAATTTGTCTTCTGGATAAACTCTTTTTTCCCAAACATCTTTTTCAATATTAATGTAGCCGTTGGCTGTTCTCTTTCTGTTTTTATATTTAATTCCGTTTCCTTCTTTTTTAATGTTTGAAACTTCTTCAATTATTGCAAGCCAAGCAACGAAAAAAAGATTTTGAATTTTTGTGTTTGTGAATTTTTTTATTTCGTTTTTATATTGAAGAAGTGTTTGCAAAATATCTTTATTGAAAACTTTATCTGCAAGTTCAAATGAGGTATGAAAATTTTCATCCGATTTTGAAATCATTTTTAATTGCTCAAATTCCTTTTCAAAGTTTTCAATGTCTGCGTTGCTGTATTTTTCATTTTCAACTTTGGCAACTAAAACTGAAATTGGATTAACATCAATACCAAAAGAATTTAAATTATTTTGTCTTGATGCCAATAAAGTTGTTCCGCTCCCGCAGAATGGGTCAAATACATTCCCAGTAATATTTAATTCTTTGATAAACGCATTTACTAATCGGGTAGAATAACCCTCACGATACGGAAACCACCGCTGAATTGGGGTTAGGTAAGCATTTTGAAAATGAACTTGATTGCTAAAGGAAATTGCATTTACAAACGGAACATTATTTTCTAATGAGTTGAAAATTTTTAATTGCTCTTTCTGATTGTCTGAAACAGATGTTTCAAATAGCGGGAGAGTTCCTGATGGTTCGCTAACAATGGTAACCTCAAAATCGCTGAAATTTGTTTTATATGTTTCTGCTCTTTCCATCAGACAAATGTTTGCTTTTCATCAACTGCTTTGTCTCCAAATTCAATTCTATATGCTATTGGTGTTGCGTAAAGAATACCATCGTTATTTTTCTTGACGGGGTCTTTGATTACGCTAAGAAAAATACCTTTGGTTGTAAAATAAAGTCGGTAGATGTAAAATGAATTTGAATGTTGCTCCGCTGCAACCCATTCATTTCTTGTCAAAGTAATTGAATCTACAGTGTCTGTGAAGTCAGGTGGGTGAATTCTCTTTGTAGATTTAACTTCTATGTATCGGGTGAATTCAGGATTTTTTTTATTTCTATCTGCCTCAATAGAAGTAACATCATAACCTAATCCTTTTGTCTTTCCGTGATGATTAACTTTATTAACCAATCTCGGATTGAATACTTTTACTCTTTCTTTTTCTATTTTTAAAACAAAATTTTCTCCTTCATCGCCCAATTCCATCAATGATATTCTTGAAACTTCTGTTGGAGGAATTGTCTCTAAACTTTCAATAGTAGTTTCAAATTTCTCTGCCTCTGTTTCCGTTGTTGCTCCATAATATTCTCTCCATTCGTGCTCAATTTTTTTCCCTATATCTTTTTTACTAAGATTATATTTTGTGTAATCAATTGCTAAAGGGTTTGCTAAATCTTTTAAAAATAATTCTGTTGATGCGACTTCCTTAGCGTTTAACCAAATATTTTTTGCGTCTTTGCGAATAAGGTTTGCTAACTCTAAATAGTCAAACTGCTCATTGATATGTTGCAGAGAATATGAATATGCTTTGCCAGGAGTTTCAACTTTTTTATAAATCTTTTTTTCTCTTCGCTCTAATATTGTTTTAAAAACTTCATCAACTGTAATTTTTCCTTGAAGAACTTGCAAGGCATTTAAAACATAATAAGCAACTTCGTCTTTGGTTAGAATTGTTTTTTTATCTGCTGCTACTTTAAGAAGCGATAAAATGAAATGATATGGTTTAAAGTTAATTCCGTTTTTAATTTTTTCTTTTGTCGTCAGAATTTTTTGTGAGCCGTTTGGCTGTTGAAATTTGTAACAGGCACTCTTGAAAAAAGCGGGTTGGTCGTTATTTTCTAAAAATCTTTTTGTTCTTTCCGAGATGTAAATAATTCCATCCTTTTCAAAATACATTCCTAAAAGTTTATCTACATTTTCTGTTCGGTGATTTTTAATTGTTTTGCCATCGTCTTTGATAAAGCGGGAAAGTTTATCATCAAAAGTTTTATCAAACTTGTCGGCAGGAATGGGGCAAATTTCATTCAGAATTTGTGCATAAACAGGAAGATAATCTTCCATTCTTGAAATGGATTTGCCTCTAATAATTGTACATCTGTATTGTATTTCAGGATTAAAAGTCATATTTTTCATCTGTATTTTCAAATATTTGAGTTCAAATATCGTAAATCTAAATTACAACTTACTTTCTTTTACCAAAAGTTTTCAAAAGTGTGCGTGCGGATATTTTGCTCTTTTGTTTTTGCTATTCAAATAAAAAAATAAAATATAGCAAAAGCAAATGTGCTATATGTGTGTCGGCAATAGAAATTTTCAAAAATGCCCCGCTAAAAAGTGGGATAAACTTTTTTATTTATTTTAGCTTAAATACGTTTGTTAATTTTATACAACTTCTCAAATCTTCCGTTTGAATTACTATTAAATCCTGCCGTATTCAAACTTGGAACGTTTCAAAACGTTTCACGTTCCTCGGAACGTTTCACGTTCCGAGGGATAATATATATTATTTTTGAGTTTCAGTCAAGTGTTTTATAAAATTTTTATTTTTGGGGGGAGTAATAACCTCCTCGCATTAGAGATTATTGAAAGTAATAAAAAATGAATATCGAACATCGAATTATGAATTATTATTTTATTATGAGCTTTACGCACTTTGCGTGAACCGAACACAGCCTAAACAAATTGGAAATTCAAATAGCAAGCATAAACCGCCAGATAGACAGACGGTTTATGGCTTTATGGTTTAACGCCTGTCCGCAGGCTTTTTGGTGGACTTGTCCGCTCGACTCGTCGAGCACATCAGCCTTCGGCTGACATTTATTCAATGATTCGATGATTCGATGAGTCAATGAATAAATATTACAATGAATCTGTCGATTCTATATTCGCTGTTTTGCAACTCTTTTGTCCCGAAAGCTTTCGGGACGAATTGATGGATAAAACGGCTTTGCCGAAATTGTCTTTATCGTCTGTGTCTGCTGTCAAGTTTAGTGTCTGCGCTGTCGTTTTAGGGTTGCTGCCAAAGTTTGGTGGGTTTAAGAAATGGCAGATTTAGATGCACTGCACTTATTATTACCACGTCACCCGCTTTTTTAAAAAATCCGCTGTTAGCGGATGGGGCTCTTTCCATGTTATCTCAGTCGTGCAATTTCAGCTCGAATTTGGTCTATGACTTCTATGTTGTAAATCTTCTTTTTGCCTGCTGTGCTTTTTGTCGAGTAAACAAAAAACACTTTACCCCCAAACTCTTTTTCAAACTTTGCGTGACTTACTTTATGCATTTCTATCCACTGATATTGGTTCAATGCATGTCCTGAAGCAATAGGCTTTATTTGAATGCCAATATATTTTTCACCAATTCTTATAAAAAAGTCCACACCATAAGTCCTGTCCCAGTTATCGGGTGCAGGTTCTATTTTTCGTTCTACTGCTCCTTCCAATTGTTCATAAATTGTTTCAATTTCTGTTCTATATCCATCATATGTTCTGTGAAGAACGAGATTGTAAGCATATTCAATACATTCTTCTTCGGTAATTGAAGCTAACTCGTTTTGGACTACTTCTGATAGTTTAATATAGAGTATTTGTCCAAGTCCTGTTATATATTCTCTTGTAATATTTATTCCGTTTTTCTTTTTCTGTTTTCCTTTAGTAAAATAGAACTCTTCCCACTCTTTAAATTCATTGGGGGCACAACTTCTGATTAGTTCAGATAATGCCCCAACGGTTTAAACCATAATTTAAAAGGGTCTCGTGCTTAAACTTTAAGCCTTCACCATCAGTTGCTGTAATCCATTCTTTAGCCATTTTGTAATTCAAAGAGATTTATAAATTTGTTTTTGTATTTGTATTCTGAATCGTTGTCTACCTGCACCAAACCATTTTTGATTAAGTGAGCATTAATAAAAGTTTTATTTTCAAGATAGAGGTAGCAAAGTAAGTTATTTTCGCTGTCGTGTTTTACTGTGTCATATTTAAGAAAAACTCTTTTACCCTTTGTTTTGTCAATTAGAAATGCAGTTGCTTTATTGTTAATTAATTTATCTTCTTTAATACCAATAAGTTTTATTGTAAGGTCATTGTTTAAACGAATTTTCTCAGGGCTGATAATTTCCTTAACAGTATAAAATTCTTCTCTTGTGGCAGAACTATCTTTGTCAATTTTAGAACCGAACTGCAATTTCTTTATATCAATTTTCTTATCGAGCGTATGAGGGTCTTTGAAAATGTAAGGCAGTTTTTTGATTTCATTTTCATAATCAATTTTTGTGTCTTGTTGCTTTACAAATTCATAGGTCGTTCCGTTCAAGTCCCTTTGGTATTCTTCTAATTTCTCCTTGATAAATGGAATAAATTCAGGATTGATTTCAAAACCAACAGAATTTCGGTCAAGATTTTTGGAAGCCAACGCAGTTGTGCCACTGCCTGCAAATGGGTCAAGAACTGTTTCTCCAAAAAATGAAAACATTTTAATTAGTCGTCTTGGCAATTCTTCAGGAAACACGGCAATGTGTCCGTTTTGTCTTGCTCCTGCAAAGTTCCAATGACCTGCAAAATTTGTGTTCCATTCTTCGGCAGTCATTTTTGAAAGTTCTTTCTGCTCCTTTGTCGGCTTGGGTGCGTCACCCAATTTTTTAAAAACGAGAATAAACTCATAGTCAAGTTTTAAAATACCGTTTCTTGGATAGGGATAAGATCCCATTTGAACCCCGCCACCAGTCGTATTTGAAGTTGTTACCTTTTGCCAAATGATTGCACCCATATAGTCAAAGCCGATATTCTCACAAAACTTGATAATCTCTTCACGAATTGGTATGACCTTATAACGTCCGTAATACACTGCTCGGGCGAATTGGTCGCCAATATTAACACACAACCTGCAACCGTTGTGAAGAGTGCGGTAGCACTCTTTCCAAACTAAATTCAGGTTGTTGATGTAATTTTCATAGCTGTCATGAAAACCAATCTGGTTGTCTGTCCCGTAGTCCTTGAGTTGCCAATAAGGAGGCGAAGTGATACCCAAATGCATCGAATTGTCAGGCAGTTCGGTCATTTGTCTGCTGTCTCCATTTACTATTTTATGATGAGTTTTCAACTGTTTTTTCTTTTCAATTTATACAGTCAAAAGTTGATAAGTATTTACCTGTCGACCTGCCATTTCTGCTAACGTTGGGCAGATGAGCCCCGCTGTTATCGGGTTAAACTTTTAAATTTTATAGAAATAATATAATGTATTTTTGAGTTTCAGTCAAGTGTTTTATAAAATTTTTATTTTTGGGGGGAGTAATAACCTCCTTGCATTAGAGATTATTGAAAGTATTAAAAAATGAATATCAAATATCGAACAACGAATGTCGAATGGCAAAGTGGAAATTTACTTCAAAATCCATAATTCCTTGGAACGTTTTACGTTCCTTGGAACGTTTCACGTTTCTTGCCCGCCCCCGCCTGCTGCCCGCCGAACGGATTTGTCGGGCAGGCGTCGTTCAGGTGGGTTCGTCCGTCATCCGTCGATTGACGGAGACGGATTCGACAGTCTTTTGGATTTTTAGAACCACCCATTGAGCCATTGAACCATTTATCCCTGCCCGCTAAATTGAATCCGTTAAGGCAGGCGGGCATTTATTCATTGATTCAATGAGTCAATCAGTCAATGAGTCAATTGCGTCGAAGACGCATCCGCCTCCGGCGGAGATTCGATGTTCATTAAATCCTACTCGTATCTCAGCGCATCTATCGGGTCTAAATTGGCTGCCTTCCAAGCTGGATAAACTCCGAAAGTCAAACCAACAAGCGAACAGACTGCTAAACCGATTAAAGCCCAATCGTAAGGAATAACCGGTGGCACGCTCATCAACAAAGCTGCCATATTCCCACCTAATACTCCCAAAAGAATTCCAATAATTCCTCCAACCTCGGATAGTATAATTGCTTCGAGTATGAACTGAGTAAGAATATTACTTTTTTTAGCACCGACAGCTTTTCGAATCCCTATCTCGCGTGTTCGCTCTGTTACTGAAACCAACATAATATTCATAATTCCAACACCCGCTGCGATTAATGCTATGGCACTGATTAACATTATTCCAAGTCGAACATAATATGTTATATCGTTGAATTGCTCGATAAGAGAGTCGTTAGAAAAAATGTGAAAATCGTCTTCACCGCCCGGTGGAACTTTCCTCTCCGTTCGTAATATTCCTCTCACCTGTTCAACACAATCGTCATAAGCTTCAGGACTTTTTGCCTGCACCATAATGTGAACATCACGTTCTTTACCATACACACGCAGCATTGTAGTAATTGGAATCGCAATGAAATTATCCTGCGAACCACCCAATCTCTGCCCTTTTTTTTCAACTACGCCAATGATTTTATATTCATACCCATCGATTCTAATCGCTTCACCGAGAGGGTTAACTTTTGAGAATAATTTATTAACTACATCCTGTCCGACTATTGCTAAAAAACGACCGCTCGCCAACTCCTCTTCTGAATAAAGCCGTCCATCGCTAATCGTCCAATTGTTTGTAACAAAACCTTCTAAATCCTCACCAACCAGACTTACATTCGGATTTGTTTTTTCGCCTCGCAGCGATTTTACAGTCTTCCCCGATTCCCAAGCTTCTATACCAACCGCAGCAGCAAAAGAAGTATTTTGTTTAACAGCCAATCCTTGTTCGACAGTTATTTTTTTTCTGTTTCTAAACTTTGCACGACTTCCGTCGCCCATCTGAAAACTTGGAAAACGTTGAACTTGAAACGTGTGCGAACCCAACATTGTCATTCCGCTTTCAACCGAGTTTACTAAAACTCCCATTGCTGTCATCACTGCAATAATCGAAAACACACCGACTGCGATACCGAGCAGAGTTAGGATAGACCGCAGTTTATTAATGCGAATGGCATCTAATGCCATCATAAAGCTTTCTTTTACTTCTGAAAATATTCTTTCTAAAGTTATATTCATATTATTTTTATTTATTCATAACGTAACGCATCAACCGGATTGAGACGGGAGGCACGGTAGGCGGGTAAAAATCCTGAAACTACACCAACAACCAACGAGATAATAATAGCGATACCAACAATAGAAAGAGGCATCGCTGTTGGCAAAATTTTATCGGCAAGCAAACTGAGCGGGTAGGAAATAATTAAACCTAACAAACCGCCTAACAAACAAATGATAGACGACTCGATTAAAAATTGAATAAGTATCGTTCGCCGTTTGGCGCCAATCGCTTTACGAATTCCGATTTCTTTTGTCCGTTCCGTAACCGAGACGAACATAATATTCATTATACCGATGCCGCCTACAAACAACGACAAGCCGGTAATAAAAAAACCTACCGCAGCAATTACAGCGGTGAAGCCCGAAAAAGTAGTAACCAACAATTCCTGTTCGTTTAAATTAAAATCATCCGCATCCGAGGGTTTTAGTCCGCGTGATTTACGGATTATTCCTCTCAACTCCTCTTTCACATCTTCTATGTCGGCACCTTTTTTAGCGGCAATATTTATTGTAACATCGCGTTTTGAACCGAATTGATTCATAAATGATTTGAGAGGAATATAAACGCGATTGTCGGATGTAAATATTCCGAAAAGACCTCCTTGTTTTTCCAACACACCAATAATTTGATAAGGAAGAGAACCGACTTTCACAAACTTCCCTATCGGGTCTTGATTGGGGAATAAATTTTCGACTACATTTGCTCCGATAACACAAACCGGACGTCCGCCGTTTGATTCTTCTTGAGATAAAAATCTGCCATCGGATACATTCGTTCCTGAAGCATAAATATATTGATCGGTTGTGCCAGTGATAAAGGCATTCTTCATATTTCTTTCTTCAAATTGAGTTGGACGAACGGTAATGACGTTTGCTGCAACAGCTTCGACCATCGTGGCGTGTTGTTCAATATCCTCTGCAACTTTTAATGGGATATCGCGCCGGTTACGGTAAATCGACCAATCCTCATGACCAACCCAAGGAAATTTTTGAACGTATAAAACATTTGCACCAAAAGCCGAGGCACTTTCCTGAAACTTACGATCAACTCCCTCGATTGCGGTTGCCATCATCGTTACAGAAACAATTCCAATTACAATACCAAGTGTGGTTAGCACCGAACGCATTTTATTCGCACGAATTGCATAGAAAGCAATCCTCAATCCTTCTTTTATTTCAAACAGAAAATTCATTTTAATTTATTATTCACCGTTCATTATTTTACGGCGTTTTACATGCTCATCAATTTCAACTAAACCATCGCGCAGCCGGATGATACGTTTAGCGTGCTCGGCTATATATTCTTCGTGGGTAACCAGAATTATTGTATTACCTTTTTTATGAATTTCTTCAAAGAGCACCATAATTTCATCGCCGGTTTTTGTATCCAAATTACCTGTTGGCTCGTCGGCAAGAATTATCGAAGGGCTCGTAACTAAAGCCCGCGCAATTGCCACACGCTGCCGCTGCCCGCCCGATAGTTCGTTAGGCTTGTGCATTACTCTGTCGGCAAGTCCAACCTGTTCCAAAGCTTGCATAGCTAACTTGCGTCGTTCCGATTTATTTATTCCCGCATAAATCAGAGGTAACTCAACATTATGTAGCGCGTTTGAGCGTGCTAATAGATTGAAAGTTTGAAACACGAATCCGATTTCCTTATTCCGTATCTTCGCCAACTGGTCGTCATTCATGTCGCTCACATTCACCTTGTTGAATTCATATAAACCGGTTGTCGGTGTATCTAAACATCCGATAATATTCATCAATGTAGATTTGCCCGAACCTGAAGGTCCCATTATGGCAACGTATTCATTTTGACCGATATTAACATCGACGCCGCGCAGAGCGTGCACTTCTTCGGCGCCGCCCATATCATAGTATTTTTTTATTTGTTGTAATTTAATTATTTCCATTTCACCAATCGCTTATTGTTTTGTTGTTTTCTTTTTTTCAAAATCAAGTTTTACTTTTGAGCCATCTTCGAGTTCGCGGCTGATAGCTTTATAACTCCCCGAAATTACCTTGTCGTCTTCTTTAAGACCTTCTGTAATCTCGATATACGAATCGTCTGAGATACCGCGTTTAACTTCTACCATCTTTACTGTCCCTTCGTTATACAAAAAAACAACTTCTTTTACTGTAGGCTCATCTTTCTTCTTAAGTTTTTCAAGTGTTACGATAACAACATCGGGTGATTCATCACCTTCAGTTTTCTTCTCATCTTTTTTAGGCATACGCGTAGTTACCGATTGTATCGGAACGGTCAGCACATTTTGCCGCCTGTCGGTTTCGATTTTTGCAGTCATCGACATTCCCGGTCTGAGTAACACATCTTTATCAATGATTCGTATTTTAACTTCAAAATTAGTTACCTCTTCCTGAGTTCCAAAACCTTTGGTTTTTGCAGTGTTTGCTATTTCATAGACAATACCGTTAAACTTTCGATTCGGGAAAGCATCTATATCAATTCGTGCAGTATCGCCAATTGAAATTAATACTATATCATTTTCACCCACATCAACGCGGCATTCCATTCGCGAAAGATCAGCAACCGTCATCACTGCTGTTCCCTGAAATTGACTTGTGCCTAACACTCGCTCGCCTGATTCAACTTTTAATTGAGTTACAGTCCCTTCCATCGGCGCATGGATAGTGGTTTTCATTAAATCTTCTTCAGTTTGATTTAACGCTGCTTTAGCTTGGTCGTATTGGGCTTTTGAAACTTCGTAAGCCGTTTTCGATTGTTCAAGTTCAGCATCCGAAACTAATTTTTTCTCAAACAAATCTTTAGTCCGATTATAATCAGAACGCACACGATTCAACGATGCAGTGCTGGAGGCAACACCGGCTGCCATTTGATCTCGCCGTGCGGCATAGTAATCGGGTTTAATTTTTAACAGAACATCGTTTTTTTTCACCTTCTGACCGTCGCGAACAGCCAAATAGACAACTTCGCCGCTTACTTCAGGAGTGATGATTACCTGAACTTCAGGATAAATTTTTCCTGTTGCAGTAACCGATTGAGTTAGTGTTCTTTTTTCAACTTTTTCGGTTTGCACCGAAATTATCGGAACTTTCTTGCTGCCCAATATTACCACCAGAACAAGCGCCACTATTACCAAACCTAAAATTGAAAAGATTATTATTTTCTTCTTCTTACTTTTTTTATTGTTTGACATTTGTAAAAAACCTTTTTATTTAATTTGAAATTGTGCCTAAGGCGTATTCCATCTGTTTCTTCGAAAGCAAATACGAGATTGCTGCATTAACCTGATTACTTTGCGCATTAATATAATTTGCACTTGCTATCAACAAATCCAATAAAGTTCCGGCGCCCAAATTATATTTTTCTTCGGCTATTTTGCGATCCATTTCAGCAGAGAAAACGCTTGCCTGCGTAACCTTGACCTGCTTTTGCGCCGCTTCGATATCGAGTTGTGCTTTTTGAATATCGACTGATATTTGCCGTTCGTTTTGTTTTAGGAGATCGTCAGCGTTGCGTTGAGTAATTATCGCCTGTTCGATTGCATTCTTGGTTTGGAATCCGCTGAAGATTGGAAGTGATAAGGTTACCCCTGTCGAGAGCGAACGGTTGTCCGAAATTTTTGCAAATTCTTTGTCCGATAAACCGTAAGAAGCGTTAGCGCTGACTATCGGATATAATCCCGAGCGTGCAATCGTTAATGATGATTGAGCGGAGCGGACATTCTGTGTCGTCGATTGATAATCGGGACGCGACTCAATAGCTTTTTTAGCTAACGCAGTTTTATCCTGATACTTTGCGTTTATCAAAACAAACTCGGATGTATCCACTTCAATAGAAACTTCTGAAACGTCGAAGTCATAAGTAGCATCTGTTTCGATTGATAGAAATAATGTTAAATCTGCTTTAGCTTTTTCAAAATTATTTTGTGCATTTATTAGTGCAAGCTCGTCGTTGCCGGTCGTTACCCGCTGACGATAAACATCCGCCAAAGATATTGCACCTACTCGATTCATTTCCTCGATTCGCTCCAATTGTCTGCTACTTCTTTTTAAATTCTCTTCGTTCACTTTTAACAATTGATGTGTTCGCACGACGTTTAAAAACAATTGGTGTGTTTGATAGATAATATTTTGCTTTACCCGTTCATAAGAATATTCTGAAGACCTGATATTTGAATTTGAACGATTGACATTCGCAATATTTGCAAAGCCATTAAACAACGTTACATTACTCGATATTCCGCTTGAGTATAAATTCCTCGCAGAAAAAAGAGTTTGATCACCTAACAAACCAGTTACATCCTGCCAACTCTGTGTTCGGTTGAACGACCCGCTTGCATTCAAGTTGGGAAGCAAGCCACCAATTGCCGATTGATATGTACTTTGTTGCGACTCGACAGTATTTTTAGATTGAAGTACTGTGATATTCCGTTGCAGCGCCATTTCGATTGCTTTATTCAGATTTATGACATTTTTAGAACTCTGACCAAACGAAAAAGCCGTAAAAATAGCTATAAGAGCTGATAATTTTCTAATGAGCATTCAATAATTCTCCATAATTTTATAAAAATTTACATATTTGACGTTTATTTAATAAGAAAGTTTCATCAATTTTGAATTTCGGTTAAAATTTTATCTTTTACCGACAGCAGATATTCGAGAGCAGCATCGTGTTCGTTGGGAATCAAGCCGTTCAAAATAGCATCCTCGATTTCTTTTTTCAAGATACCGACTGTTTTACCCGGTGGCAATCCGCATACTTGCATAATTTCCTCGCCACGCACAGGCGGCTGCCAGTTACGAAGACGGTCTTTTTCTTCAACTTCTTTCATTTTTTCCATTACTACTTCATAATTCCTCAAGTATCGATTTACTTTTTGAGGATTTTGCGAGGTAATATCGGCTCGGCAAAGTGTCATCAAATCGTCAATCAAATCGCCGGCTTCAAACAAAACACGGCGGATTGCTGAATCGGTTATTTCTTCGGAGATTAAAACCATCGGACGTAAATGCAGACGCACAAGTTTTTCGATATATGGAAGTTTGTCCATCGGCAGACGCATGCGCCGGAAAATTGACTTCATCATCCGGGCGCCAATCTCTTCGTGCCCGTGAAAAGTCCAACCGATTCCCGGCTTAAAAGCTTTCGTCCGGGGTTTTGCAATATCGTGAACAAGGGCTGTAAACCGCAGCCAAACATTTTCTGTCGCTTCAGAAATTGAATCTACAACTTTTAAAGTATGACGCAACACATCTTTATGGTGGTAATCTTCTCTCTGGTCAACACCTGCCATATCGTTCATTTCCGGAAAGATAATTTTCGTGATGCCGGTTTCTTGCAACAAGAATAATCCGACAGATGGTTTTTGAGAAATAAGAATTTTAAAAAACTCATCTGTTATCCTTTCCTGCGAAATGATTGAGAGGCGGTCTTTCATCTTCACAATTGCATCGAAAGTTTCGTCGTAAATTTGAAACTGCAGTTTCGATGCAAAACGTATTGCTCTTAAAATCCGTAGCGGATCGTCTTCAAATGTTTTTTCGGGATCGAGCGGAGTTCTGATGATACCAGACCGCAAATCTTTTTCGCCGTTGTATGGGTCAATAAGTTTTCCAAAATCAGCGGCATTAAGTGAAGCAGCAATTGCGTTGATGGTGAAATCGCGCCGCGACAAATCGGCTTCAAGCGAACTTTTCTTAACTATAGGTTTGCGAGAATCAGGTTCATAAGTTTCTTCGCGGGCTGTTACAAACTCCACCTTCGCATCTTCAATCGGAAGCATAGCGGTCCCGAATTTTTCGTATTTAACGACTTTGATATTTCCGAATTCTTTGGCAACTTTTTTTGCAAACGCAATTCCATCACCGACTACCATTATATCAACATCTTTTACTTCGATACCTAACAGTCTATCGCGAACATATCCGCCTACAACATAAGCTTCTGTTTTGTTTTCATCGGCGATTTTTCCTATTCGCTTTATGATATCGTTATGTATCTCAATGTGCGTAGTTTTTTTACTCATTCGATTTAATCAGTCAGTTTGAAAAATGGTTGTTGATTGCTGATTTTTTCAACTATAGTTTGTGCCACTTCAAGCGCTCGCATACCATCTTCGGCTGTTACTTGCGGAGTTTTATCGTTTTGAACAGCATCTATAAATAGTTCTAATTCATATTTCAAGGCATTAATTTCTTTTCGCACAGGGCGGTCATAAATTATTTTTTTGTTTGAGTTTGCCGACTCGATCATCCCAAGCATCATTGTGGATTGAGAATTTTCATCACTTGGGTCAACCAACCGGAATACTTCGGAGGTCCCCTCAATGAAATCTATCGACACATAGGCATTTTTCTGAAACAATCGCATCTTCCTCATTCTCGATTTCGAGATGCGGCTTGCCGTTACGTTTGCAACGCAACCGTTTTTGAATTGTAACCGTGCATTTGCTATATCAATTGTATCGGTAACAACAGCCAACCCGTTTGCCCAAATATTTTCGACAGGTGATTTTACTAAACTGAGAATAATATCTATATCGTGAATCATTAAATCGTGAACTACCGCTACGTCGGCGCCGCGTGGATTGAATTGAGCCAAGCGGTGCGACTCGATGAACAATGGATTTAATTGGATATGGTCGATTGATAACAATGCCGAATTAAACCGTTCGATATGACCGACCTGAATTTTTAAATTTTTCGGTTTGGCAATTTGAATTAATTTTTCAGCTTGTTGCGAGGTTTCGGTAATTGGTTTTTCTATAAAAATATGTTTGCCGGCAGTAAGCGCTTTTATTGCAATATCAAAATGTGATTTTGTTGAAACTGCGATGCTCACTGCATCAACAGAATCAAGCAATTCATTTATATCCTCAAATGATTTTGTTTGAAACTCTTCGGCAATTTTTTTACTTCTTTCGAGGTTTTGATCGTAAACACCAACAACATTTGCCGATTCGATATTTGTAAGCATCTTCGTGTGCAACGCCCCTAAATGCCCAACACCGATTACTCCGATATTTAGTTTCTCCATATTACTCCCCTTCGTTCTTTTTGTTTACTTTATATAGTGTATAATAAACTGTTCGCATATCTTCTAATCCAAGCCCTTCGATTTTTTTATGAAAGATGGGTAGTAATCGTGAATCATTTATATCGTTAAAATAATTTGAGCGATGAATAACATAGTCGGCATTACAAACATCATTGTATAATTTATTTTCAATAATATCCTGATAAGCAAAACCACTTTTTTTATAACTGAGAATTTCATTTGTTACGAGTCCTGCAGCATCGCAAATCTTTCTTTCGGAATAATAACCGATGGCGCCTATATCGGGCACCATCACCACAGAATTTTTCTCTGTATTATTTTTTAACCATGTCCCAAGTGGAATGAAACATTCATTCGTTCCTTTCGTGAAGGCATCTATACTTGGTTTAACATAATATTTGTAGATATAAATATTTTGAGACACAATTAATATTGTAAAAATAATCAAAAAGGATTTGTAATATTTTGCTAACCACTTTGTAACAAAATAAAATGAATAAATGATTAACAATGGCGTAATCATCAGCAGATATCTCGAAACAACATTAGCTTGAGTGATCAAATATAAAAAAATAAGCCCAATTACCCAACTTAGAGGTAAAAAGTTACTTTTCAACCACACTTTGTATTTTTCAAATTTCACCAACGTAAACATAACTCCAATTAAAAAAAATATAAATGGCAATCCGTCGGTAACCGAGATGGTTTTAAAAATATCCTTGAAAGTCCAATAAAAGTTATCTGGGTTAATTGAAAGTCCGGCTTTGGCGAGCGCTGTATTTGGAATTATCGAACCGAAATTAGTATAAGCATAAACGAACCAAGGTACAAGAATGAAGCCGAATATTCCTAATGATATACCTGTTCTTTTAAAAAATATCTTTACATCCTCAACATTCATATATATGAAAACAAAATAAAAAAATGCCAGCAAAATTGTTTCTGGCCTAACTAATATCAACAGTGATAAAAAGAATACGGCAAAATAATATTTTTTGTTTAATACAGATAAAAAAACAACAATCATAAAAAATATTGATAAGGAAGTTTCCATCCCCGTTCCAGTCCACCTGATAAACCATGCATTAAAAGCGAATGCTACAGTAGCAAACAAAGCTATCCATTTATCTTGTATTACTTTATTTGCAAGTTTATAAAAGAACAGAATACCTGCCAGGGCGAAAAATAAATCAGCATACTTTGCCGCCGATAATAAATTTAGACCGAGATAACCTAACAACGATATTATTAAAGTCCATAAAGGACTTGTTACACCATAAGTAGGATCACCAGAATTGAAGGCGAAGCCATCTCCGTTAATAATATTTCTTGAAAACTGTAAATAAATGAAAGTATCATCAGGTGTATAACTAAAATGGCTATAAGAAATGAAAATGAAACTGCCAATTAAAAGAAAAAATATTATGTAGAATATTGATTCTGGAAAAAGTCGGTTATTAAGAGAGCTGAATACTTTCAATTAAAAATTCTTTCAACTTTTTAACATCATCAAATAGATAATTGACTTCCATTTTTAAGACGCGGTCTTTCCCGTACGAATCCCACACCACCGCTGCAACAGGAACACCTGCTTCTCGCGATGCTATGATATCAGCAACCGCGTCGCCAACCATCAATACATTTTCAACCGAAAGCCCGAAATAGTTCAATATTTTTGTAATGCCTTCGCCCGATGGTTTATGATTCGTAACATCATTTCCTGTTACAATAATATCAAAATATTTTTTAATGCCGAACTCGCTTAGAGTAATCAGCGTGCTATGCCTACCTTTACCAGTAAATACCGCCATCAGCACGTTTCGCTGTTTTAGATATTCTAATATTTCTAAAATCCCCGGATAGATGCGAGCCAATGCAGAATGATTGCTCCTATAAAATTCCAGAAAATCCTCCAATGCAGCAACAATATTTTGATTGCCAACAACTTTTTCGAGCGTTCCTTCTTCAGGAGGACCGAACATAGATGTAATTTCGGCTGGAAGATATGTTTTACCGGTGTATTTATCAGTTACATGATTGAACGCGGCAAATATTAATTCATTTGTTTGAGTGATAGTACCATCGACATCAAAAATTACACATTTAAGATTTTTCATAATTTCGTTTAAATATATCAAATCGCTTACTGAATTACAAAGGAGAAAAATACTTGATTTTAGGAGAGATCTTATTTAATTTAAGTCAACTTAATTTGTAGAAAGGTTGTAAAATAATATGTACCGGTTAGTATTGCTTCTGCTTTTTGTTCTTTCCTCAACAACTGCACAATTCCTCGCACCGATTGCTGAAAGATTAGAAAGCAAATTACAAAATATTTCAAAAGATGAAAAAATAAAAATATGGATTTACTTCAACGATAAAGGTTCCGTCGGTAAACAAATACCAAATACATTAATATCAGAAAAAGCCATCGCACGTCGATCGAAGGTGCTGCCGCAAGACAAACTCGTAGATGCTTCCGACTTACCTGTTTTCAAAAATTACGTAGATGCTGTATCAGAAAAAATATCGCAAATCAGATATTCTTCAAAATGGTTTAATGCTGTAAGCGGATTTGCTACTAAAGCTGAGATCGAATCAATCCGGCAATTTCCATTCATCAAAGAGATTGAAATTGTTGGCAGCTACGGAATTAAAAAACCTGAACCTGTCGAAGAAGTATTCGAAACTCCGCTGCTTAAAACTTTAGCCGACTCGTTAAATTACGGCACTGCACGAAAACAAGTTGACCAGATAAATGTTATTCCACTTCACAACCGGGGAATTCGTGGGGAAGGAGTTTTAGTTGGTGTATTTGATAACGGTTTCCGGTTAATGAGTCACGAATCGTTTGCAACTATGAACATCGTTGCGGGTTATGATTTCGTAGATAACGATCCGAATCCGGCTCCTCCGACAACTGCACCGAGTTCTTACGGCGCTCACGGAGTTAATACACTTTCGACGATTGGCGGATATAAAGCAGGACAATTAATCGGACCAGCTTTTAAAGCAAGTTACATTTTAGGAAGGACAGAAAATGATACGAGTGAAACTCCAGTTGAAGAAGACAATTGGGTCCGCGCAATCGAGTGGGCTGAAAGTTTGGGTGTTGACATAGCAAGCACATCGTTAGGATATTTAACTTACGATGCACCACACACAAGCTGGACCTGGCAAAATATGAATGGCAATACAACTGTAATTACACGTGCAGCCGATCGTGCAGTTAGTCGTGGTATCGTGGTTTTGAATTCGGCGGGTAACGAAGCATCAGTCGGAACACCTAACACACTAGTAGCACCTGCAGATGGTTTTAATGTGATTGCAGTTGGTGCGGTTGATTCCTTTGGTGTTCGAACATCATTCAGTTCATACGGACCGAGTTCTGACGGACGCATCAAACCGGAAGTAATGGCGATGGGAAGCAGAGTAAGAGCCGCAAGTGCAACATCCACAACAGGTTATGTGCGTGTTGATGGCACTTCGTTTTCGTGTCCGCTTGCCGGTGGTGTTGCAGCTTTGATACTCTCGGCACATCCGTCGTTAACACCGCTGCAAGTTCGCGAGGCTATGATGCGAACCGCCTCGAGAGCCAAAAATCCGGATAATTACTACGGATACGGAATTCTAAACGCAACTGCCGCTGTCGATTATTTCAAACCGTATCTTACTCACACACCATTAAGCGGTTATCTGCTTAATACACCGCAATCTATTTTAGTTAATATAAATTCAGTAATAAATCTGAAGTCCGATTCGTGCAGAATTTTTTACGGAGTTGACGGTTCTTTCACAAATTCCTCATTGCTTCAGCCAACCGAAAATCTAAACGAGTATTCTGCTCTAATACCTGAATTCGATCTGGGTAAAGTGGTTATATACTATATCGTGGTTCAAAATGTAGATAAAGACGAAGTGAAATTACCTGCATCAACTCCGACTGATTATTATTCTTATACGATTGGTGGAACGACATTAACTCTAACAGCAAGCTCCGGTTGGAATTTATTATCAATCCCGCTCACAATTTCCGATTATCAATCTTCATCTGTATTTCCAAATGCTGTTTCAAAAATATACTCTTTCGATAACGGATACATAGAACAAACTACACTGCAAAATGGTAAAGGATATTGGGTTAAGTTCTCAGCTCCTCATACTTTAGAATTTTCAGGTTTCCCAAAAAGTTCCGATACGATAAATGTCAGCACCGGTTGGAATTTAATTGGTGGAAGCTCAATGCCGTTCCCCATCGACAATATTTTACAATCGCCGGCAAACAATGTTCAATCGAGTTATTACTTTTTCAACATCGACCGTTATGAAACAGCCGACACACTACGACCTGCATTTGGATATTGGGTTAAAGCGAGAAAGAATGGAAAGTTGATTTATAATGCGAGCAGTAAGAAATAAAACTTATATAATTGGTTGAGATAGATTATGCTGGATATGCAAAGCTACTATGATTTCTTGATAACGGAAGACGAACATAAAATACTTAATGAAAAACAAAAAACTTGACAAAACGAATTAATTTTTGTATAATTGATTATCAAAATTTGAGTAAATAAACCTAAGATAAAGGATATAAGAATATTCAAATTAATGCGCACATACAGACAATCTGAACGACATGATGAGGATTGGCATGAAAAACGATAAAACCGCATCAAAGAAATTACTCGATAATTAAACTAAAATGTATAATAACGCCATACATGTCCTGTGGCTTTGCTACGAGAGATGGACAATATTCTCGCCCATTGCGTGCTTCGTTGATAAACTTTGCTCATCGTTACTTATTTTTATGAGAAACGAGATTGATACAAACACTCAGCATCCAATTATACTTCACCACTTGTTTATATTAGAAGAACATTCCTATAGAATTTGATGAGACTTTTATCTGACGGTCATATTATAAGGGGCACGTATGAAGTTGAACGCTTTCTGGGTGAAGGTGCATTTGCTGAGGTTTATCGTGTCAAACATCGTTTTCTCGGTAGACAAGCTATGAAGGTGTTCAAGATGATTGGTATGACAATAGAAGAAACAGAACAATCTTTGAGTGAAGCAATCATGCTTTCTCGTATCGGCCACCCCAACATCATACGAGTGTTTGACGCAAACATCACTGAAACCTCACGAGGTGTCTGTGGTTTCTTCACGATGGAGTATGTCGCAGGTGGTAACCTGGAACAATTCTGGCGATCGCATGGTAACAAGTTTGTCGACGTTCATACTGCAGTAGATATCCTATCTCAAGTGTGTCGAGGTATAGTAATTGCCCATAGTGAAAATCCACCAATTATCCATAGAGATATAAAACCACAAAACATCCTTGTTGGATACGATGCAACTGGAATACGAGTGCGTGCGAGTGATTTTGGCCTTGCTAAGAGAGTTAATCCATTAACCCTAATGGCAAGTGCTCGAGGTACGAGAGCATTCAAAGCGCCAGAGGCATTTAAAGATCCTCAGCATGATTCATGTGCTGGTGATGTTTGGGCACTCGGTTCTACATTATATCTTCTTTTAACGGACAGACTTCCTTTCGCTGATTCAGGGGACATGCACTTGATGGATGGGGCTTGTTTTGAGCGTCCGATTATTCCACCAAGTCGTCTTAATATTCAAGTGGACCCCTTACTAGATCAGATCGTTCTGAAGTCGATTGCTATCGAACCTGAAGACCGTTATCCGAATGCTAAAGAATTGTTAAAGGATCTCACAAAGTGGAAGCCGCGGGCATCACAGACAGGGGTTCAGTTGAAAAATAGTTCGTCTGAGGCATCGAAGAGTGCGTTAGGACTTCACTCACCAATTGATGAGGAGCTTGCTAGAAAAATGGTGAAACAATCACAGGCTCTCTCTCGTCAGACTGGCAAACTTTTAGAAGCAGCAGATTTATTGGAAGAAGCATTCAACAAATATCCCGATTTGAGGAATAAATATGAGTACCTTCTGAAACTCTGGCGGCGTGGAATAACTAACTGAGTATTGCTTATATGAGGAGATAATATGGGAAATAATAAACCTACTCCGATACACGAAGGGCCGACAAATTGGTCTGATGCACTTATTGAATCTGCCAGACCTGAATTGTATCGGATGAATGCCTTTCGTGTCACAGGACTGGCTGTAGATGCAACGGTCCGTGATATCTCTCGACAAGCGGAACGATTGAGAATGATGGAAAGGCTTTCAAGTGTACAAGGAATTATGAGGGCGCTTCCTCTAGATCCACCTCCTAGCCAGGAAGCAATTCGTGAGGCTATGCAGCGTTTACGGGATCCTGAGCGTAGATTGGTTGATGAGTTTTTTTGGTTCTGGCCCCATCAACTTGGTGAAAGCAAGAATGATAACGCTCTTATCGCTCTTTCAAATCAAGATGTTAAGATTGCAAAGGATCTCTGGATCAAACAAGAAAACTTCCAGAGCGAAGCAAACGTTTCGATGCATAACTTAGCCGTTCTATGTCATTGCATAGCGTTGGATATGGAGTATTTGTACCATTCAAAACCAGCATCTGAAGAAGAGAAACAAATTCTCGGTCAGCAATGGCGTGAGACACTGAAACGATGGAAGGTCCTCCTTGAACATGAAGGATTCTGGAGTAGACTCGCGGCACGGATCAGAGAACTTGACGATCCACGTCTTACTACAGGTGCAGCCCGAAGAATGAGAACTTCTCTCCCTCTTACTATTCTGATGATCAACGCACAGTTAGCACTTCGGGCAGCAGAACGCTCAGATGTTAACACAACTAAACGACATCTCCAATTAATGAACTTTTGGGAAAATAATGGTGTCACGAATTTCGTCAAGAACAAATATGTTTGTAAGAATTGTAGTGGGCCTGTTGAAAAGCAACGCAATGCACAGTGGTGGTGTTCTTCATGTTTGAAAAACGTTCAAGTTGTAGAGTCGGAAGCACAATCTCCACCATTTCTTGTGAAGGAAGCACTCAGACGAACATTGAAACCGGTTTTTGAACGTATAAAGACATTTTGCAAAATGGCGAATGAAAAATATAATGCGGATGAAAGTAAGGGCGGTGATATAGCTA
>JAUXOG010000019.1 GCA_030682385.1 Bacteroidota bacterium
CAACTCCTTCATACTCCGAAGCCGGATCATTATCCACATATATATCCGGTTCAACGCCAACGCCTTCGATTATCCAGTTGCCTTCTTCATCGTAGCGGGAGAATTCAGGACGGTTCAAGACTCCACCATCTAATAATGGAAGAGTTCCTCTAATACCAACAACACCGCCCCAAGAACGCTAGCCAATCAACTTTCCAAGTCCGTACTTGCGAAAACGATACGGGAACAAATCACCATCGGATGCTGAAAACTCGTCGAGTAAACAAACCTTCGGTCCCCACACCATTGCTGACGGATCGGGGGAGGGAATCGTATTGCGCGCAAATGTGAACATCGCAAGCTCTCGACGCAATCTTTCGATGAGCATAGGCGAAACATTGCCGCCGCCGTTACCTCGCACATCAATTATCAACGCCTTCTTGCGCAGTTGCGGGTAGAAGTATTTTACAAATTCATTCAAACCCGTAACTCCCATATCGGGAACGTGTATGTAACCAACTTTTCCGTCTGTTGCTTTATCAACTTTTGCGATGTTGGTCTGCACCCAATTGTAGTAATACAAACCGCTCTCATCGGCAATCGGAATTACAACCACATCACGACTTCCCTTTTCAGTGGGCTGCGAGTTGAGTTTCAACTTTACTTGCTTGCCAACAGTGTTCACGAGCGGTTCGAATAAATCAGTCAACTGGTTCGTCGGCTTATCGTTTATAGCAATAACGTAATCGCCCTCTTTAGCGCCTACACCAATTTCGGTTAATGGCGAGCGGATGTTTTTAGTCCAGTTCTCCCCTTTTAAAATCTTCTTAATTTTAAAATATTTTGTTTGAGCATCGCGTTCAAACTGTGCGCCTAACAAACCTGTTTGGATTCGTTTTGGAGTTGGTAAATCACCGCCGCCGACATAAGCGTGCCCGGCATTCAATTCTCCAATCATTTCACCGATTATGTAAGTTAAATCAGCCCGGTGATTAACGAACGGAACAAGCGGCTCATAGTTTTTCTTTACTGCTGTCCAATCCACTTCGTGCATATTAGGTGCGTAGAAGAAATCGCGCATCTGCCGCCACGTTTCGTTGTAAATTTGCTGCCACTCTGCGTGCCGGTCTAACATCATCTCCATACCGCTGATTTTCAACCCCGATAACATCGGGGTTAACTCTAATTTTGCTGTCGGCAAATCTATTATCGCATATTGTTTGTCTTTTGAAACCAGCATCTTCTTGTTGTTAGCTGAAATTTCAAAACCGTCTATACTGCCTAATTCGGTTTCTTTGAGTTTATCAAATTCATACATCTTTAAAAATGAAAGTGTATCTTTACTGCCGCGTTTGATGTAATATAATTTATCATTTACCGAAGCGAGACTTCTGTAATCAGCCACTTCGATCGGTAGAGCTGCAATCCGGTCTTTGATACCATCAACATCAACTTTTAAAACTACATCGGCTTTCTTTGGTTTATCATCTCGACGAGTCGAGTCATCGACTTTTTTCTTATCATCTTTTTCCGGTTTATCTTGGTTAGGTTCGTCTTTCTTAATTTCAACTTCATCGCTCTTTGGTTCGAATGGTGATTTAATATCTTTATTCAATGTAACAAGATATATTTTCGACATATCTAAATAAATGTGGTTCCATTCGGTACGACCATAGATTGGATTGAAATCACGGTCGGAAACGAAGTACAAGTAGTTACCGTCAGAACTAAAACAAGGTCGAGTAGAAGAATACCATCCATCTGTTACTTCAATATTTTTCTCAGTTTCGAGTGAATACAAATACACTTTTGTCATTCCTTCGGCTTCGGGTTTGGCATAACTAATCCACTTGCTATCGGGCGACCAAACGTAATCGTTAATTTCCCACAGAGTTGCTTGCACAACATCTTTAACTGCTTTTGTGTTGATATCAAGATAACGCAGTCGCTGCATTTTGTCAGCCCACATAATTTTACGGCTATCGGGCGACCAAGTTATCTGATATTTATATGTATCGGATCCACTTGTCAATTGTTGTACTGTTCCTGAATTATCGGCGGGCATAATGTAAATTTCATCTTCAGCTGTTGCGTCCGATATGTATGCAATGTATTTTCCATCCGGCGACCAAAGCGAATTGCGTTCGTGAACCCCCGGAGTTTTAGTAAGATTGCGGATGTTTCCATATTTTTCCGGAACGGTAAATATATCACCGCGGGCACCAAACAAGGCACGCTTGCCGTCGGGAGATATTTCGTAATTCGTAATCGATTTGCTAGCGTCGAACAACTGCGTTCTTCCTGTTACCAAATCGTCTGCAATTTTGATTGGAATTTTTTCTGCCTTCTCTGTTGCAACATCGAATCGATAAATGTAACCGCCGTTTTCAAACACAATAGCGTCTGAGCTACTTGAGGGAAACTTAATATCAAAATCTTTAAAAGTTGTTAATTGCTTTGTTTGTTTTGTAGCAATATCATAAACGAACAAATTCATTCTTGTGTTTTCATCACGGTCGGAAAGGAAGTAAATTTTACCTGCCTGTCCGTCAGGCGGGTTCCCAACCCACATCGGTATAATATCCTGTGCGGGATTGTTTGTGATGTTTTCAGTTTTTTTAGTTTTGAAATCATAAATCCAAATATCGTCAGCCATACCGCCGCGGTAACGTTTCCAAGTTCTGAACTCACGAAACACACGATTGTATGCTAACTTTGAATCATCCGGTGAAAACGAGCAGAACCCACCACGCGGTAAAGGAAGCTGCTCAGGAATTCCTCCATCAACCGATGCAAGATACAATTGACCTTTAAAATCGTTAAACTCGCGCATACGCGAACGATAAACGATGCTCTTATTATCCGACTTCCACCCCATCACGAGATTGTTGGGACCCATTCTGTCTGAAACATCATCACGACCTAACGTGGCTGTGTATGTAAGTCGTTTAGGTACTCCACCTTCTGAAGGTATGATATAGACTTCCCTATTGCCATCGTATTCACCAGTAAAAGCAATTCTTTTGCCATCGGGTGAAAAACGTGCGTACATTTCATAACCTTCATAAGAAGTTAACTTCCGGGCAATTCCCCCCTTTGACGAAACTGTATATAAATCGCCGGCATAGGTAAATGCAATCTGGTCTTTATGGATTGCAGGGAAACGCAACAACCGCGTTTCGTCTTGTGATTTGGCAGAAACAAAACCAATCAACAATAAAAAGAAAAATAATTTAGTTTTCATAACATTCCTTTCTGAATATAATTTAGAGTTCTTTACCGGTTTCATCGCATAAAATAATTTTACCGAAACCTAACTTCTCAATTTTTTCCTTGATGCTTTTTACATCTCCCACAATAACGACAGTCAGATTTTTGGGATGCAAATATTTTTGGGCAGCGCGCTGTATGTCTATCGGAGTGATAGCTTTATATTTTTCGACTAACGTTGAGAAAAAATCATCCGGCAGATTAAATAATTCCAAAGCCATTAATTGACCTGCAATTTGTGCAGGTGTTTCAAAGATACGAGGCAAGCGTTGTATAACGGCAGTTTTGTATAACTCGAATTCAGTATCGGACACAATTTCATCTCTGATACGATTGATTTCTTTAAAAAATTCAACCAAAGCACTATCAGTAACTTCAGTTTTCACACCCGCATAAGCAACGAACGGTCCTGCCGATTTACGCATCGCAAAGTTTGCGTAGGCGCCATAAGTATAACCTTTTGCTTCTCTCAAGTTCAAAAAGAGTCTTCCGTTCGACGCACCTAATATCTGATTTAATATGTTCACGGCATAAAAATCGGGAGAGCGGCGTTCAATACCAATGTTGCCAATTCTTATTTGTGATTGCGGTGCATTATCTTTGTTTATCAAATAAATTTTATTTTCAGTTGATATTTGGGGATTAAATAATTTCAAGGGTGAAATCTCTTTTTTCTTCCAATGTCCGAAAAATTGTTTTACCACAGCCACTGCTTCAGATTTAGTGATATCTCCAACGATGATAACAGAAGCATTATTTGGTGCGTAGTATTTACCGTAAAAGTCTTTAATATCGTTGAGACTGATATCTTTTACAGTTTCTTCCGATCCATCAATCGATTGACTGTATGGATTTTGCGAACCAAATACTTTAGCGTTAAAAATATTTCCTGCTATAATATCAGGTCGAACTTTCTGGGCGAGTAAATCGGTGAGCAATTCGCTTTTCAATCTCTCAAATTCGTTTTCGGGAAAATTGGGATTCAAAATTATATCCGAAAAAATTTCCATCGCTTTGGAGAGGTGTTCTTTGAGAGTTAGCAAACTGCCTATACTCGCATCGTAGTTTGCCGAGGTTGCAGCAGAAGCGCCAATAAAATCCAATTCATCTGCAATTTGAAGAGCTGTTCGTGTTTTGGTTCCTTCGTCGAGCATATCGGCTGTTAAACTTGCAACACCCGCTTTTTCTGAAATATCAGCATCGGCTCCGGAACGAAGGACGAACTGAACTTGCACGACGGGTAATTCGCGATGTTCAACTATCACTATGCGTAATCCGTTATCGAGTGTTGCCCTTTCAATTTTCGGAATCGACATCTTAAAGGATGGACCGGGCTGCGGTTCAACCGAGCGATCGAGTTGAGCAACTGCAAAACCAACTAATACAAATATTAGTATAAAACTGACTACTGATTTTAAATATATTTTATTCATAATTATTCTCCTGCCTGAAGTTCTAATTTACCGGTTGGCACGACGCTTAAAATTACGCGTCCCTTATTTTGCAAATATTTTGCGGCGACATTTTTGATATCCTCTTTTGTAACTTTCTGATAACGTTCAAGGTCAAAATTGAAGTTTCCCGGTTCGCCTAAAAATACATTATAATTGTTCAACTGATCTGTCTTAGAGCCGAAGCCGCCAACTTGTTGCAAGCGATAAATGAAACTTGCACGGGTGCTGTTTTTCACACGTTGCAATTCCCTATCGGAAATACCCTCACGAATAATTTTCTCAAGTTCAGCAGTAACTTCGGTTTCAAGCTGCTTTAAAGTTTGGTCGGGTTTCCCAGTTACTACAATTCCGAAAGAACCGCTTAATTCCTGACCATATTGAAAAGCGTAAACTTCCTGAGCAATCTGCTTTTCGTAAACTAATGATTTATACAAGCGTGCATTTTTACTGTCTGACAAAATTTGACCGAGCAAATCGAGCGCCGCATCATCGTCGGCAAAATTTTGTGTCGAAAGCCAGTAAATATATAATCGCGGAAGTTCTACTTTGTCTTCTAACAATAATCTTTTGACGCCACTTAATTGATGGACAATAGGTTTGGCTTTGGGGATTTCAGGACCAACAGGAATATTACCAAAATATTTCTCTACCAATTTTTTAGTTTCGTTTATGTCGATATCACCACCGATACATAAGCTCGCGTTATTCGGTCCATAATATTGCTTGAAGAAATTTTTTACATCATCGAGTGAAGCAGCATCCAAATCTTCTTGTGAACCAATGGTCAACCAGTGATATGGTGCGTCGGACGGATAAAGTGCTTCGATAAGTTTTACATTAGCCATTCCGTAAGGTTGGTTTTCGTAATTTTGTCTGCGTTCATTTTTCACAACCGCTCGTTGAATATCAAGTCGATCCTGTGTAATTGCTCCTGATAAATATCCCATTCGGTCAGACTCAAGCCAGAGAACCTGTTCCAAATAATTTTTCGGAATTAATGCCCAATAGTTTGTCCTGTCGTTGTTCGTTGAACCATTGTTCAAGCCGCCTGACCCATCGACTATTTCATCGTATCTTCCGTCAGGAACATTTTCGGAACCTTCATACATAAGATGTTCGAATAAGTGTGCGAATCCGGTCTTCCCGGAAATTTCACGAGCCGAACCGACATGATACCAAATGTTAGTCGAGATTAATGGAACCGAATTATCTTGATGTAGTATAACTTGTAAACCGTTTGGTAAAGTATATTTTTCAAACTTAATATCTACTTGAGAAATTCCTAAAAAGGAAGCGGTAAAAGTAAGAATTAATAATGAAGAAAGAGTGAATTTCATTTGATAACCTATAATTGTTAAAAGACGCTTCAATTTAAACAACTTTTAGGTAATGTTCAAGAATTTAGAAGAAAAAGAATGTTTTCTCATTTTTAGTTAAGTAAATATTTTGATTATCAGAATTGCAAAATTATTTTATTTTGCTTTGATTTTTTGTGTATTTAAAGTATATTATTACGGCATATTAATTGCGACTATCAATTAACTGTATAGACAATTAAACGTATTGAGAACTAATTAAAACAAATGGATATGCAGAAAAAAATAAAACTTATCACTCTAATTTTAATACTGGTTTTGCTACTTGTGGGTTGTTCAAAAGAGAAAGAGAACCCTATAGACACTATCGACGAACGGCTTGTGGGTACTAATTCGTGTGTAGGTTGCCATACAAATTATGAAGCGTTAAAATTATTAGCCGATCCTGAAACTCCACCCGAAGATGGTGGTGGTTGTGGAGGCGCAACTCCCTACTATCCCCCATACGACAGAGTTTATATGGGAAGTTCGGGTACACAAGTTTTCTTAAACTCATCTCACGGGAAAAAAGGTTGTACATACTGTCATAACGGTGTTGACAATTCGGGAGATAAAAATAAAGCTCACTCAAATAATTTTATAAATAACCCCTCGAGTGTTGAAAATAATAAATGCCAAATTTGCCATCCATCAATTTATCGAAGATTTGAGAACAGCTTGCACGCACAAGGTTGGGGACAAAAGAAGCGTGTAGCTTTGCGAGCCGGATTAACTTCTTATGATCAATTGAGCGATATAACTAAAACAGGATACGATAAAAATTGTGGAAAGTGCCATGCAACTTGTAGTAAGTGCCATATTTCAAGACCTATTGCTTCTGGCGGAGGTTTGTTATGGGGACACGAATTTAAGAGAACTCCTAATATGCGCGATAACTGTACAGCTTGCCATGTTAGCAGAGGCGGGCATGCATATTTTGGTGAAGGCATCGGAACCGTACCTGATGTACATCTAACAAAATTAGGGAATGGTCATTGCATCAATTGCCATACTAAAAATGAGTTACACGGCGACGGAGTAAAATATGAGCAACGATATAATATGGCTTTGTTGCCAAAATGCGAAAACTGTCATACAGGTTTAGCAACTTCAAATCAATATCATTCAAAGCATATTAATGATTTGAGTTGTTCAGTTTGTCATTCACAAAATTATAACAACTGCGGTAGCTGCCACGTTGGTACAGGTGCCCGCATTCCCGCTTATGTTGGTTATAAAATTGGTATGAACCCAATTCCGCAAATTAAAAAATATAAATATACGGTTCTCCGTCGAGCGCCCGGGGCTCCTGATACTTTTGAAAATTGGGGAATACCGATTTTTACAAATTTCGATATTGAACCTACTTTTAAATATGCAACTCCTCACAATACAATAGAATGGACTTCCCGGACAAGAGTCGAATCCGGCAAAGCATGTTACGATAACTGTCATATTATCGATGGAAAAAATAAAGAACTCTACCTTTACAGAGCAGATCTTCAAAATTGGGAAGTTAATGCAAACAATAGCGTAGTAGTTGACGGTAAATTACCAGCAGGATGGAATTAGTACAATCAATAATAAATATAAAATAATAACAACAACAATTAAATAAAGGAAAAACTATGAAAAAACTAACATTATTATTACTCGTCGTAATGGTTGCCTCATTATTTATGATGGGCTGCAAAGAGGATCCTGTTACCCCACCACCTCCACCACCGGAGAATAAGGAATCTGAAATACTCGCCAAATATGTAGAAGCTAAAGGAGACTATATTTACACCGCAGCATCTTTTGTAATGACCGCTGCTGCCTACAAAACAGCGTATCTTGCCGATACTACCAAAGTTTATACAATAGATATCCGTGCAGCAGCTGATTATAATGCGAAGCGGCTAAAGGGCGCTGTAAACGTTACTCTCGCGAATCTTTATACACATATTAAAGGTTTAAATCTTGCTAATTACAATCAAGTTGTAGTTACTTGCTATTCAGGTCAAACTTCTGCATTCGGTTTATCATTAGTGCGTGCGATGATGCCTACTATAGCAGAAGCGAATAAAATATTATCATTGAAATGGGGAATGAGTTCAATCGATTCTTCTTTCGCAACAAACTATTGGCTTGCTAAAACCGGTAATACCAGAGCAACGCAATTTATCGATACAGATCCACCGGCAAAACCAGCAAAGGGTGCGATGCCTGTCATTACCACTGGCAAGACTACCGGCGCGGAAATTTTAGAAGCTCGTGTGAACAAACTTCTTACAGACGGTTTTAACATTACTATAGATCAAGCGACCCTATATTCAAATTTATCTGCCAATTTTATTATTAATTATTGGCCCTTAGCATATTACAAAGATCCGGGACACATCGATGGAGCTTACAATTATGACCCTGTTTCTAAACCTTTTAAATATGATAGCGTGCTTACAACTCTGCCGATAAATAAACCGGTTGTTCTTTATTGCTACACAGGACAAACAAGTGCTTATGTCGGGGCATATCTAAAATTATTAGGATATGAAGTTAAATCATTAGTGTGGGGTGCGAACAGCATGATCTTCGATAAAATGGTAGCAACAACTGTTGCTGCTTTCCCGAAAACAAATATCTTCAGACCAACTGTTGAGATTATGAGATATACAGATTTATTAAGATAAATTTTTATCATCAAGTGAATAAAAAAGGCCGTCCACGGAATACCGGGACGGCTTTTTTTATACCTATATGTAAATAAAATTATTTTACCAGTTATTATTTCATATAGTTTTTGGGAAGATACATTAACAATCAACGTTCGTTTTTATATACCCGCTCCACGAGGCAACCGAGCCGTAAAATTATCGACCAGGTGAAGTGCTGTTTTCTATCCTACAGGCGAACGTTTTCCTGTCTTACGCACTGGGACACCCAAAACCAAGAATTGGATTTAAAATTAACATACATAGCTACAGACATACGAGTCGCCTCTGGCGACCTACGGACTCGATAAATGGTAGTTATAAAACGACTCCAAAGGAGTCGAATGTCTGTAGTATTTGAAATATAAAATAATTCCGACCCCAGCGGCCTGCCCGCCGTCCCTCTTTTCGGGACTTTGGTAGGCGGGGGTCGAATGTTTGTATGTATTTCCGTCTTACGCACTGGGACACCCGTATCCAAAAGTAAAATGCGGGTTTTGGTAATATTTCTAAAATCGTCATTTCCTTACAACCTTCCACTCTTTCTCAAGTGCATAATCAGCAATAAAATTATTAAGTATTTCAAAATCAATTATTGTGGCTGAATTACTCAAGATTGCTTCAACATCGTTAATATGTTTTTGATGACCACCCTCACGATAGTATTCGAGCTTCATTGCTATCACATATTCCGGAGGAGCCAACCTGATAGTTGTACCGCTAAATGCGTAGTTTTTATAATTATCCAAAGCCCATTTACTTAGCTTATTATAACCAACAAAATATATATCAGCTTTGAAACCGGTTGCTTGATCTATCAGGTTTATATGCCCTCTCTCTGCCCTTCCCTTTTCAATCAAAATAATTTCTTTGGGTGGAACATAGTATTCAGAAGATGGGAAATTTTCTATAAACCGGTTGACATCTTTATTCTCCATCTCAATTACAATGTCGATATCATTAGTTAGTCGGGGTTCTCCATAAATAATTGAAGCTGCTGCACCTGTAACAATATATTTAATACCTAATTCATTTAACGGGCGAATAAATTTTTGAAACAAGTTATGTTCTTGCATACATGAAAATCTCTTTAACTTTTGCTTCGATTTCTGCTATGCTCCATTCGGGGTATTCCTTTTTAAGAGCCGCTATTTTTAGTGCTCGCGCCGACCAGTATAATTCGAGCGAGAGGTTTAGTTTTTCTTCGGGCGTAAGTATTTTAACTTTTGTATTTTCTTTTGTCATTTTTTATTTCTTAAGCACCTGCCATATAAGCACACCGACAGTTGCAGTACTCAACGATATGGATGCCCACTCACGCAAAATTTGCAGTGTGTTAGTTGTTTCTTTCATCTTCATTGGAACCATAATGGTAGAACCTGATATTATTTCCGAGTCAGGTAAAAGGAAAAAACCGCTCGATTCCCACTTTTGGCGGTTGGGTAATACTACTACAGTATTCGATTTTTCTCCATTTTCAGTTACACCGCCAGCTTGCTTCAAATAATACGAAAGAGAAGCTCCTTTAGTATATGGCACTGATGACGGCAACTGAACTTGTCCTTGAACATATACGACACCAGGATCGCGTGGAATAATAATTTCATCATTCTCTTCCAAAATAAGGTCTGCCTGACATCCAGGATTTTTTAGTACATCCACAATATCAATCGGAACATCTTCCTGTGCCAGCCGCATTGCTATTGTTTGGGATTTCCCAAGAGTATCAAACATCGGTGATATTGTTTGGGAAATATTTTTTAAATCAACGCTTCCAATATCCGTTGACCTGAAGAACCGGATTCCTTCTCTGTAGGCAGTTTCTTTAAATCCGCCAATGCGTTTGATTAAATTAGATAACCTTTCCCCCTCATATTGAATTGCATAGACGCCGGGATACTTTGCCTCGCCTTTAACTATGACTGTTTTTGTTTTTTTAAATTCCGGTTTCATTCTTATGGATACGATATCAAAATCCTCCAATACTATGTCCTTTGAACGTTCACTTGTCCAATAATCTTCCGGTAAGGATGTATGGATGACTTTTGAAATCACTTTTTCTTCGGTAGTATCGAGTCGGGCAACATCAATTCGTGAAAGATCAGCACCTATCTGAGTTCCACCAGCTGTAATAATTAAATCGGCAACTGTCATTCCCTCTGTTCTTTCGTATCTGCCCGGGTTACGGACAGCTCCATTAATAACCACATACTGAGGTGGTTTAAAAAAATCTTTATTGTAAACTGTTACCATATCCAATCGTTGCAATTTTAGGTTGTTATTTTCATCCCCTCTCAAAGCAAGCTCCAAATTAAACGAAAGAACCTCCTTCTTTTTATCATCCAAACGGGTACGGACAATAGTTGCACGTTCCATGAATGTATTTTCTTTCAAGCTGTCGGCTTTTAATATTAAATCTTTAACGGTCATATCGTTGGTTATCGCATATCTTCCCTGTTTCCATACGTTTCCACGAAGAGTAACAAGATTTTCTCTTTCTCTGTTTATCGAAAATACTGAAATTACATCTCCATCTTCCAAAATAAATTTATTCTGCATCAATTCATCTTTAGTATTAAAATCCAGATCGATATCGAGTACATTCTTACCATAATCAGCTCTTTTTTCAAACGGTATAATGCGTTCGATATGTATTCGCTTTGAATAGGCATCGAAGCTTAAACCTCCTGCCATTATAATCAGGTTAGCGAGATTATCGTTTTGTTTTAATTCATATATAGCATTTCTGAAAACACTTCCTTCGATAGCAACTCGTTTACCGGCAGGAGGAAGGAATAAAACATCGCCATCTTGCAACCTGACATCGCCTGTTTTTTTACCATATAACGCGAATTCATAAAAGTCGGCTTCGCTAATTGTTTTGCTGTCTCTAATGATTTGTAATTTACGAAGCGAACCATTCACATTCGGACCGCCTGCATAATATAATGCAGTAAAAGCTGTTGAAAACCCGCTCAATAAATAGCCCCCCGGTTGTTGAACTTCGCCCATAACAAAAACTTGTATAGTTTTTAATCGTCCAAGCGATACATCTAAAAAAGTGTTTGCATCGGAACCGCCGCCGCGTAATCCTTCATACACTTGACTCATTTGCATCAATAATTTTTGTTGCGCTTGCTGTACCGTTAAACCGGCAACCTGAATTATTCCAACGTTGGGAATTATTACAAATCCATCTCTCGTAACAGTGAGTTGATATGTTAACTGCGTTTGCCCCCAAACGTTCACGATTATTTCATCTGAAGCTCCAATTTGATACGATGCGGGAGTCGGAACATTTACGAGTGGCTCGAAAGTATTTGGTGCTAATCGAAATATATCGAAACCATAAGGTGGCAGTGAATCGGCAGGTGGGCGATTACGGAAAGCGGGTACAGACACAATTTTAGGTCGTGGCGCTACTTGAGTTTGAAGAATTTGTCTTTCTAACTCTGTAACTTTCGGTGGTTCGATTGTAGCTTTAGCCGCAGTTTCTTGTTTCAAATATTGTTCGAGGTCGATATTTTTTTCGCGGGCATACTGTATTACTTCCGACTCGCTGATACCGAGTTGAGCAATTTTTGAGCGTAACTGCGAAGGCGACAATGTTGATAATTGACCAGATTTGGCTAATTCAATTAATTTTTCCTTGCTTAACAGTTCTTCAACCTGTGAAAAATTAATTTGGTTAATTGTTAATAAAAGAATTGATAATACGATAATACGATAATTCATAACTCTTCAAATATTTAATTATTGATGTTTGAATATACTCATTTTTTATAAAAATTACACATTAAATGAAAAGAGCCAATTCCGTTTTGAAATTGGCTCTCTGTTAAATTGAGGAGGCTAATTATTTGAGGAGCAACATTTTGTTAATAAAGACTTTTACGCCTGCATTCAATTTATAATAATAGATTCCGCTTGGTAAATTATTTTTTATTGTTGAGGAGTTAAACGGAACTGAATAAAATCCTGCTTCTTGTGGCTGATCGACGATAAGAGCAACTTCACGCCCTAACACATCGAACACAGATAAGCGAACGTGCACTGCTTCGGATATTTGATAACTGATATTCGTTGTCGGGTTGAACGGGTTTGGATAGTTTTGAGAAAGTCCCGTTTCGGTTGGAAGTTGCGGCTCGAATGAATTCAATCTTTTCAGAGTAATCGCATTCTCTGATTCGTCATTTACTACAGTAGAACCGGAACCTTTCATATCTGCAAGAATCGTCGATCCGCTTGTTAAGTGATATTTTGAATTATCCTGTACGATGTTCCATCCGATGGAAATTGGATATGTAAGTGATTGCAGCTCAATTCTTTTTCGATCTGTTTGAGATTGATTGAACAGTTCAAAAAGTCGATGTGTGCTGAACCTTACATCAAACGATGGTTGAGGCGGCATCGGCGGGAGTTCAAATAAATTCAGATTTACTTCATCTGCCCTGTCGTCCGAGAAATACAAAGTTTGTGATTTCCCTGAAGCATCTTTGAAAATAATTGAATTGAACTTACCAACAGTCTCGGTAATCATATTGACTTTAGAATAGCCGGCTCCTCGTTTCAATTTTAATGTACCATTCTCGGAAACTTTAACCCAGTAACCTTTACCAGGTCTCAGTGAATCGGGCTGACTGTATCTGCCCGAAAACCCGAAAATGCCCGCAGAAATTATTGAGGGAGGATCAGTAGATATATCGTTCACGGAAAGTGGATAAGAAAGATTACCAACTAAATTCCATCCGGCATATACATTTATTGAATCTTCTTCCACCGGTACGCCGATAAATTTCTGATAAACTGGAAAAGGATATTTTATCCAGAAGCCTTCAAAAAATGAGAGCAAATCACCAACTGCGTAACCGCTTGTTGGAAAATATTTGAATGCTGGGCCACCCCCGGAAAGGAGAAATGTTTTACGACTTTCTGCTATTTTCATAGGAATAGAGGCAATATTCCAATTTTCTTCAAATTGGACAGAATCCATAATACCGATTGTAAAATTAGAACTCGTGGCAAACTTCACAGGTTCCGGCGCAATTTCACTTATCTTTATTCTGGCTTGATGAGTCAGTGGTTCGTTCACTGTCCAAGATTCTATTCCATCGTTTGGAGTGCTCTCGAACAAAGCATCGTAAGTTAGTCCGCCATCACGTGATAGTTCAACTTTAATATTATCCGCCGCCAAATGTGATGTCCAAGTGATATTATAATTGCTATCAACAATCAAACCCTCATTCCCAACCGGGAAAGATAACGTAAGATAAGGTACCTTTATAGTGAATGTCGCATCTGATAAATCTGTAAGCGATGGAACATCGATGCTCGTAATTCTAATTTTGGCTTGAGTAGTTGCTGGAGCAGTAATATTCCAAGGCTCTGAACCGTCATTATCAGTTTCTGCAAATAATGTTTCAAAAGTTACAGCGTTATCGCGTGTAATATCGATACGAACTTTTCCGGTAAGATTTGCTGAATTCCATGTAATATTTTTTACACTATCAACATCCCAAACTTCTCCTCCGTTTGGTGCTGTCAACGTTATGGATGGAGTTACAATTAAAAAATTAGTAGTGTTAAAATCAGTAACTGAGGGATTTTCAATACTGGTAATCTTTATTTTACAAAAACTTGAATTCGGACCGGCAACCAACCAATCGTATTCGCCATCGTTAGGTGTACTTGCAACTAATGATGTATATGAGTTTCCATTATTTCTGGAAATTTCAATTTTAACGTTTCCTGAGAAATTAGTAGTTGACCATTTGATTTTTTTTGTTGCACCGACCATTAAAATCTCGCCGCCAAAGGGTTCATAAACAACAAGATTTTGATTTCCCGATATTAATATTGAAACAACCTGACTACCACCGCTTAGTGTCCCTTTGTGTTTAATCTTTAATACATAGTTTCCGGGTGTGGGTGTTTGTATCCAAACTTGTTCTACATTATCTCTGAAATTATCACCGGTTGTGGCAGCAGCAGCAGGAGTGCTTGGATTCAAAATCCATGGAAAATGGGTTGTTGATTCGCGAGTTATTGTCATATCCAGATCGTTAACTAACATCAGGTTGGGTGGATTAAGAGAGGCAGGCGGAGGTGTTCCTGCAGGATCAGTCCAGCATATTGATGCACGTAATGCTGCGGTTTCTTTAGCGGGTATATTTATCGAAATGCTATCACCTGAATTCAATACCATTTCTCTAATATTAAAATTATTACCCGAATTTTTATTGGATGTGATTAATTGAGTAGCTTTGAGTGTATTCATTAACCCCCAACCGAATCGATAATCGGGACCGTTTGCAGACCCCGCTTCGTCCGCGGTGTGAATGATTAATCCCTTCATTGTGGAAGCACGGAG
>JAUXOG010000025.1 GCA_030682385.1 Bacteroidota bacterium
TCGTTAGTTACACTAACATCTTATTTGACCAAGCTATGTGTTTCATATCCACGTCCTTTCCGCCTCGGCGAGCCGTAGGCGAGACGGGTAGGGCGTAGACACCGCCACCACCTTACCACTGACGGGCTTTAGCCCAACTTACATTCCTTCAGAGCGTGGGTAACACCACCGACTTAACACACGTGGGCTTCAGCCTAATGAACTTTCTTTTTGTGGCTAAAGCCCGCCTTGTTTGCTCTTCCGTAACTCCGCCCTGAAGGACGGAGTTAATTTCTCACGGGGCTAATCCTTCACGCAACGAACACTGAGACTGATCACCTTGGGACCGAGGTAGACGTCGATAAAGTCATAGATGTTGTACAGGAGCACGAGGTACGCGTTGTAAATATAGTACTCTTCGGAACTCCAAAAGAAAGTGTTGCGTCCTAAATCTTCGAAGTGACCACCGTTAGTTCGGTGGCCCGAAAGCAAGGCAGAAAAACCGCTTGTGTTTGTTCCGGCTCCATCACCTGTTCCTTGTCCAATTGCCTTCAATGCATTGCTATTGTTGTTTACTGATGTTGCTAACGTTTGAAATTCAGCATAAGTAGGTATATGCCATCCAGTTGGGCAAATGCCACGTGTGCCTGGTGATGTGCTGTACTGCATAGCTTCATTCCATTGGTATAAACCGCCATATGTGTTACAATTATTTGGGTCATTGTTATAACAGTACTTTTCAATTACACTGTTGTTGGTTTGATTTTGGCTTCCATCTATTCTTGTTCCCACATCAAGGTTTTCCTTCAGCCAACATTGACTCCCAATTTGAACGGTGTTGTAGGTTTTACCTGCATAATCTACTGTTGGTATTCCTAGGCAATATCTTTCTATCGTTAAACTCCCTAAATTGAGTGTGCCACCAACAAAACTTGGAAGACCTGTAAATGTTTTCCTGCCTATAATGAAACTCGTTGCCACAAGACTATCTAAATTCGTATAAACGTTAGTACTATTAGATTTATTTAACGCAGTATTTATTGATCCTCCATCTGTGATTAAATGCTGACTTCCATATATCAGCATTAACTTTTTTACAACTGTGTATTTATCACCAATCGTTATTCTTGAAATGTATAAACCGTTTGGCAATCCATTTAGTTCTACATCTATATAATTTGTTCCCGCATCAACACTCTGTTTTATTAAATCTACTACTCTCTGTCCGAGTAAATTGAATATCTCGACCTTAACATTCTCTCGTGTTGGCAGCATAATACCAATTCGTGTCCTGGGATTAAATGGATTGGGGAAGTTATCTGATACAGAATATCCTGGCGGAAGCTGATCTTCTTCAACTCCGGTAATGTTATTAAAAGTGAAAGTTCCGTCTGAGCCGGATGAGTCTGTATAAACATTTGTAGATGCGAAGAGCTGAAGTCGTACTCCGGAAAGGCCGACTCCATTCTCATCAACTAGTTTTCCAGTTACGGTCTGTGATTCTAATATCCCTTTTACTGTAAATAATAAAACTAATACAATACGTATGATGTTTTTCATAACTAATCTCCTCGACTATTTTTTTATATAATAAAAACATTGAATTTTCAAGTGCGGGCAACGTAGGAGAGAATCGGCAATCTCCAAGTGCATTTAAAAGATAGGTAAAATATTTCGTTTTGTCAAGCAAATTATTCTAAAAAACCACAATTCTGTATTTTTTCGGGAGAAGGGCTTTAGAAGATTTCCGAGCACTCTATTCTTTAAATACACACCCTTTTACATCGATTGTCCAAAAAATGTAAGTCGTAATTCCCGCCTGCCAGAGTTCGCCGTGGCGGACGGCGGGCAGGCAATTCCGACCTACTATCTTCAGTTATCAATCTGCGCCCGTTGCAACCCGCCGCTGTAATCTACTTCTTCCCACGGATGGATGATAGTTTGTATTGCAGAGCACTTTTGCTTTTTTTCTCCCCGTTTATTATATTTTCACCGCATTTTTATTAATACTTAACAATCAGGCAAACTATGTCGATAATTGTAAATAATTTATCAAAACATTATGGCGATGTTAAAGCTGTTGACGATATCTCGTTTGAAATTCATCATGGCGAAATCGTCGGTTTCCTCGGTCCAAACGGCGCCGGAAAAACTACAACGATGCGAATACTCACCTCCTATCTCGCATCAACTTTCGGAAATGTTTCCATCGAAGGCAAAGATATTCGTGAAGAATCACTTGCGACTCGAAAAATGATCGGTTACCTTCCCGAACACAATCCTCTTTACCCTGATATGAACGTGATTGATTATCTTGAATTTGTTGCAAAACTTCACGGAGTAAATCGTTCTAATATTGCCAAACGCATCCGGGAAATGATTAACGTGTGCGGCATTACCAGTGTAAACACATGGATATCGGGCAACTTTCGAAAGGTTACCGGCAACGTGTTGGGCTTGCACAAGCAATGATTCACGACCCTAAAATATTGATTATGGATGAACCCACAAGCGGACTCGACCCGAATCAAATAGTAGAAATAAGAAATCTCATCAGGCAATTAGGAAAAGAAAAAACAGTCATTTTATCTACGCACATTCTGCCTGAAGTGGAAGCATCTTGCAACCGGGTTTTAATAATCAGCAAAGGAAAAATTGTTGCCGACGGGACGCCTGCTGAACTACAAAGCGGTTTTCAAGGAAGCGAACGTGTATTTGTAGAATTAGAAACACCCGATAATTTTTCATTCGAGATGATTCAAATCCGCCTCAATACAATTCCGGCTATCAAACAAATAACTCTTCGCGACAACTGCAATGGGCTGATGCGAATCAAAATCGAAGTCGAAAAAGGTATCGATACCCGTAAACAAATTTTTCAACTCTTTGTTGATAATAAATGGAATTTATTAGAACTCCATCGTGAACAAACAAGTTTAGAAGATGTATTTCACCAACTTACCTTAGAGGCGGCATAATATGGAAAACATAAAAACAATTTTTGCAAAAGAGCTAAGGTCATTCTTCGATTCAGCAATGGCATATATTATTATCGTAGTTTTTGTAGGACTTTTAGGTTGGTTTTTTACAAGCAGTTTGTTTTTAGCAAACATTTCCACGCTGAGAACATTCTTTGAAACAGCTCCCTTTTTACTTTTATTCTTCGGTCCTGCAATTACTATGAGATTAATATCTGAAGAAAAAAAAGCAGGTACAATTGAATTGTTGGCAACAAAACCGGTTAAAGATTTTGAAATAATAATAGGAAAATTCTTAGCTGGATGGGCATTATACGCAATAGCTCTCGTTCCAACATTAATGTATTATTTCACTATTACAATGTTAGGGACTATCGAACTCGGTCCGGTTGTGGGTAGCTATTTGGGACTTCTATTAGTCGGCGAAGTTTTCATCAGCATTGGAGTGTTTGGTTCAACTCTTACCGAAAACCAAGTTGTGGCTTTCATCGTCAGTTTTTTATTAGTATTTATACTTTTTATTTTGGATAAAATTTTACTATTCGTTCCCGGCAGTCTCGCTTCGATATTCGAATACCTCAGTATCGATTATCATTTCTCAAATATCGCACGCAGAACCAACAGGCGATCAGACAAGAGTAATGGATGCGACATGAGGGTACACGCAATGCTAAATTGGGGATCTTTTATTTTTATTTCCCTGTTGCTTGCAAACTATGCAAACGCACAAACAGCTAATGTTTCTGGAATAGTCTCTAGTGTTCCTGACCAAAAACCTTCTAAAGCAAAACTCATATTCAGAAATAAAGATACAAATGAAAAAATAGAAACATGGTCAGACAGTCTAACAGGAGAATACAATACAACACTCAATAAAGGAAACTTTGATTTAGAAGTTCGCGACTCGTTACACTATAAAATCCTTGATCAAAACTTCACAATAACAGGAGATAGAAAAGATAAAATAGAAACAATAAAAACATTCAAAGTAAACCCTGCAGCAACAGGAGGAGTATCAGATAACGGACTATTATTAATGAAACTTTACACATTAACATTACCATGGATGGATGATCAGTTTGCAGAATTCTGGAAATTACAAGATAGACCAATAATATTTTGGGCTAATAATGATTCAATACCTACAACAAACCATAGAACATGGTTAGATAGTGCAGTAAAATTCAAAGAAACAAATATAATGCCACCAACAGATGGAGGCGTAGGCATAAGATTTCATTGGGTAAACGATACACCAACATCAGGACTATCAGGAGAAACAATATGGAGAAGACTATACGACGATAATTCACCAAAAATAGCAGATATATACATAAGAACCAGAAATCCGCCAGGAGATCAAAGAACAATAATAAGAGAATTATTAAGAGCACTAGGATTTTCAGCATACACTCAAGATCCGACATCACCATTATATTCAGGAGGATCAAGAGTAGGTACATTAAACCCTGACGATGCTACAATTGTCAAAACATATTATACTAAGAAAAAAATTCCTCAAAACATGGCAATATATGATACTACAGCAATAAATATAATCAATAGTGTAAAAATAAATAATACACCAACAGCAGAAGAATTCAAACTATATCAAAGCTATCCTAACCCGTTCAATCCCCACACATCAATTTCTTTTGCAATCCCAGATCGTGAATTTGTCACACTAACAATCTTCAATCTTATAGGTCAGGAGGTTGATTGTTTAGTTTCGGAAGAACTCACTTCGGGTGGGTATACTGTTAAGTGGGATGCGTCAAAATATCCGAGCAGTGTGTATTTTTATCGACTGCAGGCTGGTACATTTACCGAAACTAAGAAACTTCTTTTGATCAGATGACAGGTAACTGTAACTATAATTTTAATTAATACTTATTGAATAATCTATAATGCACGAATTTAAATTCAAACCATTCAGCGAAATGACTGAATCCGATTATGCAACTGTCGGATTCAAATCGGGTTTAGAAATTCATCAACAACTCTTAACTGAGAAGAAACTATTTTGCCGATGTCCTGCCGGCCGGTACAGCGATAAGTATGACGCAGAAATTCTTCGCCATATGCGCCCAACTTTATCTGAACTTGGAGAGTATGACGGTACGGCGTTGATGGAATTCAAAACGAAGAAGGAAATCATTTACCGCATCAAGCGCGAAACAGTATGTACTTATGAGATGGATGACACACCGCCATTTCAGATTGATGATCACGCTCTTGATAGCGCTCTTGCCATCGGGATGTTGTACGGATGCACAATGGTGGATGAGATTCACATCGCCCGGAAGCAATATCTAGATGGAAGTATTCCAACGGGATTTCAGCGGACAGCTATTGTTGGCGTAGATGGAAAAATCCCTTACAAAAATCGAGAGATAAAAATTATCCAGCTTTCGATTGAAGAGGGATCTTGTCGTGAAGTTAGCGATATCGGTCATCGCAGGGTTTATATAACAGATCGATTGGGAATGCCGTTGATAGAAACAGTTACCGGTCCTGATATGCGAACACCAAATGAAGTTGCTGAAGTGGCACAGATATGCCGACGCTTGGTCAGAAGCACCGGAAGAGTTCGCACGGGTATTGGTGCCGGCAGGGAAGATGTTAACGTGAGTGTTACAGGCGGAACAAGAATTGAAATAAAAGGGGTACCTCGAATTGTTAGTATACCGCTTTTAACTTACAACGAGGCGATGCGGCAATGGAATCTTTTACGTCTGCGCGAAGAACTTAAGCGCCGTGGCATCACGGAAAAATCTTTTAAATCGAAAACCGAAAATGTTACCAAAATTCTCCGCAAGACCCGGTATCAACCGATACAAAACGCAGTTGAGCAGGGGATGAAAATTAATTGTGTGCTTCTGCAGGGTTTCAAAGGATTATTGAGATGGCAAACTCAGACCGATACTTATTTTTCGCGCGAAATATCTGATCGCGTTCGTGTTGTTGCTTGTTTAACCACTTTGCCGAACATAATTCATTCGGATAGCTCAGGCGACACAATCGCCGCATCTGAATGGCAAAATATCAAAAAGCAGATTGGTGGTACCGACGATGATACGTTGGTTTTAGTTTGGGGTGATGAGCAAGATGTTAATACAGGCGCTCAAGAAATAGTGATACGGGCGAAAGAAGCGACGATCGGAATTCCATCCGAAACACGTCAAGCGTTTCGAGACGGGACAAACGGTTTTGAGAGAATACTTCCCGGTCCGAATAGAATGTACCCTGACACTGATTTGCCACCCAAACGAATAGAGGATGTAAGGTTGGAGAAATTGCGCCTCACTTTACCGAATAGAATCTGGGAAAATGAAAAGTGGTATCGTAAATTAAAAATTCCTTCCGATGTTATAGAATCTCTCGCAGCTTCTAAATACACAAAACTATTTGAGATGTTAGTAAAGGATTCGAAATTAAATCCCACTTTAGTTGCGGTTGTATTAATTCAATATCAGAAGCGCCTAAAAACATATTTCCCAAAAGCGAAACAAATAAAGATAGAAATATTTGAAGAAATATTTGAAGCGTTTAGATCCGGTATAATTACAAGAGAAGGAATCTTCTTAGCGATGCAGAGTTTTTTGACCAATGGTAAACTAAGATTTCCAAAGAAAATCAAATCGACTGAACTGTTGAAGGTTATTAACGATTCAAAAAAAGCAATCAAAAAAATGAAAATTCAAAAAGAAGAAAAGAAAACTGAAATATTAATCGGTTTGATAATGAATAAAGTAAGAGGCAAAGTTGACGGTAAACTTGTTGCGGAGAAAATCGGATTTCCGGGAAAGGGGAAAAACTAATGGCATCGGATGAATACAAGGGTTATCGGGGTGAGGCGTTATCAACGCTTAAAAATTTTAATGCATTAGTATGGAGCGATGTTGAGATTAAAACGAGCAAAGGAAGTTATACCGGCATAATTCTGCCGCGCTCAGAGACTGCCGATCCACTGCATGTCGTGATCAAATTGCGCTCGGGGTATAATATAGGAATCGCTGTAAGTAAAATTCAGGATATTAAAATTACAGGACGTAAGGAAGCCAATTATAAAATTCCCGAGAAAAAATTTCCTTATGACCCAAAGAAGCCGAATGTAAAATTACTCGGTACGGGTGGTACTATTGCGAGTCGGTTGGATTACCGCACGGGTGCTGTAATACCAGCATTTTCTCCCGGTGAATTATACGGCTCCGTTCCGGAACTCGCCGATATTTGTAATCTCGAAACAGAAAAACTCTATGGAGTCTTCAGCGAAAATATGGGACCCGAACAATGGCGCGGAACCGCTGAAGCAATCGGGCGTGAAATTGAAAAAGGTGTTCAGGGAATTGTAATCGGGCATGGCACAGACACAATGCACCATACCGCGGCAATACTTTCCTTCATGGTGCAGAATTCGCCTGTACCGATTGTCATGGTTGGATCTCAACGTTCCAGCGACCGACCCTCTTCTGATGCGGCGTTAAATTTGCAGCATAGCGTAAAGACAGCAGCCGAAAGCGATATCGCTGAAGTTATGGTTTGTATGTTCGGACCAACATCAGATACGTACGGATTGCTTCATCGTGGAACACGCGTAAGAAAAATGCACTCAAGTTACCGCTCAACTTTCAGAACAATCGGAGATATACCTATTGCTATGGTGAGTACGGAAAAGATTACACCAATTCGAACAGATTACACGAAACGGAGAAACGATAAGAATGTAATAATCAATACTGCATTCGAAGAAAAAGTAAGTATCGTTTATTATTATCCCAACATGAAACCGGATATTATTGATTCGCTGATCGATAATGATTACAAAGGAATCGTGATTGCGGGTACCGGACTTGGACATGTCAACAAACCGCTATATCCGGCGCTTAAGCGTGCGAAAGAAAAAGGGATAGCAGTTTACATGACTGTGCAAACATTGTGGGGATACGTTCAGATGTATGTATATGACACCGGACGCGACATGATGGAGCTTGGTGTTATACCGGGCGCAAATATGTTGCCTGAAGTTGGCTACATGAAATTGGGCTGGGCGCTCGGGCAGACAAATGATTTGGAAAAAGTAAGAGATATTATGATGACACCTATTGCCGGGGAGATCACTGAACGCGAACCGAGCAACGGCTACCTAATTTTCCAAGGCGGCATACCTGAAGTCGAGGAGTTTATATCGAAATATAGGAAGTGATTTTTTGAAATGGAATCTTCAATTGTTCGCGATCCCGATAAAATATTCAAACCAAAACGAATCGCACTCATAGGCGTGTGAAGATTGATTGTTGATCCGGACTTTAAATCGGTTGAGGATAATGTTCTTGTGAAAGAAGATGGATGTGAAGTTATGACGAAAGATGTGCCGAAGGAAATCGATGAGATCGAGGGATTGATGAGAAAGAGATAAGGCGAAATAATTTTTAATTTCGGAGAGTAGTCTGAGATATAAGATTTGTAAATTGCAAAGATATGCGAATCTACTTTCTTATTGGATTTTCAAAAATTTTGAAAGCCTGAAGATTTATGGTATATTTAACATAAATCATGAACAGCCAAAGAATCATATCAGTTATTGTCACTTTCTGCCTTACCATTTCCATGTTATGGTGTGGTGATATTAACTGCATAAATGGTAACGACACTGATCAATGCTCAACATTGGTTTGTGAATTACTCGGCAGTCATCAGAATTCATCCACTAATCCCGATGATAGTCATTCCAATAACTGTACCTGCATCTGCCACATCCCAGCGATAGCAAATGTTTTATCAAATGCTTCATCCGCATTTCAACCAGAGAATAACACAGTAGTTATCTCATTCTCTATTCCGACTGCTCCAGTCCAAAACATCTACCACCCTCCCAAAGCGTAACTCTCTAACGCTGCTGCCCGTTCATTTCGGGTTTCTATAATTCATAAATTTTAAAAATCTTTTAAGTGAGGTTCGCTTTGTTACGCTTATTTACTCAAATGGGACTGTTATTTCTATTATTCTGGGTTACTTCGTTCTCCCAGATTACTGAACAACTCTCTCTCAATGATGCAATTACTTTTGCACAAAAAAATAATCCACAATTACTCTCTTCGTTGACTCAAATTGATGTTGAACATGGACGATTCTGGCGCGGTGTTTCACCGCCGTCTCCTTCCGTCTCGGTAAACTATCAGTACATACCGAAAGGAAACAGAGTAAAACAATTCGGAGAACGAACGGTTGAAATAAGTCAATCGTTGGAATTTCCTACAAACATTCTATTTCGTGGTCTGCAGTTGTCTTCCAAAGTTTCGATTGCGGAAGCAGAACATTCTTCAACCTCAATTGCAATTACATCACGAGTCAAGATTGCATATTACGACGTGCTTGCCAAACGGAAAAAAATAGAGCTTGCCAAGGAAAATCTTGCTATTGCCGATGACTTCGCGCGTAAAGCGGAAATCCGTTATAACGTAGGTGAAGCCACGAACTTGGAACGACTGACAGCAAATGTACAGCGCACGCAGGCACGAAACAGTTTAGAGGTGGCTCAGAATGATCTTAAAATTTCCCTCGGCGAATTATATTATACACTCGGCCGTAGAAAGGAAGAGCAGTCGAATGCAATCATTCTCACCGATAGTTTAGTGTACAAGCCAATCACAGAATCATTGGAACAATTAATAGAAAGGGCTTATGCAATCAATCCACAAATTAAGGCGGCATCCGGCAGAGTATCAGTTGCTTCAATGGATCGAACTTTAGCATGGTCGAGTTTTTTACCAAACCTGCATGCTTCTTATTATCGTCAAACTGTGGATGGCAACTCGGATTTCTATGGCGTTTCTTTTGGGATTTCCCTGCCTCTCTGGTTTTTATTTGATCAGCGTGGTCAGATTCAGGAAGCTACAGCAAACTTAAGTATTGCTGAATCTGATTTACAATCTCTTAATAATTTCATTAGTGTGAATGTAAAAAACGCATTTTTAGATATGAAAAATAATGAGCGGCAAATCATACTGCATCAGACAGATATTCTTCCTCAGGCAGAAGAAGTGTACCGTACCGCTCTTGCAAGTTACGAGGCGGGCGACATCACGTATATCGAATTTTTACAAGCCCGACAAACGCTGATTTCATCACGGAACGAATACATTGAAGAACTGGCTCTTTACTGTACATCGCTGGCGAAGTTAGAAAATGCTGTTGGGGTTTCAATAATTGAATAATATTTTAATAATCGTAAGGTACATATCATGAATCCAAGAACATATTTTCCCATTTTAGTATTAATCATCGGTAGTCTCATGGCGCCTGGTTGCGGTGACGAGTCTAAAGACGAAATAACAACAGAAAAAACCAAAACGGGACACGAGATTGTCATATTAACAAAAAAGAGTGTAGCCGATATTGGTCTGACTCTTTTTACTGCAGAGATGAAGCCATTAACCGGTGCATTGAGCGCGCCAGCGAAGGTACTGCCAAATCAGGATCTTGAAGCGCAGGTCGGTTCGCTTGTGCAAGGAAGAGTGCATGAAGTATTTGTAAACGTTGGCGATTACGTGAAAGCCGGTCAAACATTATTGACGGTTGAAGGTCTCGATGTCGGCACGATTAAAGCCGGATTCCTAAAAGCAAAGGCAACTCTCGATTATGAAAAAGCAAATTATGAAAGACAGAAGAAATTGTTCGATGAAAAAATCGGCTCGCAAAAAGCTTTATTAGAAAGCCAGGCAGAATATGAGAAAGCCCTTGCGGAATACAAGGCAGAAGATAAAAGAATTCACTCAGTCGGTCTTGATGATGAAGATGTAACTAATGAAAAGATCGGCGAAGAGCATACTTCCGGCACACTGCCTATTAAATCGCACATTGACGGTGTTGTTGTTGAAAGAAATGTTGTTATAGGGCAATTTGTTGACGCAACAACGAACGCTTTCAAAGTGATCAACACTCATTCGGTTTGGATTGACGGACAGGTATATGAAAAGGATTTGGCGAAGATAAATCAAAAAACAAATGCTGTGTTCACTACGACCACCTATCATAACGAGATATTTACGGGGAAAATAATATACATCGGTCAAACGGTTGACGAGCAGTCAAGAACAATTACCGTACGCGCGGAGTTTAGCAATCCAAACAATAAGCTGAAACCGCAAATGTTTGGTGAATTGAGAATCCCAATCGGTGCGAATGCAGAAGCAATAATGATCCCGGATGAAGCTGTGGTGAAAGAAACCGGGCAGGAATATGTGTTCGTTCAAACGAGCGATACAACCACGCCTAACGGCGGGCAGGCCTTTGAGAAAAGAATTGTTATCACAGGAACTTCCGTTGACAATATGATCGAAATCAAGGAGGGATTGAAAGAAGGTGAAACAGTAGCGTCGAAAGGTGTATTCTATTTAAAGAGCGAACTGAAAAAAGATGAAATAGCGGGAGATGAACACTAATGTTAGAAAAAATAATTTCATTGACGCTGAAGCAGAAAGGAATGATCATATTTCTTTCTCTTCTTATTATCGCATTCGGATTGTATTCATATTTGACTTTACCAATTGACGCTTTCCCGGATGTAACGAATATTCAGGTGGAGGTCATAAGCCATGCAGATGGGCTTTCTGCAATAGAGATCGAACGGAATGTTACATACCCGATTGAGATGGCAATGCGCGGATTGCCGGATGTTGAACAGATGCGTTCGGTTACAAAGTTCGGACTTTCTATCGTGACAATAATATTCAAAGATAATGTGGATATCTATTTTGCGCGCCAGTTGGTTTTTGAGCGATTGGGAGAAGCGAGAGAAAATGTTCCCAAAGGCGTTGAAGTCGCTATGGGACCAATCGCAACGGCGATGGGAGAAATTTATCAATATACTCTCGAAGGAAAGATGCCGGGCGATTCGCTTGCAAAGATTGCTTATCTGACGAACTTGAGAACAATTCAAGAATGGATTATCACACCGCAATTAAAAAACGTTCCTGGCGTAAATGAAATAAATTCTTTCGGCGGCTACTTTAAACAATATCAAGTAATCGTATCGCCGGAAAAATTGCTGAAGTACGCAATAACAGCGGATGAGGTTTATTCCGCAATTGAAAACAACAATCAAAATGTGGGCGGGAATATTCTTGAACGAAATTCCGACCAGTACATTGTTCGCGGAGTTGGCTTAATTAAAGACCTCAGCGATATTGAGAACATAGTTTTGAAATCTCATGAAGGAACGCCGACATACATAAGAGATGTAGCTCAAGTAAAGATTGGTGAAGCAGTGCGGATGGGCGCTGCAATGATTAACGGTAAAGATGAAGCCGTTGGAGGAATTGCAATGATGCTGCGCGGTGAGAACAGCCGTGAAGTTGTTCAGCGAGTGCAAGAAAAAGTCAGAGACATCAATGAGAATAATATTCTTCCGGATGGAATAAAGATGGTTCCGTATTACGATAGAAGCGATATTGTCAACGCAAGCGTGAATACGGTGAACAAAGCATTAATCGAAGGGGCGATCCTAGTTCTTATCGTCTTGTATTTATTATTGAGAAGTTTTAGAGGAAGTTTTGTCGTACTGATTGCCTTACCCCTTTCCCTCTTTGTTACATTTATTGTAATGAAGATAGTCGGATTGAGCGCGAACCTCATGTCACTCGGAGGACTTGCGATCTCCATCGGGATGATCATAGATGCAACGATCATTCAAGTGGAAAATGTGCAGAGGCACCTCAGTGACGGAGGCAATAAACATCCAAAATTATTGACAGTTCTTAGAGCGGTGCTGGAAGTGAGAAAACCGAGTATCTTCGGCGAGCTTATCATTGCTATCACCTTCATTCCGATTCTTTCATTGGAGGGAATTGAAGGAAAGATGTTTGGACCGCTCGCTGAAACAGTTGCGATAGCGCTTCTCTCATCATTGTTCCTTTCCATTTTTGTCATACCGGTTCTCTGTGCCCTCTTTCTGAAACCTCAGCAGGAAAAAGAAAGCGTCATAATGAAGTACGCGAAGAAATATTATGTGCCGCTATTAGAATATACAATGAAGAAGAAGATACTGATCTTAAGTATTTCTGGATTATTTTTGATTGCCGCGTTGTTCCTTTTCACAAGATTGGGAACGGAGTTTATTCCAATCATGGATGAGGGCGCGTTCGATATGGATGTTGCCCTGCTTCCCGGAGTTTCACTCTCGAAAGCGATGGAAGTAAATCAACTTGCGGGACAGAAAATGAAAGAATTTGACGAACTGGACATCGTTGTATCGCGAACCGGTCAAACGGGAGTCGCAATGGATACCAGAGGCGTTGATAAAACCGGTTACGTTGGAATATTAAAACCAAAGAGCGAATGGAAACGTGATATCTCCAGAGAAGAATTAACAAATGAAATGCGTGAATCTTTGGAAGCGATACCGGGAATCGGTTTCGGATTCAGCCAACCGATACAATGCAGGATTGACGAGCTTGTTGCCGGAACGCGCGCTCAATTGATTCTAAAACTGTTCGGTGAAGATATTGATATACTCAAAAATAAATCGGATGAAATTTCAAAAGTTCTTTCTACCATCGAAGGTGGAACCGATTTGTTGACTGAAAAGATTTCGGGACAACCATACTTAACGGTCAATATTGACCGCTCGAAAATAGCGCGGTATGGATTGAACATCAGTGATGTTCAGAATGTCATCGAAATAGCTGTCGCCGGAAAATCTGCTTCAAAATTTTATGAAGAGAACCGAAACTTTGATATAACTGTTCGTCTGCCGGAAGAAAAAAGAAATTCCATCGAAGCGATAGAGAATATATTAGTCCCAACAAAAACTGGAATGAATATCCCTCTTGCGCAATTAGCAGAAATAAAGATGATTGAAGGACCGGTTCAGATAAGCCGGCAAGATGGAATTAGAAGAATTGGAATCGAAATGAATATAAGCGGAAGGGATATTGGAAGTTTTGTTGCCGAGGCAAAAGAAAAGATAAAAGAGAACGTTCAGCTTCCGTCCGGTTATTTTTTGACCTGGGGCGGGCAGTTTGAAAATCAGCAGAGAGCAATGAACAAGCTCATGATCATCGGACCCGTTGCAGTTGGATTAATACTGCTTCTCCTATTCGTTACATTCAGGTCAGTTCGATTGGCGCTGTTAGTAATTTCGAACTTGCCCTTCGCTCTCATTGGCGGAGTCTTCTCGCTATACATTTCCGGATTATATTTATCTGTTCCGGCTTCGGTAGGATTTATAGTACTGTTTGGCGTTGCTGTGCTAAACGGTGTTGTCCTGGTCTCCTACATTTCACAATTGCGAGAAGAAGGAATTATTCTGCAGGACGCAATCAGAAAAGGAAGTCTTGATAGATTGCGACCTGTGCTAATGACGGCATCGATCGCAATTTTCAGTCTGATGCCGATGCTCTTTGCCAGCGGAGCCGGATCGGAAATACAAAAACCGCTTGCAACCGTTGTCGTCGGAGGATTGATTACTTCAACTCTGCTGACGTTATTGATCATTCCTGCGGTTTACAGTTGGTTTGAAAAGAAACAAGTTGAAGCGGAAATGTAAATAATTGATGTTAAGCAGGAACACTAATTTGTCATATTGAGCGAAGCGAAATATCTCAAAATTGAATGAAAACCAAATATCGAGATTCTTCACTTCGTTCAGAATGACAGTTTTGCGTAACATCAGTAAATAATTATAAGGAGAATAAAATGAAAGAGATTAAAGCAATAATAAGACCGTTCAAACTGTTGGAAGTAACCGAGCAGCTTCATAATATTGAGGGACTGCCGGGTGTAACCATATCAGAAATCAAAGGATTCGGTAAGAGCAGAGCCAAGAATGCAGAAGATAAAGTTACTTATGAAATGGTGGACTTCATTCCAATGATAAAATTAGAAGTTGTTATAAACGATGAAATGGTTGACGAAGTTGTGAATGTGATACAGAAATATTCGCACACCGGAAATCCGGGCGATGGAAAAATATTTGTTATTAATATTGAAGATGTGGTAAAGATCAGAACGAATGAAAGAGGAGAAGAAGCAATATGAGACGGGTGCAACCTCAATTCGAAGATGATTTAAAAAATAATGATTCATCACAACAACCGCAACAGGGCGTATGTCCTTGCAAAAATGTAATATGTTCAGTATGTTGTTTCGTAATTTCTAAACTCTTAAACAAAGGAACAATCTATGGTTATGAAGAATCAAATCTTCCATCTACATGCAGAGGTTTGTAAAACTCTCTCTCATCCCAAACGGCTGGAAATTCTCAGTATCTTACGAGATGATGAAATGGTTGCAGGAGAAATCGTTAAGAAAATGAAAACCTCAAAGGCGAACGTCTCACAGCACCTCGCACTCATGAGGAATGCAGGAATCCTTGAGACACGCCGGGAAGGAGTGAATATTTACTATCGAATCTCCAGCTCCAAGGTTATCCAGGCATGCGACCTGATGCGAGAGGTTCTCGTGGACAACCACAGCAAGAAAGAAAAACTCTTTCAATCAAACAAAGGGCTGAAACCATGAACGGAAAAACTATTCTTATTCTCGGTGGAGGCGTTGGCGGAATTGTCGTCGCCAATGAACTCCGGCGTAAGTTGCCGCAAGAGCATAAAGTTGTGCTTGTCGAACAGAACACAGAGCACGCTTTTGCTCCATCGTTTCTCTGGCTTATGACCGGTGATCGGAAAGCTGATAAGATCACCAAACCGGTCCGAAAGCTTCTTCGTTCAGGAATCGAAATCATCCACGCTGAGGTGACGGGCATTGACATTCCTAATCGTCGCATTACCACAACAACGCAGCCACTAAACTTCAACTATCTGATTGTGGCTCTCGGTGCTGAACTCGCTCCAGAACTGATACCGGGACTTAACGAGAGTGCCTTTTCCTTTTACACGTTTGAGGAAACTAAGAGACTTCAACAGGCACTTGGTAAGTTTAACGGTAGAAATATTGCATTGGTTGTTTCTGCATTGCCATACAAATGCCCCGGCGCTCCACACGAAGCCGCTATGCTTATTGCCAACTATTTCTCCCGACCAGATCGGAATAGATTGAAAGATAAAATCAATGTTCACCTCTATACACCCGAGCCGCAACCGATGCCTGTCGCCGGACCGCAACTTGGCGAGGCAGTTAAGCAAATGCTCACGTCGAAGGGAATTGCTTTTCATCCGCTCCACAAATTGATTTCAGTTGATTCTCAGAATCATACGCTGTCTTTTGATGGCAAGGAACCGGCTCGATACGATATGCTCATTGCAATTCCACCACACAGGGGACCACGTATTGTACGTGATGCGGGTTTGACAAATGAAGCGGGCTGGATTTCTGTTGATCGTTCGACACTCAAAACAAAATATGAGAACGTCTATGCAATTGGCGATGTTACTGCCATTAGCATTCCCGGTCGATGGAAACCAGATATCCCTATGATGCTGCCGAAAGCTGGAATCTTCGCTCACGTACAGGCTGAAATTGTTGCTGAGCGCATCGCAGATGAAATCAACGGGCGTATACCAAAAGCTGAATTTTGCGGAACGGGTTATTGCATGTTGGAAGCTGGTGAAGGTCTTGCCGGATTTGCTTTTGGAGACTTCTTTGGAGAGCCATCCCCACGACTTGAACTTCGTAACATTGGAAGGGTATGGCATTTTGGTAAAGTATTATTCGAGCAGTGGTGGTTGTCTCCTTTTGGATTGAGGAAGTCCTTATTGCGCTCGGCAATCAATCTTGGAAGCAAGCTTATGAAAATTCCTATCAAAGCATAATCAGATAAAGGAAAATTCTCTATGATTCCACACAATCCACTTCACATTCACAAGCTTGTACTTTACTGTCTTGTTGCCTCTTGCTTGTCGTTGGGGACGATCTTCATTCAGACAACAGCATCTGCACAGACGAACAATAAGGAGATTGCTCCAAAGGTCGGTGACTCAGCACCGAACTTTTCATTGCAAGACTTCAAAGGAAACAAATTCACGTTGTCCAAACTTACGAAGACAAAAGGTGTTCTCTTATGGTTTACAAATCTGTGCGCGGGCTGTCAGTCTCAAATCCCAACGGTACTAAGTTTGAAGGCAGAGTACGAGAAAAAAGGTGTTGAAGTCGCGGCTGTGAGCATACTCGGGAAAGATCGAAAGACAGTTGAAACCGTTTTGAAGGAAAACAAGGTTTCGTTTCGATTCTTGTACGACCCGAATGGAACAGCTTCGAAAAGGTATAGTGGAGAGTATGTTGAAGGAACATGCCCGCTGAAGAATATATTTGTCATTGAGAAAGGTGGGAAGATTGTATTTGCGAATCATCTCTCCGGAGTTCAGATGAACGAACTTAAAAAACTACTCGATAAATTAATAAGTGATGTTATGCAAAAGATTGATTTTATACCAATAGTCGTAATTGAATAGCCCCGAACTCCCGCCTGCTGCGGGCAGGTCAGTTCGGGGTAAAATACCAAAACACAATTGGGTTTTAACCCTTAAATGAGGGGCTGAAGCCCATGTTGGGTTTTGGATTATTATCCCCACGATACCCGCCTGCCGGCGAGGCAGGAATCGTGGGGCTATTTCTCTATAATTTTAAATCTCTGCGTAACATTAGTTAAAAAGTGAAACTAACAACTGAAGGAATAAATAATGAAAATCCTTATCCTCATAAACGACGCCCCCTACGGAACAGAGAAAGCTTATAACGGTCTCAGGTTAGCAATGGCTATCCAAAAAGATCATCCCGATGTGCAAGTCAATATTTTCTTGATGGCGGATGCTGTCACTTGTGGTTTACAAAACCAAAACACTCCGCAAGGATATTATAACATCGAGCGGATGCTGAAATCAGTCCTTGCCAAAGGTGGCAAGGTCAAATCGTGCGGCACGTGTGCAGACGCCCGCGGCATTCGCAATCTTCAATTGGCAGAAGGGATTGAGGTCAGCAATATGGCTGAACTGGCTCAATGGTCTATTGATGCAGATAAGGTGTTCACATTTTAGCACTTCACTATCTCCACTGAGTTTGTTTATTTCTGATTAAACTTTTATATTCACATCATCAATACAGGTTAATTAGTTAGTATTTTTTATATAAATTAAACAAAGATAAGCTGTAATTATGCATTGCGTTGTTACAGGAGATGTGACGGACATTCGCTCAGCACAAGGTGCAAACGAGTTTATGATTAACACGTTCCATGAACAACTACCAAAACAATTTGAAAGTGAGTACATGCGCTTCGCTCATAAGCGTGTCCGTCACATCGTGGCGCGGACTGTCGCCCTCGATGTGCTCGTTCGCTTCGCGAACGTCGCACATCTTCGGGAAGTACTCCATGCTCGCTCAAACTAATCTCCAACAGATGGAGATTCGTTCGCTCGCACGTTCGTACTTCCCGCGCCACGTTAGGCGTTACCGCCAATTGAAGAATTAAAATGGCAAAGACAATAAAACAACATATTCCGATATTCGTAAGCTCAACTTACACCGATCTAATTCCCTATCGTAAATCCATTTGGGACGCTCTCGATAAACTCAAGGTGGGTGTTAGCGGTATGGAAATATTTGGAGCAAGAACTGCCGAGCCTCTTCAGACGTGCATAGATGAAGTAAACAAGTCTCTCATTTTTGTCGGTATTGTTGGTATGCGGTACGGTTCAATCGACGAGAAAACTGACAAATCTTTTGTTCAAGTTGAATACGAAACCGCTATTTCAAAGAATCTTGATATTCTCATTTACCTAATAGATGAGGAGAAGGCTGAAATCGCACCGAAGTTTGTTGACACGGGTGACCCAGCAAAGAAGCTTCAAGAATTTAAAGACGCCCTCAAGAAAAAACACACGATAGATACTTTTCTATCACCCGATGATCTCGCAAAAAAGGTGGAACGGGACCTAAGACGACTTTTTACAGAACGAAATTTTGAAATAGAGTCAGACAAACTTCAACCTTCTGTTCAACCTGAACAAACCATTAAAATTCTTGACAAGTTCAATCTTATGCCAGATAAATATTCTGGAAGCGAAATTGAACTTATCATAAATTTCTCGGGTAGACCTGAACAAGTCTCTCAAGGCAAATGCGATGCCCTTCATCTTCGATTCGGTAGATCAATAGCGAGACGAATAGATATTATTCACCCGAAGGATGTGCATAAACAATTTAATTTTCTCGATAGACTTTTTGCCGAATACGAAGGATGTGAATTCCTTTATGATAGTCCAGAAGACAAACAAGTGAAGATTGTTGCTAAGTTGGCTTTTGGGGAAGAAAGAACTGAAGTAATTCAACCCAATCCATATGCATTTGCTATTTCTCTTGGAACAAGGGCTGGTACAATTAAAGATTTGAAAACTGGTGAAGTCTATGATAGTTACATTAGGTATATTCCACGCAAAGCTATTATCTATGTCAAGACAATTGGCGGCAACGCCTAACAAGCAAAATAACGACGCTGGAAATGTCAATGGTTAATACTCGCTCAACAGTTTTGTTTACTCGAATGAGATTTGTATGTTCACAAAACTGTTGCGTTATTTTGCAGAACGTTCCGCAGCCATTCGCTCGTGAGTGTCACGCGGGATAGAGTATCATGAACGACAAACATAGTAAAAGTCGCGTGACACAAAAGACTCGCTCGCTCATGAGCGGCTGCGGAACGCTGGCGAAGGATATACCAACGAAAGGAGTAAGTATTATGAGTACATGTCGATATTGCAATTCATCGAGCTACGGATCAGGTTGTTCTTATAGCCCAAATAAAGTACACGAACATAATGACGACCAGAACAAGTGTGAATTCTGTGGTTCATCATCATATGGCTCTGGGTGCAGTTATAGTCCTACGAGAAATCACCGACACGGCAGCGGAAGCAACAAATGCAGATGGTGTGGATCAACCAGCACAGGATCTGGATGTTCTTACTCACCCAACAGAGTTCATGAAAAGTAATGATTCTTATTAAAATATGACAGACCTCGAAGAAAAAATTTTTCTGTCGCTTTTCAGTGAAATTGGAAACAATGCGCAAAAATTTCGCGATGTGGATTATTCTATCTTTCCTACTTTGTGCGGTGTAAAAGCTCAGGGAAATTTAATGATACTAGGTAGAGCACCGAATGGGTGGTACCTAAATTTTTCACCAAAGAGTCTAAGTTCACAGGATTCAAGAGATACCTTACTTTTGAAGATGCGAGAATCTGTCGATCCATCTAAGAAATGCCCGATGCAATGGGACACCGATTACAACATTAATTTATCACCTTTTTGGCGAACTATTCGACAAGTTTCGAATGATCTTGATGTTGCTGATATTACATCAAGTGATTGGAAGAGTTATTTGATATGGAGTAATCTTTATAGGATCGCACCGTTGGTGACGGGCAATCCTTCTTCTCGTATCCGCAACCTCCAATTCAAGTATTGTCAGGAATTGATGGAAGGAGAATTGATAGTATATAGACCAAAGCGATTGCTATTACTTACGGGCATGGATTGGGCATCTCCATTTTTAATGGATAACCGATTTTTGTTCCGATACGATACATTTGGTAAATACGTGCAAGCTTTTGGTTCTCTAAAGGTGCAGCGAGATGGTCTTGTCATCGACACTGTCGTTTCCAAACATCCCCAGGGAAAACCAGAAAGAACGCTATCCCAAGAAATAATTCAGGCGTTTCAGAAAATGCGTGCCGGCAGCTAACACTTTATAAAAGGTCAAAGTCTCCTAAAGATTCACTCAGTCAAGAGAAAAAGATATTCTGTTTTGTTTTTTAATCAAGCCCCGATAAGTTGAATAACTTCTTCCCGATTTGTTTACTTTGGAAATCATAATGAAGATACAACATACATTTAACGATGAACACAACCATGATTTCCATGAATCGAAGCGACATATAGAAAAACGGACATTAATTGTCGTTTTGTTGACTATCGCGACTATGGCAGTAGAGATTACGGCGGGAACGATGTTTCACTCGATGGCTCTCCTCGCCGATGGTTGGCATATGGGAACACACGCAACGGCATTAGGAATTTCACTAATGGCATACGTACTGGCGCGCCGCCATTCTTTGGATAAACGATACGCGTTTGGAACCTGGAAGATAGAAATCCTTGGCGCATATACAAGTGCGCTCATTCTCGGTATAGTTGGACTCTCGTTAGTTGTTGCGTCCATCGATCGTTTAATGAATCCTCTAGCTATCGATTACACTTTAGCAATAATTGTTGCTGTTGCCGGCTTACTGGTAAACATCGTCAGTGCGTTTATTATGAATGTCGGCAGTATGCATAATCATTCCACTCACTCTGAATCTTCACATTCGTCTCACACTCACAACGACTTAAATCTTCGGTCAGCGTATCTCCACGTTATTGCCGATGCTGCAACATCGGTACTTGCTATTGTAGCTCTTATTGGAGGACAAATGTTTGGATGGATTTGGCTCGATCCTATGGCAGGATTGGTCGGCGCAGCCATGATTGCTCGGTGGACTGTTTCACTCTTGCGTGATAGCTCAGCAATTCTGTTGGACAGAGAAATGGATTCACCGTTAGTAGAACGAATAAAAACGGCTATTGAGGTTGATGGCAGCAGCAAGGTGAATGATCTTCATCTGTGGCGGGTTAGCGACGCACGGTATGCCTGCATCGTGTCGGTATGTTCAACAGTGCCGCACTCAGCCGACCGTTACCGGAAAACATTAAGTGGTTTTAAAGAGATTACACACCTAACTATAGAAACACATTGGCATGAGGAAGGAACAGAATAATTCTCAGATAAGTTGGTGTAGTAAGGTTGATCTAATCGGGACCAAATCTCCAGAATTCGGATTGAGGAGATTGTTCCCGGCAGGCTGTCAGGAGCAATAAGAAAAATATTATCGCAGTATGGAAATTATTTTGCACTTTTATATTTATGAATTGTATTGCTTAGTTGTTCTTGTTACCGATAACAATCACGTATTCCCCTTTTAATTTTTTTTCAGAAGTTAAATTATATAATTCTGTTGCAGTTCCATAAAATATTCGCTCGTCCATCATTGTTAAATTATATGCAATACACATAAGACGTGAATCCTTAAATATATCTTTTAAATCTTTTAACAAAGGAATCAGGCGATAAGGAGTATCCATAAGGACAATTGTTCTGTTTTCTTTTTGTAGTAAACGAAGTTCTTTTTTACGTTGTTCAGTTTTAGGAGAGAGCCAACCATAAAACAAAAATTTGTCGATATTAAAACCTGACACTATTAATGCAGGCATCAACGAAGAAGTTCCCGGTAAGGGAATAATCCTTATTTTTTTAATGATTGATTTTTTTACAAGTTTTCTTCCGGGGTCAGAAAAAACAGGAGTGCCTGAATCCGAGATTAATCCGATATTTTTTCCTTCCAACAACATCTGCAACAACTCGCCCGACTTGTCTTCTTCGTTATGCTCGTTTAAGTTTTCGAGAGGTTTATCAATTCCGTAGTAACGTAATATTTTATTTCCCTCACGAAACTCTTCAGCAACAACGATATCGACTTGCTTCAATACTTCGAGTGCTCGATAAGTAATATCTCCGTAATTCCCTATCGGAGTTGCTATGAGATATAAAATACCCGACATATTAACTCATCCATTCGATTGATTTTGTTTATGTTCTTTATAAAATTTAATCGTCAACAGAATAATCGCTGTAGTCGGTATTGCAAGAATAAGTCCGATAAAGCCGAGAAAATATCCAAACACCAACAGTGATAAAACCAACATTACCGGAT